>JBDTZF010000032.1:0-22396 GCA_040005265.1 Verrucomicrobiota bacterium
CCGCTTCAGTTGATTGCCCGACCCGGCCATCGATGCAGCACCAGACCTTTGGTCCTTTGTCGCAAGCGCTAGCCGCTTCTTCTCTCGAGTTGAACAAACGCCCACCTCTCGCCCGGCATTCGGCCTCAGTCGATTGAACGACGTGTCCGTCGATGCAACACCACCGGCCACCTGGCTCGCAATGGCCGCGGGCTTCTTGCTCGGAACCAAAGCAGGGAAGGCCTTTCGCGTTGGCGTCCGATCTACGGATATGGACGACCCTGCCGTCGATACACGAGAAGCATAGATCGCCGCCTCCGCAGGCGGCGGATGCCTCTTGCTCGTTACGGTATGATTTGCCGTTACGGGCGCGGCATTCCGCTTCCGTCGACTGTACAACGCGCCCGTCGATGCAACACCACACCTTGTCTCCTTTGTCGCAAGCGCTAGCCGCTTCCTCTCGCGATTTGTAACACGCCAGATCTCGCTTTTGCGCGTCCGCCTCGGAAATTTGCATGACCTGCCGGTCGACGCAGACCCAGCAGAGTCTGCCGCAATGACTGCGGGCTTCTTCCTCGGACCGGTACGCTTGTCCACCTCTCGCACGACATTCGGCCTCAGTTGACCGGATAACTGTCATGCCGGCGGGTCCCTGGACGCAGCACCACCACATGTCCTGGCAATCCTTTAGCGCGTCTTCTCTGGTCGCGTAGCATTTGCGACCCCGGACCCGGGGATCGTCCACCGCGACCCCTTGAATTACTTGTCCGTCTACGCAATACCAGCATGTCCTACAATGGCTTTGCGCCTCTCTCGCTGAAGTGAAGCACGGAAGATCCTTAGCCTTTGCTTCCGCTTCACTGATCTGGACCGGCTTGCCGTCAATGCACACCCAGCACGTTTTGATTCTGCAACCGCGCTGGCGCGCTTCTTCTGGAGAATTGTAACACTGGCCGCCCCTTTGCTTGCACTCGGCCTCAGTGGTTTCAACGAGTTCGCGTCCCTCACGGCCTTGCAGGCAGCACCAGCATGGCTTGCAATGCGCACCCGCTTCCTCCGCGGAACGATAGCATTGCAGGCCTCGCTCTTTGGCATCGGCTTCGGTAACCTTCACGGGTTTGCCGTCGATGCAGACCCAGCACTCTTGAATACAATCTTTCTCCGCTTCTTCTTTTGTTGCGTAGCACTTGCGTCCGCGGACGCGGGGATCGTCCACCGCCGGCCCTTCTACCGCCTTCCCATCGATGCAATACCAGCAGGTTTTTTTACAATGGCTTTCTGCTTCCTCCTTCGTCGGGTAACATCCGCCCTTCTTCTCACACTCCGCCCAGGTGGTCTGGACACCCTTTCCGTCGATGCAGGTCCACCAGCAAGCCTTGCAATTCCTGATCGCGTCTTCTTCGGAACCAAAGCATTGACCGCCTTTCTTGCGGCATTCCTCAGCGTTGGAGCGGAAAACTTTTCCGTTCACGCAGCACCAATGACACGGCTGGCAATTCTTGATTGCCTCGTCGGGGCACGAGTAACCTTGCCCACCTCTGGCCTGACACTCCGCCGTCGGGCGAACGTAGATTACTCCATTGATACAGCAGTAAGACCACTCGGGAGGGAGGCATTCGTGGTCACAGCCACAGCCATCCGGACACGGCAAAGGCCACGACCAGCAATGTGGCGGTTGAGGCGGACAAGGCGGATGATCTCCCGGCGGACCGTGCCAAGTGTAACAGTGGCAACCTGCGTCCCACCACCATCCACCGTTTTGTTGCTTCCAAACCCACTGGCAACAAGAATAACACCAGTTCCCGCCATCGACCGGCGTCGGAGTCAGCAGGAAAGCGTGCTTTTCGCCGCTAACTGTAACTCCTTCACCAATGATCGAACCGCAATCATTAATCGTTTTCGCTACTGTCAGCACCTTGAACTCGCTCGTCGACAAGTCGCAAAGCCAATTGAGATCGTACATCTGGCCTTTGACATAAAGAAACGCGTGCTCCGAATTGTCACTCAAGGTGGATGATCCAATGATCATGCCGGCCTGGTTGGAGTTTTGTTGTCCGGCAATGCTGGACGTGCTCGTCGACCCACCTAACGTCCCCAGATCTGTAACGCTGTAACTTAACTGCGCTCGAGCCTGGCTACAGGCAATGACGGAAATCAAGAGCGCGGCGACCTTCGCTTTTGTATTCCAAGTTGAGAGCTTAGACGGGCGGACCGAGTAATCTGACTTAGCGTTCATAATAAATATCTCTGCCTACGCGAGCGGGCCCTACGAACGCGGTTTCCGTGCGGAAAGAATCCCAAGCCGTATCTACATTTTTGATAGTGCCGGGGAAACTCGACGCGAGGCCGAGCATTCCCGGTAGGAATTACCCTGTCAACGAAATACTTTTCCCTGTTCGTCGCTGGATAGCCTGCGGCTACTGAGCCAGCAAGACTGAAAATTACCGACTTGTAACAATCGCTAGCTTTCGAGAATGACACAAGCAACCGCGTGGTGCTCGGTGTGGCTGAGCGTAATTGACGCTTTCGTTAGGTTTCGCAAAAGCGACAACTCTTTCGCACCGCCCTCGAGAACGAGATACGGTTCGCCGCTCTCCTTCTTCCGTACGTCGATGTCGCGCCAGCCCATCGATTTGCCGATCCCGGTGCCGAACGCTTTGGAGACAGCTTCCTTGGCCGCGAAACGCGCCGCCAGGTGTCGCGCCGGAAATTTCATCGATGTTGAATACGCGATTTCGCCTTCGGTAAAAACACGATGAAGAAATTTGTCTCCAAATCGCTCCAGCGAATGCTCAATCCGCGCGCACTCCACCAGGTCGACTCCGATCCCAATTACACTCATTTCGTTAGACTTGACTGCTTAAAGCAGTCAAGTTCGCATCGGTTAAGGCAGATCACCCTGAGTAGTCCTCCATAGCTGCAAGCATCTCGCGCACCGCGCTTTCCAGGCCGGCAAAGACAGCGCGGGAAATAATCGAGTGACCGATGTTCAGTTCAGTCAGGTGCGGCACTTTCCGGACGAAAGAAATGTTTGTGTAATTGATACCGTGTCCGGCGTTGACTTGAAGTTTGTGTTCCGACGCGGCTTTCGCGGCAGCCTGCAAATTCTCAAGCTCCTGTTTGCGGATTTTATCCGCGAACGCGTTCGCCAGTTTTCCGGTGTGCAGCTCAACCATCTCCACGCCGAGCTCGTGGGCGGCATCGACATGTTCCAGGGTGGGATCAATGAACAGGCTTACCTTTATTCCAGCGTTTTGGAGGCGCTTGATTGTAGGCTCGAGTTCTTTGCCCTGACCGATGATATCCAGGCCGCCCTCGGTAGTAATCTCGTCTCGTTTCTCAGGAACGAGGCAGACTTCATCGGGTAAAATTTTCAACGCAACATCGACAATCTCCGGTGTGTTGCCCATTTCCAGGTTCAACTTGGTGATGATATTTTCGCGGAGCCGTTCAATGTCGCGGTCCTGCATGTGACGGCGGTCCGCCCGCAAGTGGGCCACGATCCCCTTCGCGCCGGACCGCTCGCAAATGGACGCGGCCGCAATGATATCCGGTTCCGCATTCTTCGACTCCGGCATGGTCGCGTAACGCGCCTGCCGCAAAGTCGCCACGTGATCGATATTCACCCCCAGCCGCAGATTACCCATGACCGCTGAAATAGGGCGCAGCTCTTGAGCAAGGGCAAGCGACTTCGCTAAGATCTGGAACACAGCCGCCGGTAAAGCGTTTGAAGCACGCGCCGCGGCGCCCTAAGAAAATACAAAAACCCGATGACTCCAAAGGCGAGCGTCAAACGCGCCGGCCCGATCGCCTCGTACCGGCGAGGGCTAACCACAATGCGTTGCGGGATTACCTTGATCCGGCCGGCCCTCCGAAGTTTGCGAAAAAAATCCGCGTCCTCCATCAAGGCCACTTCCGGAAATCCTCCCACCTTCTCGAAAATTTCACGCCGGCAAAAAAGACCGTGATCGCCGCATCGAATTCGCAGCGCCAGACCGGCGTAATGGGCAAGACCGTCGGTAAATCGATAGATGAAACGTTTCCCCGGGAGACGAATCCGAAAAAAGCCTCCTACCACTTGTCGATCTTGCAGCGCACGCTCGATGTCACTGATGGCGGTGTCCGGGACGGCCACGTCAGCATGCAAAAACCAGAGAACCGCACCGCTCGCCACGCGCGCGCCGTCGTTCATTTGTCCCGCGCGGCCTGGAGCGGTTTGGAGAAGCCGATCACAAAGTGTCGCCGCAAAACCTGCTGTGCCGTCGGAACTCATTCCGTCCACCACGATGATCTCGGCAGTCATGGCGCGTTCGCGCAACCGCCGCAGGAATGCCCCGATATGCGGGCCTTCATTCAACACTGGAACAATGATCGAGATCCTCATTCGATGAGCGAGCGTCAACGTTCCACATCCAGGGATTCAAGGAGAAAGAATCTCCGCCGTTGAGCGTTGAATGTTAAGCGCGGTTGCCAGTCCGCCTCGGACCGTTGAACGTTTGCTTTCGCCTCATGAAGCCGATCCCCCTTCTCGACTACGCCGGCACTCCTCTCGTCGTCGGAATATTCGTCGCTCTTCTTTGGTTGCAATGGCGTTTTCCGCTGCGCCGCCAACATGTCACTCTGCTTCGCCGCATTGTTCGCAACCTGCTTCTTTCCATTCCCTCGCACGTAGTCCTTCGGTGGGCCATGCTGCCAATTCCGATCGCGATCGCTGCCTGGGCGCAACATCGACAACTGGGTTTGCTGAACTGGGTCCGGTTGCCTGGACCGCTCTCAATTGTCACCGGCTTGCTTCTTATGGATTACGCCTATTGGTGGTGGCATTGGGCCAATCACATGGTCCCGCTTTTCTGGCGGTTTCATAATGTTCATCATACCGATCTCGATATGGATGTGAGCACCGCTTCCCGTTTTCATTTCGGCGAGATGCTCTTTTCCACCGGTTTCCTGTCCATCGCCGTGCTGCTATTTGGAATCGCGCCGGCGATGCTGATTTGTTTCTTTATTACCTTTGAAGTGGCAACGCTTTTTCATCATTCCAATTGGCGCCTGCCGATTGGGCTCGAGCGCATTTTGAATCGCGTCATCGTTACTCCGCGCATGCATGGCATCCATCATTCCATTGTCCAGCGCGAGACCAATTCGAATTGGGGCACGATTTTTTGCTGGTGGGACAAACTTCATCGGACGCTACGGCGCGACGTGCCGCAGAGTGAAATCACCATCGGTGTCGCCGCTTACCGGAACCAGGACGAACTTACCCTTGGCCGGCTTTTACTTCTGCCGTTCCGCGAACAGCGCGAGTATTGGCAACTGCCAACCGGCGAGCGGCCAGAGCGCACGCCTCAGGCGGCGGACAAACTTCCCGAATAGTGACATGAATCGATTCGCAACGATCTTGGCTGAGCATTCGATCTCGCTGCGGCGCGCGCGCCCCGAGATTTTGCAGGTCAACGTCGGCAAGCTTTGCAATCTCACCTGTAATCACTGCCACGTGAGTGCGGGGCCGAAGCGCAAAGAAATCATGACCCGCGAAACGATCGATCGCGTAATTGACTGGCTGGCCGGGACCGATATCCCGATTGTCGATCTTACCGGCGGTGCACCGGAGATGATTCCCGACTTTCGCTACTTCGTCGAAAGAGTTTGCGACCTGGAGCCGAAACGGCATGTCATTGACCGCTGTAACTTGACGATCCTGCTCGAACCAGGTTACGAAGATCTGCCGCATTTTTTCGCGAGCAGGAAGATCGAGATCATCGCGTCGATGCCGTGCTATTCATTGGAAAACGTGAATGCGCAGCGCGGCGAAGGCGTTTTTGAAGGAAGCATTGAATCTCTGCAACTTCTGAATTCGATAGGCTACGGGGTCGATGTCGATCTTCCACTGCACCTCGTTTACAACCCGGTCGGTGCCTTTTTGCCCGGGCCGCAAGCCCAGCTCGAAGCGGATTACAAACGCGAGCTGAAGAATCATTTCGGCATCGTGTTTAATAATCTTTACTCGATCAGCAACCTGCCCATCGCTCGATTCGCGTCTTATTTGCGGCACAACAACAAGCTCGATGAATACATGGAGCTGCTCGTCAACGCGTTCAATCCGGCAACGACAAGCGGACTGATGTGCCGCAACACGATCAGCGTCGGCTGGCGCGGTGAAGTGTACGATTGCGATTTCAATCAGCAGCTCGACATGCAATGGGAAAATGACCGGCCGCTCTTCCTTTGGGATGTTGATCCAAACACGATCGAGAATCGCGAGATCCTGACCGGCGATCATTGTTTCGGATGCACCGCCGGCGCGGGCTCGAGCTGCGGCGGTGCGATTGCGTAAATTTGTAGGGCGTTTCTATGAAACGCCAGGCGTCTGACACAGACGCCCTCCAGTCATTCGAGCGGAAACTCCATGCGTTCTTCTTCCTCGCGCGGAACGAGATTGTTACGCGCAATAATTCGGACGCATGTGTTCCAGCGCAGCAACGCGTCGTCATGACCCGCCGGCCGGATCGGCTCCGCTTTTTCAAACCAGCCCATCGCTTCGCGGAAAAGATCGTAAGCTTGAAACCGGCAGTCCGGCGCGTTTTGGCGAAGTTTCATCTTGGCGCGACGTTCGGCCACAATGCCCGAATAATAAGCGCGGTCGTATTCCGACTTCATTCGCGCCAATAATTCCTTCGCTTGTGTGTCGCTAACCCCGTAACCCTTTTCAAAGCGATCGGTCAGTGCGAGCAGGAGTGTGATGATTGCCCCTTGGTTTTCCGGATCGGTTTTCAACACGTCCAGGCAGATACTCTCCGCTTCGGCGGGCTCGTTGAGCAACCGATAGCGCTCCGCCTTTTCCAGCGCGGCGGGAATGGCTTCTTTGTTGAGCGATTTTAACTCGGACATGATTGTTTCGCGGTTAAAAATGTTACAAGAGTTACAACATTAAAATGGGATCCAGGCGCGAACATGCTTTTTGTAACTTTGTAACTAACCTTGTAACGGCTCGGATTTTTTCCGCAACCACCGCCAAACCCAGCCAAACGGATCGTAAAACTTGTCCACCACGCGCTCCTTCAGCGGGATGATTCCATTATCGGTAATCTCAATGCTTTCCGGACACACTTTCGTGCAGCACTTTGTAATGTTGCAATAACCGATGCCGTGCGCGTTACGCAATTCGTCCGTCCGATCCTCGACGTCCAGCGGATGCATTTCCAGCGCGGCGGTATAAATCAGGAAGCGCGGGCCAATGAAGCGATCGTGCATCTGGTGGTCGCGCAACACGTGGCAAACATCCTGGCAAAGAAAACACTCAATGCATTTACGGAACTCCTGGACCCGGTCGATGTCTTCCTGCTGCATCCGCCAGGTCCCGTCCGGAGCATCTGGCGGCCGCGGCTTGAAAGGCTTGATCTTCTTTTTTACCCGAAAATTCCATGAGACATCGGTAATCAAATCTTTGACTACCGGGAACGCTTTCATTGGCTGGACGGTCACAGGTTTGTCCAGAGGCAGATCGCTCATCCGGGTCATACACATCAGCTTCGGCATCCCGTTAATCTCCGCCGAACACGAACCGCATTTGCCGGCTTTGCAGTTCCATCGGCAAGCCAGGTCGGTCGCCAGAGTGGCCTGGATGTGATTGACCGCATCCAGCACGACCATTCCCTCGGAAATGCCGGCATCGTAATCGCGAAACTCGCCACCGCGCGTATCGCCGCGCCAGATTCTAAATGTGACTGTCTTCATCAAATGCGGCGCATTCTATTTCTTATCCGGCCAGACGATTGGCAGAATACTATCGGGAATAATTAACGGACGCTCGGATTTCGCATCCGCTTTTCGCCATTCCTCCGGCATCGGTAGTTCGTCGTCCGCCTTCGCTTTACCGTCGCCACCGGCAATCTTACCCCTGATCGCGAACGCGAGGGGACCACTTTTGATGTCACACGGCGTCACGGCCTCGAGCTGCTTTCGCAGCGAATCGCGGCCCTTGTCCTCGCCAGCGTTCCGGGACGACACAAACCAAACGCGAGATTGCTGCCCAGGCTTCAGCGCAACAACCACATCAAACGATTCTGGTGTCGTCTCGCTGGCAAAAAACCTGGCGCATACCTCTTCCAGCTTCTTGGAATATTCGGCGAGTTGATTGCGATTTGCGACTCGAGCGCTAACAACGTCACCGTTTTGATAAAAAGCCACGCCTTCGCTTTCGAATCCGGTTGTTGCGTTCACTTCAGTAGCCAAGAGGATCACAACTCCAGCCAGAAGAAAGGTGATTCTCATTTCATCTCCTCGATAATCTGTTTTAGATAATCAGGCATCGGCCGCAGCGGCTCCATACTTACCTGCATCGATCCATCCGCCGATCTTGAAATCAATGTGTTCACTTTCGAAAACTTTTCGTCCTTGTCTGGATAATCGTCGCGGAATTGCGCGCCACGGCTCTCTTTGCGCTCCAGTGCGGCCCGCGTAATTGCCTCTGAAACGGTCAGAAGATTCTTTAAGTCGAGAGCGGTGTGCCAGCCGGGATTGAAATCGCGATTGCCGATCACCCCGACGCGCGCCGCCCGCTCCCAAAACGTCTTCAAATGTTCGAGAGCGGATTGCATTTCGCTCTCCTCGCGCACGATTCCAACGTTATGCTGCATGACTTCCTGCAAATCGCGCTGCACCGAGTACGGATTTTCACCGCGGCTGTTTTCGAAAGGCCTCAAGGCCTCCCGCGCGAAGATGTCGAGCTGATCATTGTCGACCTTGCCAGGCTGATTTTCCCTGGCGAATTTGGCCGCGAACTCCCCCGCGCGCTTCCCGAAGACGATGAGATCGGAGAGCGAATTACCGCCCAGCCGGTTCGCGCCGTTGATTCCCGCCGCGCATTCACCCGCTGCAAATAATCCCGGCACGTCCGACATCTGGGTGTCGGCATCCACATGCACGCCGCCCATGATGTAGTGGGTCGTCGGCCCGACCTCCATCGGTTCCTTTGTAATGTCGATGTCGCCGAGCGCTTTGAATTGATGATACATGCTCGGCAGCTTGCGTTTGATGTGTTCCTCCGCGTTCGAAAGCTTTTTCTTGATCCAGGAGATGTCCAGATAAACGCCGCCGTGCGGAGTCCCCCGCCCTTCCTTGATCTCGCGCACAATGCAGCGCGCCACGTGATCGCGGGTCAGTAACTCCGGAGGCCGCCGCGCATTCTTATCGCCCTGTGTGTAACGCCACCCCTCTTCTTCGCTGTCAGCAGTCTGCGCCTTGTAGTTCTCCGGAATGAAATCGAACATGAAGCGTTTGCCGTCGGCGTTGGTGAGGATCCCGCCTTCGCCGCGTACGCCTTCGGTCACCAGCATTCCGGCGACGCTCGGCGGCCAAACCATGCCAGTGGGATGGAATTGCACATATTCCATGTCGATCAGGGCCGCGCCGGCATGATACGCAAGCGAATGGCCGTCGCCGGTGCAATCCCAACTGTTACTCGTGATCTTGTACGCCTTGCCGATTCCTCCGGTGGCAAGGATCACCGCTTTAGCGCGAAAAATTTTGAACCGGCCACGCTCACGGTCGTAACCAAAAGCACCCACGATACGCTCGCCATCCTTGAGCAGCGCGACGACGCAAATTTCCATGTGCACATCGATCCCTTGATGGACACCGTGATCCTGCAGAGTGCGAATCATCTCAAGCCCGGTGCGGTCACCCACGTGCGCCAGCCGCGGATATTTGTGGCCTCCGAAATTTCTTTGCAGGATGCGGCCGTCTTTTGTGCGATCGAATACTGCGCCCCATGCTTCGAGCTCGCGCACCCGGTCGGGCGATTCCTTTGCGTGCAGCTCCGCCATGCGCCAGTTGTTCACGTATTGACCGCCGCGCATCGTGTCGGCGAAATGCACTTTCCAACTGTCACGGTCATCGACATTGGCGAGCGCAGCGGCGATACCGCCTTCCGCCATGACTGTGTGCGCCTTCCCGAGCAAACATTTGCAAACCATGCCAACCGAAACGCCGGCGGCCGAGGCTTCAATGGCAGCGCGTAACCCCGCCCCACCGGAGCCGATGACAAGAACGTCGTGCTCGAAAGTTTCGTAATCGGGCATGCGCTACAAGATCCTCACGTCATGCCAAACGCCCATGGAACAAAGCCGCACGTAGAGATCGGAGAAACCGACCCAGAACAAACTCATCCATGCCCACATCATATGGCGGCGGTTCAGACAGCTTACGCAACGATACGCCTGAAAGGACGATGTCGATCCTGCCAGTTGATCGCGAAATCCACCGATCAAGTGCCGCAGTGAATGGCAACCAAATGTGTATCCGCCGAGCAACACGACATTGATCGCGAGGACGATCGTGCCGACGCCAATTCCGAAGCCATTTTCAAACCACAACGCCTTCCAAACGTCATAGGTCAGGATGCCGATAAAGATCAGCGCCACATACATGAAATACCTGTGCACGTTTTGCATGATAAGCGGGAAAGAACGTTCGCCGAGATAGGTCTTGCGCGGCTCCCCCACGGTGCAGGCGGGCGGATCGGCCCAGAACGCCTTGTAATACGCTCCTCTATAATAGTAGCAGGTGAGCCGGAACCCGCCGGGTGCCCATAGGATCAAGAGTGCCGGCGAAAACGGAAACCATTGCGGCCACCAATTCGGCTTCGGTCCAAACAGGCTGTGTGGTGAACCGCCTAAGATTTCCGGCGAATAAAAAGGCGAAACGTAGTTGCCGAAATAATAATGCACGCCCTGAAACGCGGCCCAGGTGGAGTACACGACGAAGGTCGATAACCCAAGAAAAACGACAAGAGGTTGCAGCCACCAAACATCCGGCCGCATCGTTTTTCCAAAAGCGCGCCGCGGCAGAGCGGCGGCGGTCGATCCATTCACTCCTTTTCTCCTCCCGTGATCGGCAGCTTTGCTTTAGTCCAGGCTTCCCAGCTTCCCGGGACGTTCCATAACTCCTCGAAACCTTCCTCTTTCAAAATGCTCGCCGCGATACTGGCCCGGTAACCGCTCGCACAGTAAACCGCTGTTGGCTTGGCTCGATCCAGTTCGCCCATCCGTTTCCGCAATTCGGGCAGGAAAATATGACGCGCCCCCGGCACGTGCCCTTTCTTCCATTCGTTGGGCGAGCGAACATCGACAATCTGCATGTTGGCCTTGCGCTTATTCAGTTCGTGCACGCCCATTTGCCTGACCTCGGTTTGCTCGAACCCCGCTGCCTCCCACGCTTTCATTCCCCCTACCAGGTAACCGGCGAACTTCGAGTAGCCCGTTCGAATGAAAAGCCTGACTACATCTTCAAGGTCGTTCTCGTTTTCGAGGACCAGCAGGATCGGCTCGTTGGAAGCAAGCATCCAGCCCGCCCAGATCGAGAGAACCGGCGACCCACCGATGTTCAACGCACCGGGAATGTGCCCGCCGCCAAACGCGAGCATCGTTCGCGTATCAACGAGCGCGCCGGCTTTCTTTTCAATCGCTTTCTTGAACGCTTTCGGCGGAAGCGCCGGAACACGCGGAAGACTCCCGAGAATCTCCGGTCCCTTGGCGTTCAGCTTTTTCATCACCGGATAATAATGCGGCACTGGCGGAGCCGTCTTGATCGCGTAATCGGTGAAACTTTTCACATCGGGGAATTGCAGAAATTTATTGAACTTACGCTCGTAACCGATCGTGCTGCTCAATCGCTCTCCAATATCGGCGCCGCAGGGTGAACCAGCGCCATGATTGGGATAAATCATTACGTGATCGGGGAGCTTAAGGTAAAAGTCGCGCAGGGTATGGAATTGTAGTGCGGCCAATGCCTCGGTTTGATCCGCGCCGAGCAGGTCCGGCCGGCCCGCCGACGAAACGAAAAGCGAATCGCCCGTGAGCACTCCCCACGGCGTCTCGGGGTGCTCTGCTTCTGCCAAAATATAGGAAACGTGCTCGGGCGTATGCCCCGGCGTGTGATGCGCCGTGATCAACGTCTCACCAAATGTGAAAGAATCGCCTTCCTGCAACTTCTCATGCTCGAACTCGTACTTGGCGCCACCCTCGTGACTCACGTAAATGTTTGCGGAATCAAGCCGGGCCGCGAGTTCGCGCGAGCCGCTGACTAAATCCGCATGAATGTGCGTTTCGAAAACGTGTGTGATCGCGACCTTCGCCTCGCGCGCCATGTCGAGATAAATATCGACGTCCGGTCGCGGATCGAAGACTGCAGCCACTCCCTCGTCGTCATCTCCCAAAAGATACGAAAGTTCCGCAATTCCCTCAGTCTGGATGGTTTTAAATACGAGCGACATTGGATTCAGTTAAACGAAGCCAGTGCGAAGTTCAACAAGATCATCCTTGTGCGAAGGTGGATCGGCCGCTCCGCCGGGCGATGCTAAAATAATGCGGCTTCGCCGCCTAAATTAACATCGAGCCGTCCACTGCTCGATCCACTTCAAACCACTTCCACATCAATCGGCAGTAAATGATTGATCATGTATGTGCCGCGATCGGGATCTCGGTCGACCGGCTGCGTTCTGCCTTTGGAATCGGTGGCGCGCGCTATCAGCGTCGCTTTCCCGGCCGAGGGCGTTTTCCAACTAAATTCCCAAAGTCGCCACGCATTTGGCTTCGATTCACCGAGAAGTTTCGCTTCATGCCATGTCGATCCTCTGTCGGAACTCAGCTCCACTCTTGCGATTTCGCCCTCGCTCGTCCATGCCGCGCCGTGAACACGGACCGTTGAATTTGCCGAAACGCTTTCGCCCTGCACTGGCCGCGCAATCTCGGCCTTGACCTGCATTTCGGTTAGCGGCGTCAATTCCGCGACGTCCCCCCGCCTTTTCCAAAACGCGTAATCGAGCGTCTGGTAATAACCGTTGAATGGCCGGTCCGTGGCGATGATCCGTTGCAACCACTTGATCGACGCTACCGCATACCAGCCGGGAACAATCGCCCGCAATGGAAATCCATGGGGAGGCAGAAGATCGGCATCGTTCATTTGGTAGGCGAGCAAGACGTCGGTCATCGCTTTTTCCAGTGGAATACTCCGCGCAAATCTCAATTCACCGGCCGGAGCCTTCGGATCTTCGACCGATCCGCTGTCCGCGCCTTCCAGAATAATTTCGAGCGCATTCGACTTGATGCCGGCGCGATCGAGCAGGATCGACAACGGAACGCCAGTCCACTCCGCGTTTCCGACGGCGCCCAGTCCCCATTGCACCCCTTTCACTTTCTTCTCGAGCAGATCGCGATTGTTTCCGGCGCATTCCAACGTTGCCGGAATTTTCCGTGCTTCTAGCTCAAGCAACTCATCGTAGCTGATCTCGAACGTCTTCTCCACTTCGCCTTCCACGCGTAAGCGCCACTTATTTCTGTCGATCTTCGGAATTGGGAAATGCGTTCGAACGTAAAAAGATTCCGTTGGAGTGACGAAGCCGTCGAGTTTCTCAAATGGCATCTCGAGATTGGGCGGCTCTTCGCTTCGCACAATCCTGCCATCAATCGATTTCGGTTCGCTTCCTGCCATGGTTTGTACCAGTGGTTGCAATCTGAGATCGCAAATCTACAATCTACAGTTCACAAGGGGTCTTAGCTCAGTTGGTAGAGCACCGCAATGGCATTGCGGGGGTCAGGGGTTCGAATCCCCTAGGCTCCAGATTATCGGGCGACAATCGACATCTTCGCTCGCTCAGCGAGTTCGACAATTTTGGCTCGCTCGAGGAGCAGAGTCTTTCCTGCCTCGACACAGATCACGCGCAATCTTGCATCGGTCGCGACTCGAATTGTTTCGACGCCGATCACCGGCACGTCGAAACGCATGTCCTGGTCTGGTTTCGCCGCCTTAACCATCACCGCGTCTTCGCGCGCCAGCGCGCCGCCGCGCTTGATCGCTTCGTTCGTTCCTTCGAATGCTTCAACCGCGAGTACTGTTCCGTTTTTCACCAGCACGGTTTGCCCGATATCCATCCGGGCAATCTCCTTAACGATCTTCCATCCAAGATCGACATCTTCTTCTTCGCGCCGCGATAACTTCGGTCCGGCGATCAAGCCAGCCGACGCGAGTCCGTCTTCCAGAAAAGTCGTCGCCGGCAGTAGATCGACATCGATCTTGCTCAGCTCCTTGCCGATCGCGGTAAAGATCGATTCTGCATTCCGCTGTTTCAATCGCACCAGCAGAAGCAACGCTTTCCAATCCGGGTGAAGATCAAACAGATTAGTCGGCGCGATCTGGCCGGCCATGATGGCATGATGGATTTTCTGCTCACGGAAAAATTTGAGCAACCGGCTTAGCTGGCCCACGCGCATCCATTCGATAACATCGACATGCTCCGCAAGCGACGGATCGGTCTCGTTAGTAAAAGCCGCGGCAACAGTTTTCTTTACCCCGGCCCTGCGCGCGGCATCAGCCAGCTCTCGCGGGTAAACGCCGTTCCCCGCGATGATTCCGAGGATTTCCGGCGGGTTCATTTGCAACTCCGAAGTATTCGCGAGCCCCGATTCATTCGGGGTTGGTTATCCGTGATGGCGGCGGCGTTTCACGTGCAATTGAGCGAGCGCCTTTTGCAATGAGGCTTGAACAGCGGCGACTTCTTCCTTGCCCAGATCTTCTTTCATCGCCGCTTTGGCGCGCTCGACCGCCGCTTCGGCGGCCTCGACGTCGATCTTCTCCGCTTGCAGTGCCATATCGGTCAACACCGAGACGGCGTCGCCTTTGACCTCTACGAAACCTTCCCCGATCGCCATCGATGTTTCGCGCCCATCTTTGCGGATGCGCAGCTCGCCGGGTTTCAGAGTGGTCAGGACCGGAACGTGCCGGGGATAAATGCCGAGCTCACCTTCAGAGCCAGGCAAGGTCACCATCTCCACGTCTTCGGAATAAATCTTTTCCTCAGGCGTAACGATTTCGAGTCTTAGAGTGGTCATTGCCCTTCCGTGATCATATCGATGCCGCCCTTCATGTAGAAGTTCGTTTCGGGAACTTCGTCATGTTTGCCATCGAGAATTTCTTTGAATCCGCGAACTGTTTCCGCGATCGAAACGTATTGGCCTTTCGTTCCGGTAAAAACCTCCGCGACGTGGAATGGCTGACTGAGGAACCGTTGGATCTTGCGCGCGCGATAAACCATCAATTTGTCCTCCGGACTGAGTTCGTCCATTCCTAGAATCGCGATAATGTCCTGTAAATCTTTGTAACGCTGCAACACTTTCTGCACGCCGCGCGCGACTGCGTAATGCTCTTCGCCCACAATTTCCGGCGCGAGCGATTTCGATGTCGAAGCCAGCGGATCGACCGCGGGATAAATCCCGAGCTCGGCAATGGAGCGCTCGAGCACGATGGTTGAGTCGAGGTGCGCAAAGGTATTGGCCGGCGCCGGATCGGTGAGATCGTCGGCCGGCACGTAAACCGCCTGCACGGAAGTGATCGAGCCTTTCTTGGTCGACGTGATCCTCTCCTGCAAATCGCCCATCTCGGCGGCGAGCGTCGGTTGGTAACCCACGGCCGATGGCGTGCGCCCGAGCAACGCTGACACTTCCGACCCCGCCTGCGAGAAACGGAAGATGTTGTCGATGAAAAGCAGAACGTCCTGATTGCGCTCATCCCGGAAGTATTCGGTCATGGCGAGAGCGGAAAGCGCGACGCGCAAACGCGCGCCGGGCGGCTCGTTCATCTGGCCGTAAACGAGCGCGACTTTCGATTTACTTAAATCTTTTTGATCGATGACACCCGCCTCGCTCATTTCCTTGTAAAGATCGTTGCCTTCGCGGGTTCGCTCGCCCACTCCGCCAAAAACGGAAAAGCCCCCGTGACCTTTGGCGATATTGTTAATCAGCTCGAGGATGACAACAGTCTTGCCGACGCCGGCGCCGCCGAACGCGCCGACTTTACCACCCTTGGTGAACGGACAGATGAGATCGATAACCTTGATGCCGGTCTCGAGGATTTGGAATTTAACATCCTGATCGGTGAGACTCGGAGCGGGGCGATGAATTGGATAGCGCTTGGTGAATTGAACCGGGCCTTTGTTGTCCACTGGATCCCCGGTCACATTGAAAATACGGCCGAGAGTCCCCTCGCCTACGGGAACAGTAATCGGGCCGCCCGTGTCGTTGACGGTCATGCCGCGCTTTAAACCTTCAGTAGACGACATGGCAATGGTGCGCACCCAGTTTTCGCCGAGATGCTGCTGCACTTCGAGAGTGAGCTTGGCCGGAGTGCCGCCCACTTCGTATTCAATTTCGAGCGCGTTATAAATGCCGGGCAATCCGCCGCCGTCGCCAAACTCCACGTCCACCACGGGACCGATTACCTGAACGATATTTCCTTTATTCATAAACTTGTCTAGCCACTCAAGGCCATTTGGGCAGTTGCGATTTCGAGCAGCTCCGTCGTGATACTCGCCTGGCGCATCTTGTTGTATTCGAGCGTGAGATCCTTGATGAACTGCTGCGCATTGTCGGTCGCGTTTTTCATCGCCACCATTCGGGCGCTGTGCTCGGATGCGCGCGCGTCCAGGATCATCTGGAAAACCTGAAATTGAATGTAGTAAGGAAGCATGACGTCCAGGACGCTCTCCGCGCTCGGTTCGAACACGTAACCAACCATCGGATCGCCACCGGCATTCGCGGTCGCTTCGGTAGCCGCGGCGTCGGTCTTCTGGACGAGATCGAAATTGCTGATCGGAAGAAGGGTGCGGGCAACGGGACGTTGATTGATCGTGTTGATAAACTGCGTGTAGAGCACCGTCACCTTGTCCACTTCGTGGCTGAGAAATTTCTCCGTGCAAAACTTCGCGATCGGTTTCGTTTCCACAAACGACGGGGAATCCTTCAACTCGAAGTCGGCCATTAACTCGCGCTTGGTTCGCACGATCAACTGCCTCGCTTTGCGCCCGGCCACAACGTAACCGGTCTTGGCTGCGTCGAAGCTCAGCGCTTCGCGAAAGAGATTCGTGTTCAACGCGCCGGCCAGGCCTTTGTCAGTGCTGATGATTAAAACGAGTTCTTTCTTCACTTCGCGGATATTAAGAAGCGGATGAAAGCGCGGATCGGTCCTGTTCTGGAGCGAAACAAACACCTTGTTCATCAAACCCGAATACGGCCGCCCGGCCAGGGCATGCTGCTGCGCCTTGCGCATCTTCGAAGCCGCAACCATTTGCATTGCCTTCGTGATCTGCGCAGTGTTACGGATCGACTTGATCCGGCGCCGTATGTCCTGGGTATTAGCCATCTAGAAAATTCTCGATTACTTCAATGCCAGGTCCCCTTGAAGTCCTCGAGGGTGCTCTCCAATTGCGCCTCGAGCTCTTTATCGAGTTGTCCTTTGTCGCGAATCGTTGCCAGTAAACTCTCTTTACGAGTTTGCAGGTAGTCCTGAAGCTTCGCTTGAAACTCTTTCACCCGATCAACCGGGATCGGATCGAGATATCCATTCTGCATCGCCCACATCACCACAACCTGCTCCTCGACCGGGATCGGATTGTACTGAACCTGCTTGAAGAGCTCGACGATTCGTTGGCCGCGATCGAGACGGGCCTTAGTGCCCGCGTCGAGGTCGGAACCGAACTGAGCGAAGGCGGCGAGCTCGCGGAATTGCGCGAGATCGAGTTTCACTTTGCCGGCCACCTGCTTGATCGCCTTGATTTGCGCAGCGGAGCCAACCCGGCTAACCGATAGACCGACCGAAATGGCTGGTCGCACACCTTGGTAAAACAAATCGGTCTCGAGATAGATTTGTCCATCGGTGATGGAAATCACGTTTGTTGGGATATAGGCCGACACGTCGCCGGCTTGCGTCTCGATGATCGGCAACGCGGTCAACGAACCACCGCCGAAGTCTTCGCTGACTCGCGCGCTCCGTTCGAGCAAACGAGAATGCAGATAAAACACGTCGCCCGGATAAGCCTCGCGGCCGGATGGACGTTTCAAAACGAGCGAAACCTGGCGATAAGCGACCGCGTGTTTCGACAAATCGTCATAGATAATCAGAGCGTCCATGCCGTTATCCATGAACCACTCGCCCATGGCTGCGCCGGCAAACGGCGCGAGGTATTGGTTAGTGGCCGAATCGGAGGCCGGTGCCGAGACGATGGTCGTGTAAGGCATGGCGCCTTCTCGCTCCAGAATTGTGAGCGCGCGGGCCACGTTGGAATTCTTCTGACCAATGGCGACGTAAATACAATAGAGCGGCCGAAAATCCTTGATGTGGCCTTTCTCACCCGCCTGATTGAGGCGCGCCTGGCTGATGATGGTGTCGATCGCGATCGTGGTCTTGCCTGTGGCGCGATCGCCAATGATCAATTCGCGCTGCCCACGCCCGATGGGAATCATCGCGTCGATCGCCATGATGCCGGTCTGCACCGGTTGGCTCACACTCTTCCGCTTGATAACGCCCGGCGCGATCTTTTCCACCGGATAAAATTTTTCGGTCTTGATCGGGCCCTTGCCGTCGAGCGGCTGACCGATCGTGTTCACGACTCGCCCGAGCATTTGTTTGCCCACCGGCACCTGCAAAAGCCGGCCCGTCGTTTTCACTTCGTCGCCCTCGGCGATTTTCGTCGCGTCGCCGAGAATGATGGCGCCCACCTCCGTCTCCTCGAGGTTTAACGCGAGGCCGAATACTCCATTCGGAAACTCGATCATTTCATTGAGCATGACGTCGCTCAGACCTTCAATGCGCGCGACGCCGTCGCCGGCTTCGCGCACCACACCGACGTTGCTCTTGGTCGTCGACGTTTTAAGGCCGGCTATTTTAGTTTCGATCTCTTCAAGTATGCTGCTCATGGTTTCGTTTTGTTAAAGTTGCTGCTGAAGCCGTTCCAAACGGTTGCGGACACTGCCGTCCCAGACATCGCTCCCCACCCGGACGCGCATGCCGCCCAAAAGTGTAGGATCGACACGGAACTCCGTGGTCAGTTCGTCGCCGTACTTCTTTTTTAAGCGCTCGACAATTTTTGCCGAGATCTCCGGAGTCAATTCGCTGGAACTTTCGATCTTTGCGTGACGCTTTCCGATTTCGAGACGCAGCAGGCGCGCGTAGTCCTGCAGTACCTCCACTCCATGTCGCGGTTTCTTCGCGATCAGCGATTGAACAAGCGACGCGATCTTGCCGTTATCAAGCCGGCCACCGGTGAAACTGCTGCGCATCATTTCCCGGGAAAGCCGGCGGATCTCCTTGTTGATCTTCATTAGTTAAGTTCGCGGGCAGCTTCTTCTTGCAGCCGGCGCTGATCGTCCGCGGTCAACACTTTTCCGGTGACCTTGGTGGTCGTTTCGACAACAAGCCGTCCCAGTTCGCGTTTCATCGTCTCCATCGTGCGTTCGTGTTCGATCGCACTGGCCTCGCGGGCTTTGGCCAGAATTTGCTCGGCCGCGATGATCGCTTCCTGCTGTTTGCGTTCGGCTAGATGCGCGCCACTGGTGCGCGCTTCGTCGATGATTCTTTGCGCTTCGACGTTCGCCTTCGACAGGATCTCAGCGTGCCGCTGTTCCGCTTCAGCCAGTTCCTTCTTGATCTTGTCGGCATTCAGAAGTCCCTCGGCAATGCGCTGCCGGCGTTCTTCCAGCACGGCCAGAATCGGTTTGTAAGCGAATCGGCGTAGCAGGAAAGCGACAATGGAAAAACTGATAATCTGCGCCAAAAACAGCTGCCAATTCCAGCCGAAGGTCTGCGCCGTCTCAGTCACCATTTGGCTAAAGCCTCCGGCTTGCGCGAGAAATATTGTAGTCATAACGCAATCCCAACGCGTGAGCGTCGAGCACTAAACTCAATGAACGAGATAGAGTGCGTAGAAGACAATGGCTTCGGTGAAAGCGATTGCGAGAATCGCTTGCACCAAAATCGGTGTGGCCGCGCCGGGATTGCGACCAACAGCCGAAGCCGCGCCCAAGCCCGTCAGACCGACGCCAATGCCGCAGCCCATGGCCGCGAGTCCGACGTGGATGCTTCCGTTAATTTCTGCCAGTAATGGTAGTATCATATGTTTTTCTTTGGTTGGTTGGACGATCTCGTTGTGAGCTCGTCTAAATTTCTAGTGCGCCTCCTCGTGTCCCGGCTGATGTGACGCGATCAGCAGTGTGAACACTGCCGTTAAAAGCATGAAAACGAGAGCCTGGACCAATCCCACAAGCACCTCCATAAAATAGAACGGGATCGGTAGCAGCCACGCCAGCGCGGGAATCATTGTCGACATTGATTCCAATATGCTTTCGCCGGCATAGACGTTTCCAAAAAGCCGGAAGCTCAACGAAATTGGACGAAATATAATCGAGACCACTTCAAGCCAGCCCACCATAAAGAAAACGAAAATCATGATGACTTTCAAAAATCCGGTGGTCTCGCCCTTAGGACCAAAGATATGGAGCAGAAATCCCCCTACTCCATTGGCTTGAACTGCCCAATAGACCCAGAGCACAAAAAATATTACGGCCATGGCCGAAGTCATGTTCAGATCGGCATTACCACCACGCAGCAGCGGACGATCGACATGAAAGATTCCGGTGGTTGGATCGTGATGGCCCCAACCGATTGTGCCGATGCCTGGGATCAACCCGAACCAGTTCACGAATAAAATGAAGATGAAAATTGTGGCGAAGAACCAGAACGTCTTTCGCACTAACTGGCCGCCGATGATGCTCTCAAGGAAGTCATAAAGACTTTCCACGAGCCACTCCCAGAAATTCTGAATGCCGCTGGGGACCGCTTGGATTTTTCGCGTGGCTACCTGCGCAAAGACAATGATTGCCCCCGCTACTATCCAGGTAACCAGCATCGAGTTGGTGACGCCAAACTTGCCGATATGAAACAGTTCAGCCGGCTTGAGCGGCAGAGCCTCATGTTCCAATACCGGCTCCGCGCCTGCGGGTTCCGCCGCGACCAGCGATGTCGCAAGAACGCAGCTGCAACACAGCGCCAGGATCGACAGCGATAAATGAGAAATAAAACGGTACTGCATTAAATTAATGGCAATGTGCGGCCTGACGTTCATTCATCGGCATCAGCTGCAAAGGCAATGACGCTCGAGGCAAGGCGCGCTTGCGTCGCGCCATATGAAAGCGCGTTTTGCGCGGATGACAAGCGCCTTTCCCGAAAAATTTGCCCGTGATCAGCCTTCGCCAGAACTCGGCTTCGCAGCACGTCTAGAATCTGAATTCCGGTCAACGGCGGAATAACTCGCCGGCCCACATATCCGGTGCAGCCGGCGACAAATATCGAATGCGCCATGAATCAGTTCAATTTTCATGGGTTATCACAGTTCCCGGCTTGTTTGTCGCGCACTTCGCGGCATCATTTTTCTCGTGCGGCTTTCACGGAAGATCCAGAAACTGTTTTCACCCGAAATCTTTGCCAGTCTTTGGGAAAATGCGGGGCGCTGGATTCACCCGGTTAATGCAAAGCGCATTCTCGGCTCCATCGACAAGGACGAGCTCGCCCGATTGCGCGAGAAGTACCCACATCGGCGCGACGCGCGCAAGATCAATGCCTACGAGAACGCCGACTACTGGGTTGGGGTCAACGTAAAGCGAGTCCAGGATCTCTGGCTCGATCGGACACCGCCGGTGCGCATTCTCGATCTTGGCTGTGGCCCGGGATATTTCCTCTACGTTTGCCGCCTTTTCGGACACGACGGTCTAGGGCTGGATCAGGATGAAGAGCCTTTATTCCGCGGCATGACTGAATTCTTCAACGTGCATCGCATTATTTCTCGGATTGATCCCGGGGTTCCCCTGCCCGATCTCGTCGAAAAATTCGATCTCGTGACTGCGCATCGCGTTTGTTTCCATCGCATCAATCGCGGGTCGAATGGCGTTTGGAACGAATGGAAGCCGTCCGACTGGAAATTCTTTATCAACGATATCCGGACACGGTTTCTGAAACCGGGCGGCCGTTTACTTCTCGACTTCATTTCGCGACCGGACGGCAGTTCATTCTTTACGCCCGAACTGCGCGCCTGTTTCGTCGGGGAAGGCGCGCGGATCTTTCGCTCGAAAGCGCTCTTTGCGGCCGATCCAAACCAACGGGCGCGATTCAAACACAGGTAGGGGCGGTTCACCCGAACCGCCCGCGAATGCCAATCCCGCTCGGATCGATTGAGGTCAATCGCCCCTACCTCTTCCAGTC
Source organism: Verrucomicrobiota bacterium (assembly GCA_040005265.1). Classification (GTDB taxonomy): domain Bacteria; phylum Verrucomicrobiota; class Verrucomicrobiia; order Chthoniobacterales; family UBA10450; genus JBDTZF01. The sequence continues at coordinate 22,060 of JBDTZF010000032.1, forward strand.
GGCGCAATTCCACCCCAGCATCTGCTCGAGCTTCTCGATATCCGAGCTGAACACAGGACGCAGGCGTTCCCGCTCCTCCGCTGTTATCGCGCGCTCGTAAGGCACAACGTTCCGGTCCTTGTTTCGCGGCAAGGCAATCGCTGAAACGCCGAGAAACTTGAAGATGGAGTCGAGCGTCTCGGAATTCTGGTCTCGAAATTCTTCAGACTTGATGACCATAATTTGTTCGCGCGGGAAAAACTGGAAAACGCGTTCCATCGGCCCGGCGTAGAGTCCGCGATCGACGTATGAATAGCGCCGCGATTGCAATGGAGCCGCTTCCTGAATTCGCGTCTTC
>JBDTZF010000033.1:0-22221 GCA_040005265.1 Verrucomicrobiota bacterium
TTTGGCCTCGTGCTTGGACGAAGCGGCCAATTCGATGAGGCGGCTACGCACTTTGAGAAAGCGCTTCAGATAAGATCGGATTTCTATGATGCGTTGATAAACATGGGCATTACCCGTTCTCAGCAGCGTCGATTATCGGAAGCGATTCCGTACTTCCAACGAGCAGCCGGTGTTCAACCGGCTTCGCCCAAGCCACATTCGGAGCTCGGTCTTGTCTACGCCAACCTGAACCAGGATCAGGCCGCGATGGAAGAATTGCTGCAGGCAGTCCGCATCGCACCACAGGATTCAGATGCGCGAGCTAATCTTGGTCTGGTGCTATTACGGCTGCGAAAAGTGGCGGAAGCAATCGACCAGCTACAGAGAGCGCTGAGTCTTAATCCCGACAATGCCGAAGCCCACAATAATCTGGGCCTCGCGTTACTTGCCTCGAGCAAGGCTCAGGAAAGTATTCTGGAATTTGAGACAGCACTGCGGCTTAAGCCGGCGTTGCAAGTTGCGCGGGACAACCTGCGCCGCGCCGAGGCGCAGTGGCGATCGGATCGCTCGCGCTAAAACTTACAAGGCGGAACAGCTATTCCCGCGGGTGTGCAGGAAGCTGAGGCGGTCCGCGATTTGAGAACGCCGCATTAGCGTAAAAACCAGACGGCCCGGGTCGTTCATGACTCTGGCAGGGCAAGCGAAGGGCTTGCCCTGCCATATTTCTTTTGCTTACCCTGCCGGTATGCATCGCATCACTTGTTCGCTGCTCGTTCTCCTGCTGTTTCCATTTATAACGAACGCCGCGCCGAAATCTGCTGTTCAGGAGCGCGCGGACCATTTTCTGTCGCTGGCCAACGCCGGTTTCCAGGCGCTTTACCGGGTCAACAGCGAAGCGCAATGGGTTGCTGTTACCGATGTATCTCCCGCGCATGACGCCGCGGCGGAAGCCGCAGGAAAGGCTTACGCCGCTTTTAACGGTAACCCGGCGATCATTAATGAAACGCGTGACTTGTTAACGCATCAGAAAGAACTGAGCGAGCTGACGGTGCGCCAATTGAAACAGCTTCTCCAAAACGCCGCCGAAGGGCCGATGACCAATCCCGACCTCGTGGCCAAACGTGTCGAAGCCGAAACGAAACAGGCATCGATCCTCAACAGCTTCGAATTCAAGCTCAACGGCCAGCCAATTACGGCGAACGATATTGATACGAAACTCGAGAAGAGCACCGATCTGGATGAGCGCAAAGCAGTCTGGGAAACGTCCAAGCAATCCGGGCCGGCCTTGAAACCGAATCTGATGATTCTGCGCGATCTCCGCAACGGCGTCGCGCAAGAGATTAAGTATCCCGACTACTTCGCTCTCCAGGTCGCCAATTACGGCATGACCACGGACGAAATGCTCAAGATGCTGGAGGGCTGGATGACCACGCTGCGTCCGCTTTATCTCCAATTGCATACCTGGACGAAGTACAAACTGGCCGAGAAATATCATCAGCCGGTGCCGAAAAAAATCCCCGCACACTGGATTAACAATCGCTGGGCCCAGGAGTGGGAAGGGCTCGTGGACGCCGCGAACATCGACAAGTACTTCGAGGGACGTAAGCCGGAATGGATCATCAAAACGGCCGAGCAGTTTTATACCGGTCTCGGTTTTTCTCCGCTTCCCCAGAGTTTTTGGGAGAAATCGGATTTGTATCCGCTTCCCGCCGATTCGAAGCGAAAGAAAAACACGCACGCGTCGTGCTGGCACATCGATCTTGAGAACGACATCCGTTCGTTGCAAAGCATCGAGCCAAATTCGCGCTGGTTTTTCACAGCTCATCACGAACTCGGCCACGGATATTATTTTAAAGCTTATACGCGTCCGGAGGTCCCTTATTTATTGCGGACAGGCGCCGCGCCCGGGTTTCACGAAGGCGTGGGCGAGTTGATCGCGCTGGCCTCGAGTCAGGTCCCCTATCTGCAATCCCGAGAGATTCTGCCGGCGGATTTCAAGCCGGACACCACTGCGTTCTTGCTCGACGATGCGCTGGCTCGCGCCATTCCATTTATTTATTTTTCCTGTGGCACAATGCCGCATTGGGAGGCGGACGTTTACGCGAAAAATCTTCCCGGCGATCAATGGAACGCGCGTTGGTGGAAATACGTTGCCGATTTTCAAGGCGTGGAGCCGCCGTCGGCCCGAAGCGAGGAGTTTTGCGACGCCGCCACCAAGACTCACATCAACGACAACCCGGCGTACTATTATAATTACGCATTCGCCACGGTATTTAAGTTCCAATTGCACGACTACATCGCGCGGAAGATCCTGCATCAAGATCCGCGTTCCTGTAATTATGCCGACAACAAAGAAGTCGGCGCGTGGTTGGACAATATTTTGAAAAAAGGCGCTACTGAAGATTGGCGAAAGGTGCTGAAAGACGCGACCGGCGAAGACATTTCCACCCGCGCGATGATGGAATACTTCAAACCGCTGATGAGCTGGCTTGAGGAACAGAACAAGGGCCGCAAAATCGGCTGGGAATAGGTGGGTGTAGAGGCGGCCGTGTCGGCCGCGGAAGCTAAAGGAATTGCGGGCGACACGCCCGCCTCTACACCCATGCGCGTTCTCATTCTTACCGGCGCCGGCGTTTCGGCTGAGAGCGGAATCCCGACCTTTCGGGGCAAGGATGGTTACTGGCGGAATTTCGATCCGATGAAATTGGCAACGCCGGAAGCATTTGCGCGCGATCCAAAATTAGTCTGGGAATGGTACCGCGAACGTCGGGAGAGCATTCGTAAAGCCAAACCGAACGCGGGGCATGAATCCATTGCGCGATTGTCGCACCTTGCGGGCGAATTTCTGCTGGTGACGCAGAACGTGGACGATCTCCACGCGCGAGGGGGATTGTCGAAGGAAAAAATGGTGCAGATTCACGGGGATATTTTTGTTACGCGTTGTTCGCGATGTGATTGCGAGCATGAGGACGAGAAGATTCCGAAATGTCCTGATTGCGGGGCGCTGATGCGGCCGGGGGTGGTTTGGTTTGGCGAGCAATTGGATCCGCGCAAGATCGTCATCGTCGAAGATTTTATTGCGCACGGGCCTTGCGATTTTGTGATTGTCGCGGGAACAACTGCCACGTTTGGCTACATCGTTGATTGGGCATTGCGTGCGAAAGGCAAGAACGGTGGGCTAATCGAAGTGAATCCCGAGGAAACCTCGCTTTCGCAATTCGCCACGCGAGTAGTGCGTGAGCCAGCTGCGATCGCATTACCCCGAATCGTGCATGAGATCTCGCGGACCACAGGGAAGGCTAACAGCCTTTCCTGTCTTCAAGACAGATTCCGCGCGCAAGTCGCAGGCAATAAATAAGCGGGATCGCGCCGAGAATTCCGAAACTGCAATCAATAAGCGTCCAAAAGAATGGAATCCCGCGGATCGGGCCTGCAGTCAGCGCTACGACGACTACTCCGGCGCATGCAAGCAATCCGATGTGCAGAATTGAGCGATACCGAATCGGATCGAGGAACGGCAGAATAAAAAATGCAGCGATTACCAGGTGGCCGAAACCAAGCCAGTCAGTTCCGTAGCCAAAGAACGGAAACCGTTGGTAGGTGTCATGCAATGCGTAATGGACGGTGTAGATGAACGCTCGAAGCGGAAACAGATTCGATGTCGGATCAACAGGTCCGTTGATCTCAAACCAACGGTTCAGCAAAGCCGTTTCCATCTGGAGTGGGAAAGCGGTGAGGCCGCTGGCGATGAGGCCGCCGATAAAAACACCGAGACTCAAACGATAGCGGAACAGGGACCCGTTTCGCTCGAAGTTCATTCTCGATTGTAGGACAACGGCGCAGGTTGCCAAATCAAGTCGAGGCAAGCGCTTGCTCTATATTCTAGCCCGTCGCGATTGGATCTGGTCAGTCCTTGTGCCGAATTGAGCCCGCGCCGGTCACGTGTTTCTCGATGGTTGGCGGGTTGCCGTGATAGTTAACCGTTCCCGCGCCGGTGATCGAGACTCTCAGGGTCTCGCTGACGCTGATGTCGGCGTCGGCGGCGCCGGTCGTAGAAATCTCGGCAATCTTCGTGTGTAGATTCTTTGCGTTGAGATCGCTTGCGCCGGTCATGTCCGCCAGGAGTTCGTCGATATTTCCGTCCAGCTTCACATCCGAGGCGCCGGTAGACTGGAAATAAAATTTCGGCCCGGCGAGTTCTGGCACAGTCAGGTCGACCGCCCCCGAGATTTTTGCGCCGTTTCGGGAGGGGCTCATCACGACGACTTTAATCCCGTGCGAGGGGGAGAGGCGTTCGCGAGTCCGCAGTCTGAGCCGGTTATCGGTGATCTCTCCGCTAATGTACTGAAGAAGGTTACGATCCGTGGTGATGCTGAGCGACGGTGGGCCGTTGCGCCATTGGATGTCGAATGAGCCGCTGGCTTGTAGTTCGTCGAATGCCCCTATCGACCTTTGGTCTGTTGTGATCTGGCCATCACCGCGGATTCCAAATGGCCATGTGCAGCCAGTGACCAGAACGAGGAGCACGCCGAGAGCTAGGATGGTTGGTTTCTTCATGGGAAATATGCGCTTGTGTCTAGTGAGATGCGCCTGCCGGGGCGTTTGGATTCAAAATTTTCCACGCCTCGCGCTTCGCAGTCGCCCAGCAAGGCCCATCAGTCATTTTGTAATCGTCATCTTAACCGTGTCTTGCAACACATCATCGACGTAAAAGTCCGCTCGATAGTTGCCTGGTTCGAAACCATCCTCAGGACGCGAGAGAATGAAGTGGCCGTGCGAATTCCGCCCGTCGGCGAAGACGGACGCTTCGTCCACCTTGTAGTTGTCGGGAACATCCTCCACTTTCTCCGCAATCCAGACCACTCGCACCTTGGCGTGCTCACGAAGATGCCGGCCTTCCCACCGGGCATAAATCTTTTCCGTATCGGATGAAAACGACGCGTCGGGTTCGCCATCGGGAGCGCTCGCCAGCGAAGCAGAAAGCTTCTTCGGCGGCTCGACCGGCTTAACCGCCGGTCGTTTGCCGATCCCAGGCGGCTCTCGTAAAACCAGCGTGATGCGCTGAAGAATGTCGCCCTCTTTCGCCCGCATTGTGGTCACGTCCTTAACGATTCCCACTCCGGGAACAAACCAGCGATCGATGGTCGTCGAGCTGGGCGATGTCTGGACTCCGTGAATATGAAAGGCGCGAAATTTTCCTGCCGGCACATCGACATCCTCTTGGCCGGTCACTTCATAGTGTTGTTGCACTTTCAGGTTGGAGATCTCGCTTTCGAAATTCCAGCTAAGACCGGTCTTGAGCGGAGCGCCGATCATCGTCTGCGGCGGATCGAGTTCGATCAGCTCGCCTTCCAGATTGATTTTCCCCCAGCAAAGAATTCCGTGGTCGTCCACGGTTACGAGATCGGTGTTGGTGACCACGCCGTCGCGATGCATCTCGAACTCGACCAGTTTTCTATCGTCGACACTTTGGACGCCCGCGACGTAATAGACCACCGGAAGACGAATTTTGCCGTCCGGATCGGCCTTTGCATTGGAGAGGCTTACCCCTTCGCCGATTTCCTGTGTCATGTTGTATTGCCAGCTTGTTCCTTCGGTCGTGGGAATGAGCGGAACGGCCAGGGCGGATTGTGTCGCCAACAAGAAGAGGAGGGGAACGACCCCCCGAAAGCAGCCTGCGGTGGCTGGAGGGACGGGCTCTGTCCCGTCCAAAGCAATCGTGGGACGACACCCGCCCCGGCCGGCAAGGTTCGGTCGTCCCTCCAGCGTGACTGCACTATCAATCCGCGAAATTCTTGGTAGTCTCCGAGCCATCATCAATATGCATCGCGAATATCGCACATTCGCCTTAATCCTGATGCTGCTTTTTTCCGTTCGGGCGCTAAGCCTCGCGGAACAGCCCGCGTCCGGACGTCACGTGGTAGTGATCGTTTGGGACGGCATGCGTCCGGACTTTGTCAGCGAAGAAAATACGCCGGTGCTCCGAAGAATTGCCAAAGAGGGCGTAGTTTTTCGCAACCATCACCCGGTTTATCCCTCTTCGACTGAAGTCAATGGCGTTGCCCTCGCCACCGGGGTTTATCCGGCACGCAGCGGAGTCTTGGCGAATCATGAATACCGTTCCGAAATCAACGACCGAAAGTCGATCGACACTGAAAACCTGCGCACGGTCCGGAAAAGCGATGAGCTTTCGGGTGGCAAATATATTGGGTTTCCAACCATCGCGGAACTCGTGCGAAAGGCCGGCCATCGTACCATAATTGCTTCCGCCAAGGGAGTCGGGCTGCTGCAGGATCGAGACATTAGCCATTCTGGCGAGACCAACCATGTCACCCTTTTCGCGGGGAATTTGATTCCGCAAAGCGCTCTCGCGCCGATCGTGACCCGTCTCGGCCCGTTTCCGAGTCCTGAAAAAACCCATGCACTTCACGACAATTGGACAACGAGTGCGCTGGCAGAGTTTCTGTGGAAGGACGGCGTCCCGGATTTTTCTTTGGTTTGGCTGAGCGAACCGGATGACAGCGAACATCATTTCGCTCCGGGCTCGAAAGAGGCGATCGCAGCGATAAAAGCGAGCGATGCAAATCTTGGGCGCATCGTTGCTGCGTTGGATCGACATCGTGTGCGCGAGAGCACGGACATCTTCGTCGTGTCCGATCACGGTTTTTCCACGATAGAACGTTCCGTCGATCTGCCTAACATTTTGAAACAAGCCGGGTTCGATGCCGTTACCGAATTCGAAAACGAGCCCAAACCGGGCCAGATCATGCTCGCCGGTAACGGCGGCACCGTTTTGTTTTACGTTGTCCAACACGACGCGGCCGTGATCCGTCGTCTGGTTGAATTCTTGCAACAATCGGATTTTGCCGGCGTGATCTTCACCAAGTCGCCGATGGAAGGCACATTCGGTCTGGCAGCGGCGGAGATCGACAACGATCACGCGCCGGATTTTGAGATGTCTTTCCGCTGGAAAGATTCGAAGAACCAGTTTGGGGTGTCCGGAATGATCGACGCCGACTGGCAGCGTCGGGCGGGGAAGGGGACGCACGCCACACTTGGCCGGTTCGACATGCACAACACGCTCATCGTTGCCGGCCCGGATTTTCAACAAGGCCAGTCCGATAATCTGCCGAGCGGAAACGTCGATCTCGCGCCGACAATCCTGCGAATTTTAGAAATCGACTCGCCATCGGGACTCGATGGTCGAATTTTGTCCGAAGCAATGGTCAAGGGCGATCCTCAATCGCTATCCGCGAAGACCAGCACCGTTGAGGCAAAGCGCGACTTTCCCTCGGGAACCTGGAGGCAAACGCTTCAAATCTCCCGAGTTGGATCGACAAGTTATCTGGACGAAGGCAACGGGGCTTTTGTTCCGAAGAGACCGTGAAGCCCAGGCTGCCGCGCGTGACAGGCTGAAATGGACGCTTGACGCCCTTCCGTCCTTTGCGAAAGATCACCGCATGAAAATCCCTAGCCGTTTCGTAATCGTTTTGATGGCATGCGCTGGGCTGGCATTGATCGCCAACGCCGGTCCCGAGCCGATCGCGAGCGGCTACAAGGAATCCAAAGAAATGGCGGCGACGCCTTTGCCGACTTGCGATTGGTCGGGCGTTTATGTAGGGCTGCACATCGGAGGCCAGTTCGGCCATAGCGAGACGAACGATCTCGATGACTACTATTTTTTCGCGCATCATCATTTCGGTTATGGCGAATCCGGCCTCAACGCGGGCGGCCAGGTCGGGTACAATTTTCAATTTGGCCGATTCGTGCTCGGTCCTGAGTTTGATATCGGTTATATGAACTTGGATGGCAATGGAGCCGAACCCCACCCTGCTATCGATTTCACTAATGCACGGGGCGAAACCGACAGCGATTTTTATCTCACGTTCAGAGGGCGACTTGGATACGCGCTGGATTGGCATGGTTGCTGGCTCTTGTATGCAACCGGCGGCGTGATTGGATTGAACTACGACACTCGTTTCGTGGCGGTAGAGCAAAATATGGGCGGCGGTATCGATACCTCGAAACACGAGTTTAACTGGGGCCCCACGGTCGGCGGCGGAATCGAGCGCCAGCTTGGCTGGCACTGGTCGATCAAAGTCGAGTATCTTTATTTCACTCTCGACGAGCAATCGTTTAGCGGCCTCGAACAGAGGATGCAGGTTACAACTTCGCCGCAAGGGGTTGGCGGCGACCGATTCAGATTCGAAGGGGAAACTCTTGGCCATATCGTGCGAGCCGGCTTGAATTTCAGGTTCTAGTGGCGTCTCGCACGCGCTGCCCGTGGCGCAATTCCTTCGCGTGCCTTAGCTGAATTTGGCAGGCAAGACATATTGCAGGAAATGTGAATAACCTCTTGACGGTCTATTCGCTTTCTGGGAAACATCACGCCATGAAGACTTCTATCCGCCTTTCTATAGCTTTTTTGGCTTGTGCCGCCTTGGTGTTAACCGCAGCCGCCGGCCCCGCGCCCATTTATAAGGAGTCAAAAGAGGTTGTGCCTCAGCCGCTGCCCGCCTGCGATTGGTCGGGCTTTTACGTCGGTCTGCATGTCGGCGCCCAATTCGGCCACAGTGAGAATGTGGATCATGACTACAATGTCGGCCCCATCCCAGCGACATCCGCTCCGTCTCCACTCGGGCCTCGTTCCACTTCACCTGACAGGCCATGGGGCTACAGCGAGTCAGGCGTCGTTGCCGGCGGCCAGGCCGGATACAATTTCCAATTCGGCATGTTTGTGTTCGGGCCGGAATTTGATCTCGGCTACATGAATTTGGATGGCCGAGGCACCGAACCGGGCTCACCCGGTGGAGATACACGCGGAGAAAGCGACAGCGATCTGTATATCACACTCAGGGGGCGTCTCGGTGTGAGCCTCGATTGGCACGGCTGCTGGTTGCTTTACGCAACCGGTGGCGTCATCGGTATCAATTACGATACCAGAGTTGTCGATGATTGCGTCACGGGCGATTGCGGCGACGGCCTCATCGACGCCCACAAGCAGGAGTTTAATTGGGGTCCCACGGTCGGCGGCGGCATCGAGCGCCAGATCGGACGGCATTGGTCGATCAAACTGGAGTACCTTTATTACCAGGTGGAAGACCAATCATTCGATGGTACCGCAACGTTTATCACCGCCAGCACATCGCGGCCTGCCACCTTGTCCGCCGGAGTATTGGCCCCACAGGGAAGGGCGATGAACGAGCACGATTTCAGTGGAGACACGCACGGCCACATTATACGCGCGGGTCTGAATTTCAGGTTCTAGCCGCCTCAACGCGAACTCGAACAAAGAAGTTTCGCCACCGAGGCTGGATTTAGTCTGGCCTCGGTGGTTTGACGTACAGGAGGTGCGGCGATCTTGTAAAACCGAGATCCTTCCCCTCTGGCTTTTTGTTCGCGCTGCTGACCGCTGTTTGAGATAGTAACAAACGCTCATGAAACGATTGCGGCTCGCTTGTGGGGCACTGGCCTTACTCATCGCATCACTCGATTTGCTCAGTGCGCAGACCGCTGTCCGCGTGCTCGATTACAACATTCACCGTGATATCGGCGCGAGCGATTCCAACATTTCTGCGCAGCCTGCACTTGCCAAGATCGTCAATTATCTCAATCCCGACATCTGGACGATCAATGAATTGGGCGGAAACAATGTCAGTTTCAATTCTACGAATGCCCACAACTTTCTGGTCTCTTTCATTCAAACGAAGCTCACGGTTTTTGGCCCGAACCCGCAGGAGAACCTCAATTTCTTTGTTTACATCAGTACGATCAATGACGGTTTCGAGACGGTGGCGATTGTTTCTCGATACTCACTTGCCTCAACCCACACCTACTCCGATTCCGGAGGCGGGTTCGGGTCGTTGCGCGGGCTGGTCACCGCTTCGGTGAACGTGCCTGGTGGAACAAGACTTGACGTTTTTACCACTCATTTGAAGGCGCTTAGCACGACCAACGATGCAAGCGAACGGCAGGCGGAAGCGAATGTCGACGGCGTTAACATTGCCAACTGGATCGCTTCCCATCCAGCCGATGCAGTCATCGTTACCGGCGATTGGAACGAAACCGAAGATACGGGCGAACCGTGCAATTGGAGCGGTCATCAAATCGGCGATATCTTGCCTGGCTCAGGTCAGGCCTACCGGCCGGTCACAACGATGCATTCCGCCGGTTTAATCGATCCTTCACCGGCGAGTGTCGCCGGAGTTTACGATACGATTAGTTCCAGCGCGCCGGATGCGCGGTTCGATTACGCGATGTTCGTCCGTTCGAGTTTTCTTGGCGGACAGATTTTCGCCACTAACCAATACACAGCGGCACAACTCGCCGCGTTGAACTCGGCCAACGGGACCGCTTTCGTTGCCAGCGATTCGTCGACGGCATCGGACCATTTACCTGTGCTGTCGATCCTGCAGGTCGGCGGCGCGCCGCCACGGCCAAGCCTCTTTGGAGTCAGTCAGAGCGGGTCCAACCTGAGTGTGACCTATCAGAAAGTGACTTCGTCCAGTTATGCTTACGCCGTCGAGTCGTCCCCCGATCTGGTGAACTGGACAGTGGCCACGCCCCAAAATGAAGTTCTGGAACAACACGGCGATATCCAAACCGTGAAGGCCACAGTTCCTACCCCAGCCGCTACGCGATCATTCTTGCGGGTTAGCCTAACCGTCTCGCCTTAGCGGCGTTCCGGGGCGCTGCACTGCTGCCACAGCTATTTCTTCTCGGCCTTGGAGCCGGCGTCGTCGTGATGATGATGTTCGTCCCCGTGGTGCATCATCTTGTCATGCATTTTCTTGTGCTGGGCTACCATTTGGTTGATGACTGCAATGGCTCCATCAAGCTTCTTCTCGGGCGTAGCCGCAGTGTTCATATCGATTACTAGTTTGTCCAGCTTTTCGCCCATCGCTTTCATTTCGGCCTGCATCTCTTCGTGCATGGCTTTCTTTTTCACGCCTTTGTCTCCCGACATGGACTCTTCGTCCTGGGCGAACGCCGGTAGAGACAAGCAAAGGGCAACAGACAATATGGTGACAAACTTTCGAGTATTCATGACGGACAACCTAAGCCAGACAGCCTCCTGAGCAAATGCCATGTGAGGGAGCGGGTTTGGCTTCCGATTGGGATTGGAATCGACAAAATCGCGTCATTCCTGTTGATTCGGTTTCGATTTATGTCGATCGAATTCCCGAAACGAGAGCTGGAAACGCTTTGGGCGCCGTGGCGCGTCGAATACTTCGAGCGCGAAAAAGCAACTTCGGATTTTTTTACCGAAGCGGCCCGAACCAACGATGACGCTGCTCATCTTGTGATTGCGCGCCGTAAGACCGCATTTCTAATGATGAACCGTTATCCCTATGCCGTTGGACATTTAATGGCGGTTCCATACCGAAAGACGGCTGAATTCGCCGAGCTGGGCGAAAACGAAGTGGTCGAGCTCTGGCAACTACTGGTGCATGCACAAAAATTGTTGCGCGTGGCAACGAAAGCGCAGGGATTCAACATCGGTCTAAACTTGGGCGATTGTGCAGGCGCGGGCGTGGCGGATCATTTGCATATCCACATCGTGCCTCGATGGGATGGCGATACAAATTTTATGCCGGTCATCGCAGGAGCTCGGACGTTGTCGGAGGGATTGCGCGGGCTCTACGAAAAATTGATGCAGGCTCAGGATTCGCCATGAACGGTCAATCGGCTAACGAATTGAGCCTGAGGGGGCGCCGGCGATGAACGCCACCGGTACGTGGATCGAGCCGCCGCCAAAACAAGGGATGGGTTGTTTTGGCAAAGGATGCCTGCTCCTTGTCGTCTTTGCTGCGCTTCTAATTATTGCGGCTGCCGCGGGAATTTATTGGGGTCTGCATAGCCATTCGGCGCTGGGACGCGGCCTTTTTTGGCTAACGAAAGTCCACGCGGTGGCAGAGGGGCCGGTCCAAGTCCCGGAATTCAAGAGTTCTAATACCGAAATTGAAGAGGTGGAGGCTCGATGGCAAAAGTTCGAAGAAGCAGCGCACGAAGGCCAACCGGCCATGATCGAGCTAAGCGGAAGAGATATTAACGCGCTGATCGAGTCGAATGCAGAATTGGCCGGAAAGATGTTTGCCTCAGTCGATGGAAATCGCCTGCGCTTTCAGGTGAGCCTTCCGCTGGCGAGATTTGTCGGCCGGGCAGGTCATTATTTCAACGCCGACGTCGTAGTGGAATCGGACGGAGTGCAATCGCTCGATCACTGGCGTCTGAATCGGGTTTCGGTGAACAATGAGCCGTTGCCGCAGGACTTGCTGGAATGGAAATTTCATTCCCGCCGCTTTGGGGATTATCTCTCCGACTACACGGCGGGGTATCGCTCCGGCTCCTTCGAGATCCGGGACGGACATTTGATTCTGCGAGCCGGGAGCGATTAAGAATTCGAATCGCGAATCTGCCGAAACGGAACGCGGGATCTAGTTTGGCTCCATTATTTCGCGAACGAAGACGTTTAGCTGGCCATCGTCTTGTTTACGAATTTCAGTGATTTCATAGGGTCGACCTTCGTCGCGACTCACAATGGCTCCCTGCCGCGGAGGCCTGTAACCGGCCGGGAATTCGACAATGATGCGCGTGTTCGATCCAAAATGGAGCACGGTATCGGCCAGCCCTTTTCGCGGGCGGAGCACAGCGCGGCTCGTATCGGAAAAATTAACGACGAACTGCCCGCGAAGATAAACCCGTTCACCCGCCACGCCATGGTCGGCCATGTCGCGCAGATCGCCGGTGTTAATCAAGCGGCCAAGCGGCATCTTGCCGGGAGAATAGGTTCGCCAATTCCCGCCGCCGGCGGTTGAGGCGAGCGTGCCGATGGCGGGTGCGGGTTGAGCGGGCAGGACCGGCACTGGCGTTTCGGTCTGAAGTGGAGGCGGGCTCGCGACTCGGGGCGAGACTGGCACGGCTACGGCAACGTGCGGTTCCACAACGGGCGGTGTTCCCTCAGACGACGGCGTTTTTGTAGCAGGCTTTGCCTTGGCAATTGAAGGTTCCGGCGGCGGCGGTGGCGGAGACGACGATGGTTTCGCCATGGCAACCGTGATTGGAGTTGCAGTCGCCACTGGCGCAGCGTTTTCGGCAACAACTGGTTCGACAGGAGCCGTGGTGGGAGGAGCCGCGGCGGTTGGTGCGGGCGAGGGGGTCGCGTTTTTCTTCTTGGCGAATTTCCCTTTTGGCGTCGGCGTCGCTTTAGCCAGTGCTTTTTCTTTAGGCGGGATATGGACCATCGCAGGCGTTTCAACCGCTTTTGCCGGTTCCACCCGAACCAAGGCATTGGCTGCCGGCGGCGGCGTGCCGTTAGGGGACAAGCCGGAGATGGGAATAGGCTCCTGAGTCACTCCCATTTCCTGGCGGTAGTTTCTGTAATGCAGCTCCGCTCTTAGACGTGATTGCTGTTTAAACAGCGGCCAGCCGGCGTCGAGGTTCAAGGTCAACGGCGGTTCGAGCGTAAAGGTCCCCGGGCCGCGCGTCATCGTATAGGTTCCGTAGAGCAACGGGATAGCAGTAAGCATGACCCGGCCGTCGTTCAGCCGCTCGACATGAATCACCGCGGAAAGATCATGGGTGCGCTCAAATTTGATTTCCAAGCCGGGATTGAGCGTTTGTTTCATCAGCGGTATGACCTTCGCCTCGGCTGGGTAAAGGTGCTCCACCAGTAATCCCCCGTGCTCGACAGAACTCGCAAGCGCTACCATTCCCGAAGTGAACGTGTCATTCGCGCCGAGCTCACGCGCTTCCATGATTGTAAATCGGCCCACCACGTAAGGCACGAGACCGCGGACATGTCCGTAATTGCGAATATAATTGCGGGTCAGCTGGGCATTGGCCTTGGCCAGTTCGGCGGCACCCATTTGGGCGTATCGATCGTAAAGTTGTTTCGCGGTCAGGAACTCACCGGACGGCGCGGCGGTCAATTCGAAACGCTTTGGTTGGTCGACCTTATGGAGTCTTTGCAGGATGCGATAACTGTCCGGCCGCTCCGGTTGATCGAAAATATAGAAACTGCCCAACCACGCCGCGAGCGCGATGCCTGTCAGGAGCAGAATGGCTATCGTCCAGGCGAAATAATTGACGCGGCTGCGTCGCGGCTTCGTGTAAGGATCTTCGTATCGATAAGCGCCGTAGTCCATCTAGGGGGAATCGAGGTTGCGCGTTTTCACGCCGGTCCACCGCTGGATGGACTCGCCGTGGCGAGCTTGGCCGCTTCGAATGACGAGCCGCATCCGCATGTGCGCGATGCATTGGGATTCACAATGTGGAAACCGACACCAGTTAAACCATCGCGAAAATCGAGCGTGGCATCCCGCAGATAAGGCGCGCTTTCGCCATCGACCAAAAACTGCATGCCGTCGCGCTCGACCACGGCGTCACCGTCCTTCGTTTCATCAAGCGCCATTTCGTAACTCAATCCAGAGCAACCGCCCTTGGCGATTTGCACCCGAAGACCTTTCCGGGAAGGATTCGTCTCCTTGCCCAGCAGGAAACGTAGCTGGCGGGCTGCGTTTTCAGTGACGTTTAGCATAGTGCTCGCAAGTTACGGTCTGTGCGTTTGAAGTCAACGTCCCAGCCAAGGCTGTGGTGGAGCTTCCAGAGATTCGATGTTTCCTCTGGAATTCGAATTTCAAACATCGAACATCAAACATCTCCATGAGTCGTATCCGATTGCTCTCAGAAATCGTCGCCAGCCAGGTCGCGGCGGGCGAAGTCGTGGAGCGACCTGCCTCGGTTGTGAAAGAACTTGTCGAAAACAGCATCGACGCCGGGGCGCGCAAGATCGACATCCTCATTAGGCGGGGCGGAATCGCGCTCATTCGCGTTATCGATGACGGGTGTGGGATGGATCGCGATGACGCATTGCTTTGCCTCGAACGCCATGCCACCAGCAAGATCCGGTCGGCGGAAGATCTTCAAGCTGTTGCAACGCTCGGATTTCGTGGCGAAGCGCTGCCCAGCATCGCCAGTGTTTCGCGATTTCGCCTAACAACACGCGAACCCGAAGCAATCGCCGGCACCGACATTATTGTGAACGGGGGAAAAATTGACGTTGTCCGCGACGGCGGAGAGGCGCCCGGAACGCAGGTGGAGGTGCGCTCCCTTTTTTACAACCTGCCTGCACGCCGAAAATTTTTGCGCTCTGAAAACACCGAGAGTCGAAACCTCGAGCACCAACTTCATCTTCAAGCAATCGGGCATCCGCAGATTGCCTTCACGCTGGTCCGTGAAGATCGCGCTGCTTTTCAACTTCCGCCCGCAGCCAGTCTCAACGAACGCATCCGCGATCTTTATGGGGGCGAGTTGCTCGAGCGGTTGCTTCCAATTAATGACGCGGACGTGAACGGGGTGGAGATCAGCGGGTTGATCGGGCAGGCGGGATTGAGTCGCCAAACTCGCGCGCAGCAGCTCGTATTCGTAAACGGCCGTGCCATAGAAAGCCCTCTCGTTACGTCGGCCTTGCGCGAGGGTTATCACACCGCGCTGATGAGAGGCCAGTTCCCGGTGACTTTTCTTTTTGTGCGCCTCGATCCGGCTTTTGTGGATGTCAACGTTCATCCGGCCAAACGCGAAGTGCGCTTTCGCGATCCGAATGGTGTCCGCGAAGCCATCGTCGCCGCCATTCAACGCACTCTCGAAACCGGCCGCGTCGATTGGCAGGAAAAATTTCGGGCGCCGTCCGAGTCTGTTGATGGACCAACCCCAGTGCTGCCTCAATCTTCGTCCTCTGCCAATCTCACCTTGCGGCCCGAAATAGTTTCCACGGAACCATCGGATCGCGAATTGCCGCAGCTCGGCGGGACGATCGAATCAGGTAGGGGCGGTTCACCGAACAGCCCGCGGGCGATTGAGGTCAATCGCCCCTACCAAAATCAGGCGCCTGCAGGCGCCACTCAGCAATTCCAGATCATCGGCGTCTTGAACAAACTCTATGTGTTGATGGAAAACACGGACGGTCTCGTCCTGGTCGATCAACACGCAGCCCACGAGCGCGTTCTCTTTGAGGAATTGCGCCGCCGTATGGAGGAGCAGGGTGTTCCGTCGCAAAAACTCCTCATTCCACAAACATTCGATCTGCCGCCGCGCGATGCCGAATGGATCGAACGCAGCATGTCGATCTTGCAGAAAATGGGAATCGGCATCGAGGGCTTCGGACCGAACACATTCAAGATCGACAGCATGCCCGCGTTCCTGACAACGTCCGACCCGGTCAGCTTCATGCAGCGGGTGATTGACGATCTGAAGAATGCGAGCGATCGCAGCTCAGCATTTCGTTTGGGCGAGGAGATGATTGCCAGCACGGTTTGCCGTCACGCTGTCAAAGCTAACGATCCGTTACGCTATCTCGAGGTGGAAAAGCTGATCCGCGATCTGCTCGCGTGCGATCTTCCCTACTGCTGCCCGCATGGCCGGCCTACCATGATTCAAATCTCAAACGCGGAGCTCGAGAAAAAATTCGGTCGCAAAGTTTGAACAATGGACATTGAAAAAATCAACGTGCTCGGGGTCGGCATCAGCGTGCTCGATCAGGACCGCGCGCGAGATTTTCTTTTCGACGCTGTGCGCCAGGGTCGTCGCGGCTATGTGGCCGTAACCGGCGTGCATGGTGTGAGTGAAGCGCAAGACGACCCGGTTCTTCGCGACATTCTGAATCGTGCGCTGCTCTGCACGCCGGATGGAATGCCGATGGTCTGGATGGGTCGCTTCCAGGACAAGCCGTCTATTCAACGCGTTTATGGTCCCGATCTCATGCTGAACCTGTGCGAACATTCGCGCATCGAGAAATTTTCACATTTTCTCTACGGCGGCGTGCCTGGAATTGCCGACGCCCTCGCGGACAACCTTCGGAAGCGTTTTCCAGGCATAAACATCCTCGGCACTTATAGCCCGCCATTCCGTCAGCTGAATTTGAACGAAGTAAGCGATCTCCAGCGGCTGGTGCAGGGGACCCGCCCCGATTTTTTCTGGGTTGGCTTGAGCACACCAAAGCAGGAGCGGTTCATGGCGCAGTACATGTCGATCCTGCCGGAAGCGAAGATTTTCATTGGCGTGGGAGCGGCGTTCGATCTACTCAGTGGCCGGGTTCGTCAGGCACCGCCGTGGATGCAGAGGTTCGGGCTGGAATGGCTGTTTCGCCTGACCCAGGAACCGTCACGTCTGTGGCGGCGTTACCTCGTGAATAACCCTCTATTCGTTGCCAGAGCGGCCAGTCAGTTGCTCGGTTTGCGAAAGTATCCCTTGCCCTAATCACGTGGGTCGGCCACAATAGTGCCCTCATTTAGAATGGCTTCGGGGACAATCGTAGTTTGTGGCGGGGGAGGCTTCATTGGCGGACATCTGGTCGCTGACTTGCTTAAACAGGGTAAGCGCGTTCGTGCGATCGATGTTAAACCGCTAGATGAGTGGTTCCAGGTTTTTGCCGACGCTGAAAACCGGGAGCTCGACCTCCGCGAGAAATCGGCGTGCAAACAAGCGACGCGCGACGCCGCGATTATTTTCAACCTCGCTGCCGATATGGGCGGCATGGGGTTCATCGAAAATAACAAGGCTCTCTGCATGTTGAGCGTGCTGATTAACACGCACTTGATGATGGCGGCGAAGGACGCGGGTGTGGACCGGTTTTTTTACGCGTCGTCGGCGTGCGTTTACGCTGCCGACAAGCAGACTGATCCAAACGTAACCGCGCTTAAGGAAGCCGATGCTTACCCGGCGATGCCCGAAGATGGATATGGCTGGGAAAAATTATTCAGCGAACGAATGTGTCGGCATTATCGGGAGGATTTTGGAATCAAAACACGGATTGCCCGGTATCACAATGTTTACGGCCCGCACGGGACGTATGACGGTGGACGCGAAAAAGCGCCGGCAGCGATTTGCCGTAAGGTGATCACTGCGAAGCTTTCGGGAAATCACGAGATTGAGATTTGGGGCGACGGCAAACAGACCCGCAGCTTCATGTGGATCGACGATTGCGTGAAGGGGACGCAAATGATCCTGGCCGGCGAGTATGTCGATCCTCTCAACCTTGGGAGCAGCGAGTTGGTCTCCATCAATCAACTGGTAGATATCGTGGAAGAAATTGCCGACGTTAAGTTGAAGAGGAGTTACAATCTTTCCGCGCCGAAAGGCGTGAATGGGCGCAACAGCGATAATACATTGATCCAGAAAGTTTTTGGCTGGGAACCGTCAACCCGGCTGCGCGACGGGCTCGAGCGAACGTATCAGTGGATCTACGATCAAATGGCGTCCAAACCGTCGTCTCGATCACCTGCGAATGCGCCGGTCAGTCGCTAGGAATTCAGGATGATCGCAGAATCAAAAACTCTGGGGAACGGGTTTCAATCAGCAGTGGATTGGGCGAAGCGCGACCCGATCGGTGTTGCGTTGCTGTTCACGATCGCTGCCACGCTCGCTTACTTTCTCGGGTTCGATCGTCTCTTCAACAACGCCAGTGTCTCAACCTTGGTTTGGGCCTGGCAGGCGTGGACTCCCGAGACAAACTACGAGCACGCCCGGCTCATTCCGTTAATCGTCGCGTTTTTGGTCTGGTATGATCGGAAAAAAATACAAGATGCACCCGTTAGCTCATCACCCTGGGGCTGGTTGTTCATCGGTTTCGGATTGTTTTTGTTTTTTGCCGGCGCGCGCACGCTTCAGGCGCGCCTCTCATTAACCGCTCTGCCGTTTCTGATTTTCGGGACCGTTCTTTACGTGTGGGGGAAACCCGTTGCGCGGGTTCTTCTATTTCCGATCGCGTTTCTGTTGTTCATGGTGCCTCTCAATTTTCTTACTCAGGCTACGGCGAAGCTGCAGCTCATTGAGACTGGTGTCGCCACCGCGATCTGTAATGTCATTGGTATTCACGTGCAGAGCGTCGGCACCGTCGTCCAGGCTGCGGACAACGCGTTCAAGTTTGAGGTGGACGAAGGCTGCAGCGGTATTCGCTCGCTCATGGCGATCGCAATGATCTCCGCCATTTACGGGCATTTCACTCAGGATCGATTGTGGAAAAAATTGGCGCTTTTTGCCGGATCGATCGTCTTCGCGATTGTTGGCAACGCCGGCCGACTGGTCTCCATTTTTGCCATGGGTCGCTTCTTCGGACAAGACCTCGCCGGCGGGCCGTATCACATTATTTCAGGCTACTTATCTTTTCCATTTGCGATCGCGGCGATGGTGCTTTTTGGAAAACTGCTAAACGTGAAACCGGCGCAACTGAAGCAACTGGCGGTCGAAAAGGAAAAGGTTTCGTATGATTACTAAACGTCTCCTTAGCGTGCAGATTGTTCTTCTGGCCGGATTTGTTTCCGTTTTTGCCCTTCCACACTCGAGCACGAGCACACCCGCAGGCATTGCCATTGCGCTACCCAGCTACGTTGGCGAATGGAGTGGGGAAGACGCCGAGATCACAGAGCGCGAGCGCGAAGTTCTGGCCAAGGACACGCAATTCGCGCGCAAGACGTATACGAACATTACGGGGGAAAAGATTTTCGTCTCAATCAT
Organism: Verrucomicrobiota bacterium; assembly: GCA_040005265.1. Lineage (GTDB taxonomy): Bacteria > Verrucomicrobiota > Verrucomicrobiia > Chthoniobacterales > UBA10450 > JBDTZF01. The sequence continues at coordinate 19,492 of JBDTZF010000033.1, forward strand.
CATGTCCGGCGACGACATGACGAGCAGCATTCATCGGCCGGAGCGTTGCCTTGTAGCGCAAGGTTGGAGTGTGCAGGAGTCTGGGAAACGTTTTGTGCCGATGGCTGATGGGAAGACATTGGAGATGACGAGATTGCACAACGTGCATCCCGTGGAGCTGACGGATAAGTCTCGGGCCCTGCTGCATAATCTGGATTACTACTGGTTCGTTGGTGCCGATGAGATGACCTCTTCCCATCTCGTTCGCACCGGAATCGACCTACGCGACCGGATCCTGCACGGCCAGGCACAGCGCTGGGCCTACGTAACGATCGCGACAAATATGCCGCTGCGTGGGAGCACCGACGAGCAGATTACGAAGATGATTGAAGGTTTTATCCAGAAGCTCGGCCCGAAGTTGACCCGGCCCGGCGGCGGTCCTTTGCTCTAAATATTGATCAGGTTAGGTAGGGGCGATTGACCTCAATCGCCCGTCCCCGAGTTCAGTTTCCGCGTCGCGGGCGGTTCCGGTGAACCGCCCCTACCTGCCGTCTCTGGACCCACCTGCGGAATCCGGGGAAAATCAGGCGAGGGATATTCGGCGAAAACAATTTCCTGTTTCCAGTAGGTAAGGCGTTTCTGCGGCTGAAACATCGGTCGCACTGCGACCTTGAGGCCAATGACGTGAAGTTTGCCGCGCCAGGGAATGATGAGCGCTCGGCCCAGCGATCGGCCGGATTCAAAGTCCCGTATCTGCGTGCCGATAGTTTGCGCGATCCTTAGAACCAGGCTGCGGATAAGTTTGCGCATTACTTGTCCCACAATCGCTTGACCGGATGCAAAGTCCACGCGCCTTCCTTGCGCGCTTGGTCTATATAATCGGTTTCATCCTTCAAGACGCGAACAAAATGATTTTGGGCGCCAAAATCACGGACCCGAAACCCCAAGTGATGAGCGAGCGTCGGCAGGTAAAGCTCCATGTAGATAGGGAACGGTTCCTTGATCGCCAACACAGTGCAAAAAGCCTCGCGACGCCAAAAACCTCCGCTGCCGAACATCGTTAGCACCACTTCCGGGTCGGGCCGGCGGGTTATTGCCGCCCAATAGTTGATGAAATCAAGGTCCGCGGCGTGATAAAGAAAATGAGGATCGTTCGTGCCATCCACTCGATGGACATGAAAGGCGAGTAGATCTGCGCCTTCGGCAGTTAGCATCTTGATTTGCCGCTCATTCAAATCTTCAACCAATGGCAAATGATCGTACTCGGCGAAATGAACGAATTGGAATTGGTCGCCCCGCGTCTTCAAGAATTCCGCCGCCATTTGCAAAAGCTGAGTATAACTTTGGAACTCCCGCTGATGATCCCGGGTGCGCAGACGCGGATCATCGACAAAGAATTTTTGCTCGTATTCGATGGTCTCGAATTCGCTCCTTGTCCCGCCGTAGGCAACGACGATGCTTTCTCTGGGAACATGGCGTTCCCAGTAAGCAATCATCCGCGAGACGGCGCCAGACGATTGATGCGTGGAGATTAAATTTAGAACCGAGCTCATTAAAAACCACCGCGCGAGTCGTTAACTCCCTTGTACGATTTGAGCCAGTTGACCGTCTCCTTGATTCCTGCTTCAAGGGAGTACGGATTTTCGCCGAAGAGCGCGAACGTTCGTTCCATGGGAGTTTCGTAGTCCGTAGTCATGCTGCGAAGACGGGAGCTGTTGATCAGAAACGGCTTGCCGGTAAGAGAACTCGGGATATCGCCCAGCAAAGCGAGCACGCGCATTAAGGGGCGAGGGATCACCCGCACTTGTTGGTTTCTTAATGCGCGAGAAAAACCGTTGGTCCAGTCGTAGAGATTCGTTGGGCGATCACCCACATAGAACGTTTGGCCGCGAACAAGATCGACATCGGCGTCGAAAAGTTTTCGGATCTGGTGGATGATGTTCTTAACATAGCCGTAACAACGAATCACTGGCTCGTGGCCTGGATGCACATACAAGCCTCGTTCCACCACCCGCCAGAATTCGCTTCGATAGCGCATGTGCCAGGGTCCCCAAATGTTTGTCGGCCGAATAATCGTCCAACAACACGGCAGGTTCGCCTCACGCGTCAATTTTTCGGTAACGACTTTGCTCTGACCGTAAACGGTTTCGGGAAAATAATCGGTGTCGCTGGCCGGTAACCGCCCGGGCGCGCAGACAAATTGCGATGAAGTAATGATTGCGCGCCGCACCGAGGGCGTCCCTCGAATCGCTTCCAGAACGTTGCGAGTGCCGGTGGTATTAACGGGGTAGCCTTCCTCCACGGTTGTTTTTTCATCGCAGTCGGCCCGGGCTGCGAGATGCAATACTCGATCCGGCTGGAATTCTCGAAAAACGGCTGTGGTCGCGGCGGCATCGAGAATATCTCCGGAACGCCAGTATGCCATTTGCTCAGGATTCAGGGGCGCGTTGATGGAATAGTTAAGAATCGCCGCTGCCTCCTTCGACAGTAATTCGATGAAATTAGTACCGATGAATCCGGACCCGCCGGTGATCAGGATCCTCATTGTCCAATCAAGAGTTTAAGTGGACTCTTTCCCAACAAAACCGGTCGAACAACCGCCGATTTGGGTAATGGTTGCCTAATTTTCATGTCATTGCGTAAACCAAGAGTGGTCGTAGCGGGCCAGGTTCCTCCACCTTTTGGAGGCCAGAACCTTATGATCGAGAAGGCGATCGCGCAATTCAGGCGGTCGGATCGCTGCGAGACGGT
>JBDTZF010000002.1:0-59586 GCA_040005265.1 Verrucomicrobiota bacterium
CAGGCCAACAGCATGATCGACAGCCAACCAGCCACGAGTTTTGCCTTTGCATCGGCCGATGGATCGCCGGTTGCGATTATCGATCTTGGCAAAGTAGTGCCACTCCGTCGGATTTCCGCCCTCTATTCACGTCGTCAGGGGACAATGGAGTTTTATGTATTGCAATCATTGCCCGGGTCGGATGCGGCGCCAAAGACGCTTCATCTTGACGGAAACATGCTTGCCGATTTGAAGCCAGTGGCTTCCGTGGCAGACGATAGCAGCGGCCGGGCAGCGGTCGATTTCCCGGTGACGGCTGGACGTTACATCATGGTTAAATGGAATCCTGCGGCGCGGGAAGACACCGCATTTTCCGTAGCAGAGATCGCTGGCTTTGGTGGCGGCGAACCGCCTAATCTTATTGCCGCTAACATGACTAGCACCGGACGCGGCGATATTTCCTCGGAGGGTTCGGACGGTAAGGATTTCGGCGATGGCAAACAGGTCGCAGAAGGCAAGGACTTTAAGGATTCGAAAGATGTCCCAGCCGAGGAGCCGGCTCCGGCTGAAGGTCCCAACTCGCCTCTGCCTGACCCGCCACCGTTCACTTTTGTCCCGCTGATCGTTCCAGTTAGCCCGAACTAACAGTCTTCTTTCTTAAAGCCCGCTGATTGGAAGTCGCCGATCAGCGGGCTTTTTGTTTGTTCCAGCGGCGATTCTCCCCGCGGTCTCAAAGCGCATCGCGAAGGATCTCAAAGACGGCGGTATTATCGATCGAGCCTTTCAACGCTTCGGTGCCGTGGCCGCTGCCGAATGCGACGACATCATCGGCGGTCGGTAGCGCCCATTTTGAGTAAAAGGCTCCGGGCTCGAGTTGTTCGACCTGTCCTTGATCGTTAGGGGATTCGTTAGGAATCTTAGCCGCCCCGTAGGATCGCGCTCCGTTTGGGCCCGCTGCCCAAGTGATCCAGGGTTGACCGGCCGAATTCAATCCGAGGAGCGCAATGCCGCTATCGGTACGAAACGGGAAGCCATTCAGATGCATGCCTCCAATTGCCACATCACCGCAAACAACGATCGTGGATTTTTGTCCGGCATAGCGTCGCGCCACTGCTACGGCACGGTCCAATTCTACCGTCTCCATGAGTGTACGTTCGGCGTTGTTTTCCTGAGTCGCCTTGCGCATCAGTCCCGCATCGACCACCAACAGGTATCCGCCGGTGTTATACTGGAGTAGTTCGACCGCTCGACGCACCATGTCGGAAAGGCTTGGTTGTTGGCTCCGTTCTTCAACTTGGTTAGTGAATGCGAGTTCTGCTTTGCTGAAGATGCCGAACACTTTCGGTTTTTGCCACGCGGGAATTGCTTCCAATTCTGCGCGCGTCCGCACGACCTCGAAGCCATTGCGGCGAATTTCGAGCAAGAGATCCCGACCATCTTGCCTCACCCCGCCTTTTTCTGCGGGAAGAAAGCGGTCGATGCCGCCGCCCATGGCGATGTCGATCTTGCCGCCGTCGACGAATCCCTTCGCGACGCTGTCGACATCGCCGGAGTCAGCCGAATGAGTGTAAAAGGCGGCGCTGGTGGGGCCGGTGATGTTTGCATCGGTAACCAATCCCGTGGCTCGTCCGTGTTCGTGTGCAAGTTCGATAATCGTATTAAGTTGCTTCCCAGAGCCATCGACAGCGATCAGGCGATTGTTGACCCGTACTCCCGTTGCGATCGCGGTTGCGGCGGCGGCTTGATCGGGTGTGGCAAAATCGTTTGAGTAGTTCCTTAGCAAAGCCAAATGCGGCATTGAATCGAGAGTCAGACGCGCTTCCGCACCCCCGACATAGAGTCGGGATGCTGCGAGGCGATCTGGTGCAAGTCCCTCACCGATAAACAGAATAATCCCGAAAGGTTTTTGAACGACCCAGTGCTGAAAATAGAGAACTCCAAGCCCCGCAAAAACGACAAGGCAGACGAGTGCCAGCAGCTGATTGCGCCATTTCACGAGGCCGATGTGAATCGCGCCGTTCGTCTTGTCAAACGAAAGAACGGCTTGTCGAGCCTGCTGATCGTCGGCAGATTGCGCCAATATGGCTGTGCCGGTGCTGCTCATCATACGTGACGGATGGGGAATTAATCCCGGCGGAAAAGAAAAGAGTGTTGAAAACGGCGACGCCTCCCTCCTGGCGCGCACGCCATTTCACGACCAGCTTTACGCCAGATATCCCGGTGGAAAATTGAGCGCAAGCGGGACGGACGTCGGCCTGCCCGATGGCCAAATGGGAAATTCCGAGGTGGGCCATCTAAATCTTGGCGCGGGACGAATCGTTTACCAGGACCTGACCCGGATTAACAAAGCGATCGGGGAGGGAGAGTTCAATCGCAACCCTGTAGTGCAGGAGTCATTTGCCGGAGCGCGCGGACATCGGCTTCACTTGTTAGGCTTGGTTTCCGATGGCGGAGTTCATAGTCATTTCTTACATCTTGTTGCCCTTGCGGACGCGGCGCACGAGGCGGGAGTTAATGAGATTTTCATTCACGCCTTCACGGATGGACGCGACACGTCGCCAACTGGCGGCACTGGATACTTGAAAACGTGCGAGGATCAATTGGAGAAAAGCGGGGCACAAATAGTTACCGTAGTGGGTCGTTATTTTGCGATGGATCGAGATCGCCGGTGGGATCGGACGAAAAAAGCGTGGGATGCCATCGTATTGGGACGTGGGGAACGTTGCGAGTCTTCGCCGTCGGCGGCTGTTGCGAAACAATACAAGAATAACAAAACGGATGAGTTTATGCCTCCCCTTGTTTTTGCGCACGCGGACGAACAGCGCATTCGCGATGGGGATACCGTTTTGTTTTTCAATTTCCGGGCCGATCGCGCGCGCCAGCTTTCCCAGGCATTTCTACTCAAAGATTTCGACGGCTTCGATCGTGAGACATGGCCGCAGGTCCATTTCGTTACTCTCACTCAATACGACGCGACCTATCCGTCACCGTTTATTTTTGCGCCTGAAGAACTCCGGCACCTTTTGGGCGAAGTCGTGGGCGCCGCTGGTAAAATGCAGCTGCGAATCGCCGAAACTGAAAAATACGCACACGTCACATATTTCTTTAACGGCGGAATCGAGCGGCCCTTTCCTGGCGAAGACCGCAAGCTCGTTCCATCTCCAAGAGTCGCGACTTATGATCTTCAGCCGGAAATGAGCGCGCGTGGAATCACCGATGACCTTCTCGCCTGCATGGCCAACTACGATTTGATCATATTAAATTTCGCCAATGCGGACATGGTCGGGCACACCGGGATCGTGGAAGCCGGCATCAAAGCGGTCGAGGCGGTAGACCAATGTTGCGCTCGAATTATCCCGAGACTCCTTGAGCTCGGCGGTAAGTGTCTCGTCACTGCCGATCACGGAAATTGTGAGCAGATGCGAAATCCGGATGGATCGCCAAACACCGCGCACACGACTAATCTCGTCCATTGCATTTACGTCGCGCACGACGCCGCAAAATTTCGCGTCGACAATGGAATCCTGGCCGATGTCGCCCCGACCCTCCTGTTCCTGCTTGGAATGACGCCGCCGCCGGAAATGACCGGCCGCAATTTGCTGTCGCCGGTGTGAGATCGATATTAGCAAGATCGACAGCGCTCCGTAACCACGTCGTCGAAGGTGATCTGTAATTGCCGGTTTAGAACACGCGTGCCGGCGGCCGCGATGCGATGGAGAAGGCGTAAACGAATTTCCGGGCTGTTTTCAAGGCTGGCAGGTTTGCGCGCGAGAGCGAGTTCGCCATTCGACTCCACGAGCGCACCCCAGCCGATGGGAATTTCCGAGGCGCGGAACAAATCTTTGGGCACGACCAGGAAAAACAAATTGGCGCACCGATAACGGATCAGTTTGTCGAACTTGGTGCAGTTATAGAGGCGATGCTGCAGGACACTCAGCTCGCGTAACACCCGGGCATAACCGCGATGCTGGATTGCTGCGAAATCGTGCGAGTCGAATTCCGGGAAAAGAGAATCGGCGATTCTCAGGTTCGGAAAATGAATCCGCAGATGCTTTTCCATTAGCTGGCGGCGACGGTGGACCGTCTCGAGGCGTTCACGCGTGGCCTCGCTTTGGCAATTGTTTCTGCGCAAATCAGCCAGCGCCTGTTTGCATTCGAAGACGGCAGTCGATCCGATGTCATTGTGTTCAGGTCGATAGGCCACAACGTCCGCCCGATATCGACAGCTCGGCAGGGTTACTTCGATTGCGCATGCGGAATAACCTTGGGCTTGCGCCCAAAGGACAGCGAGTCGTTTTAATCGTCCGTGCGCGGCCGTTTCAACCCCGCGGCGCTTTACTCCCGAATCCATTCCGGCAGTTCGCTCGCCCAATACGTTACAATAATCGCAGCGCCGGCCCGCTTAAGGGCGGTCATGATCTCAAGCACTGCGGCCCGCTCCTCAACGACACCTTTTTCGGCGGCGGCTTTGACCATGGCGTATTCACCACTCACGTGGAAAACAGCCGTCGGCTTTCCAAAACGTTCTCGCGCGCGCCAAAGAATGTCGATGTAGGGCAGGGCCGGCTTCACCATTATGATGTCCGCCCCTTCGGCAACATCCAACGCGACCTCGCGTAAGGCTTCGTCCGCATTCGCGTAATCCATTTGATAAGAACGGCGATCGCCGAATTGCGGCGGGCTCTCCGCCGCTTCGCGAAAAGGACCGTAAAATGAGGACGCAAACTTGGCCGCGTAACTCATTATTCCGGTTTGCTCGAAGCCGTTTGCATCGAGGGCGTGTCGAATGGCTCCGATTCGGCCATCCATCATGTCGCTCGGCGCCACCATATCCGCGCCGGCCGCTGCGTGGGATAGAGCGGTCTTGACTAGAAGATCGACAGTCTCGTCGTTCAGAACATGGAAGTGATCGCCATCAATACGTGTAACGCCGCAATGTCCGTGACTCATGTATTCACACAGACAAACATCGGTTATCACAACCAGTTCGGGACATCTTGATTTGATTGCTCGAAGCGCTTCCTGAACGACGCCATTTTCCGCGTAGGCGCCGCTCGCTTGTTCATCTTTCTTTCCCGGAACTCCAAAAAGCAGAACAGCCTGGAGATCGAGATCCTGCGCGCGCAGTGCTTCATCAACAACTTCCTTGATCGAAAATTGAAAAACGCCCGGCATGCTCGGAATCGCGCGGCGCTGGTCAACCTTTTCGCTAACAAAAAGTGGCAGGACAAAATCGTAAGTGCTTAGATTCGTTTCGCGAACGAGATTGCGCATAGCTGGCGATCGGCGCAAGCGGCGCGGGCGATCGATCAATTTTCTCACGGGACCGAGGCTACCCGTTGCGCTCGCGCGTCGCAAGCTTCGCTACCTGACATTCCAGACGCATGCGACACAGACTTGACGGCGTGTAACGTTCCGTGTCTGCATTGCGCTCATGGGACGCGCGGCGAATTACCTGTTGATCGACATCAGCAACTCTTTCACGAAGCTGGCATTCGCATCGCCCGTGAAAATCGGGCGGCCAATTCGCGTCGCCACCGACAACCTTACCAGCGCTTACCTTCGCCGGCTTCGACGCGATCGAAACATCGAAATGTTTGTTGTTTCTTCGGTCGTGCCGAAAAAAAATAAGGCGGTTAAGGCGGCTGCGGGCAAGACAAGGGTGCTGTGGCTAAACAGTAGGGTAAAGCTTGGTGTCGGGATTGATTACTCAGCGCCGAAAACGATCGGAGCAGATCGATTGGCGAACGCCGCTGCGGTTGCGGCGTTGTATGGTTGGCCGGCTATTGTGGTCGATTTTGGCACCGCAGTAACTTTCGACATTGTGTCGGATCGAAAAAAATACATTGGCGGCGTCATCGCTCCGGGGCTCGAGGCCATGACCAGTTTTCTCTATCAACGCACAGCTTTGCTACCTAAATTGTCCTTGCGCGAACCACGCAGGGCAGTGGGAAGATCGACAGTCGAGGCCATGCGATCCGGCGCGGTGTTTGGTTATCGCGGCCTCGTGCGCGAGATCATCGCGCGGATCAAAGCGGAGGAATTTTCGCGCCGGAGAGTTCACGTCGTGGCTACGGGCGGGTACGCCAAATTACTCGCCGCGAAATTGCCGGAAATTGATGCGATTCGAACGAATCTAACCTTGGAAGGTTTGCGCATTATTGGGAACCTGAATTCGTGAGTTAAGGGAGAAAAATGGGACCGGCGGGGAGGTCGATCTTACGCACGCGAAGTAAAAGATTACAGGCCCGTTTTATGCTGTTTATACTGGCCCGAAATTTTTCTACGCCGCGGGGTAAATTTAAGCTTGTCATGGGTCGTACAAAAGGGTTGTAATTTAGATTCTATGAAGATTCGGAAAATCGCGGCGATCACGGTCCTGGTTTTTAGTTCGTTCGCGGCCAGCAACGTTGCCCCGTCCAAATCGGAATTAGAGGCGATGTACAGCAAGGCTTTCCGCGCGTTTGACGCTAACAATTTCGCCGAAGCTTTAAAACAACTCGACGACATCGACACGCGTCAACCCGATGTCGCGGAATCGCATAATCTTCGCGGCGTAATTTTGATGCGGCAGGGAGTTTACGACAAAGCGGAAACCGCCTTGCAGGAAGCGGTCCGGATCGATCCGAAGTTTTGGAATGCGCGTTTTAATCTGGCCGAAATTCCATTTTTGAAAAAGGACTGGCCGGAAGCGCGCGATCGTTTTCAGAAATTGCTTACCACGAACGTGTCGGATCTGGAAGGGGAAGCCGCGCAACTGATTCAATATAAAATTTTACTGACGTATCTACTCGAGGGGAAAGAGAACATGGTCGATTCGATTCTGGCCAAGTTTGAACTCTCACCCGATACACCGGCGGTGCATTACGCAAACGCGGCCATTGCTTTTCAGCGCAACAATTCCAAGGAAGCAAAAGATTGGATGACCGCAGCGGAGAAGAATTTCTCGCCGCAATTGAACAAGCTGTTCGCAGAGTCGCTTTACGAAGTGGGCTGGATGGAAAAGCCGGCGGGTCAGGCCCGGGCCTCAATTCCGTTAACGACTGCAGCCGAGCGAGTGGAGAAAACAAAGGCATTCGCGCGCTCCAGATTTGAACAGGCGCAACAAGCATTCCAGCAGCGCGACTTGACCGCCGCCCGGAAGTTCATCGACGAAACCGATGCGGCAGAGCCAAATCAACCGACGACCTTAAATCTTCGCGGGGAAATTTTGATGGAGCAAAAGGAATTCGATGACGCGGAGGCAACGCTGAAGAAAGCCGCCAAGATCGATCCGAAATTTCGCGAGGCCCAATACAATCTGGCTCAAATTCCATTTAAGAAAAAAGATTACGCGGCCGCGCGCGATCGCTTTGAAACTTTGTTAAAGCAAACGCCGGGCGGTGACAAAAATCAGGCGTCGCAAATCCTCAAGTTCAAGATTTTCATGACGCTGTTGCTTGAAGGTAAGGACAGCCGGGCGCAAAAAATGATGGAGCAGTTTCAGTTCACGGGAGATACGCCTGCTCTTTATTACGCGCAGGCGGCCTGGGAATTTCGGCACAACAATCCGAACAAAGCGAGCGATTGGGTGACATCGGCGAAGAAGATCTATTCCTCTCCGCTAAATAATGTTTTCGCGGACTCTTTTTATGATCTTGGCTGGATGCAAACTCCGGCCATTGCGGCAGGCCCAGCGCCCGCGGCCGAAGCAGCTACTGTCATGTCAGCCCAAACGGAGGCTAGCCCTGCAATTGAGCCGAGCCCGATTCCGGGCACCGCTCTGGCGGCCAATAAACAAGCGAAGGAGTCAAAGGCGGAACAGAAGATCGAATCCAAGCCAGAAAGTTTGGCGTCGTCTTCGCCGGCGGCAAGTCCATTAGTCAGTTGGAAAGAAGGGGCGACGTCGCAAACGACTGAATCTCCAGCGCTGGGGTTAAATCTCGGCGGCCCATCCGCGGCTGGTACGCCAGCAACTCCGGAAGAAGTGCCGTCTGTTCCCGCGCCGACACTATCTCCGATGGTTGAGACAACTCCGGCGGCAGCGGAAGCGCCGCCCGCTACATCAGTCGCCGCGTTGGCTTCGCCAGCCGAGCAGTCGGCAGTTGCCGAGTCCAATCCCGCGGAGCAGTCTGCTCCTCCAGTCGCGTCAACGCCCGCGACGACACTCGCTCCCGCTCGCGTGGATGTGTCGCAAACCGCCGTCTCCGCTACGAACCAGATGACCGCGCCGAGAACTCTGCTCATTGTCGGATCGCTTTTGGCCGCAACGTTCCTATTCGCGTGGGTAATTATTCCGGCACTGACCCGCCGCGGAATGATTCAGGTTCCAATCATGCGGGCCGCGTCCGCGGCAGGACCGAGCGTTGGTTCGCTTCCGATTGCGCCCAGCGAAAATCGACCGGCGGTGGCGAAGCGTCTCAGCGGAGGTCCGCGACAGGTTTCGCTGCAACTGAAAGCCTCTGAACCTTCCTTACGGCGCAGCGTTTTGCCTTCTGGAAAAGCGGCGCGTGCTGTGGGGACTCCCGTAGCGACTGAACCCGCTGCCTACCGCATGCCGGAGCCAGTAGTTCTTAGGGAGCCCGAACCGATCTTTCATGCTCCTGAGCCCGCGGAAGTTCCGGAAATCGATGAACCGATAACGGCAACAGAAGATCCCGTGGTGGAATCAGTGGGTCCGATAATGGAGTCCGTGGGGCCAATAGTGGAACAACAGTTCGAGGCAGCATGGCCGACTTCTTCGGATGTGCCGGAATCAAATGGCTGGATGCCGGAGACTCCGGTTGCTGCTGAATTTGATCCATCGCCGATGGTAGAGTCCGAGTCTTTTGTTGAACCGGTGATGGAGACTGAATCGTTCACCGAAGCGATGGTCGAGGCCGAGTCTATGGTCGACGCTGAACCAATGTTCGAGTCGCCAGCCGTCGAACAGGAATTGGAACCAATCGGTCAGGGTCAACCGATTCCCTACCAAATGCCTGCTTGGACGGAACCTTCCGCGCCCGAACCTCTGGTTGACACCCCGTTTTTTGACACGAATATCATTTCCACCGAATCCTCATTAGAGGTAGAGCAAACAATAACACCTGTAACCATGCCTGAACCGATTCAAATCCCAACCGCTAGAACCCCAGCCGCTGGTGGCATGCCGCAACCTGCTGGCGCAATGCACACTGCTGTGCAGCTCACTTTCACCTTCGAGATTGCTTCGATGCAGTTGACGCCCGCCTTTAAGATGGGTGCGCTGCAAGTGAGGCCCACATCTAAAATTGTCACGATGCGCCTGGCGCCATCGCAGCAGCCGCAGCCTGGGATGAACCTCCAGGTGACGTTCGAAATCGGGAAAATCCAGCCGGCGGGAGGTGCGCTTGGAAGCATTCGTTTGACCCCCACTCAAGCGCAGCGGCCAGCGGCGACCGGATCGCCTTCGTTTACTGTCGCCGGGTTGCAGCTCGTAAACTTCGAGCCGGCACCGGTCCAGCTCACTCCTTCAGGCCAGGCTGCCTCTGTTCTGGTTACAGCACCGTTCCAGATCGCCACGGTCGAGTTCTCGCCTTCATTCGAGATCGCGTCCATCGTACTGAATTCCAATTCGAAACAAGTTCTCGTGCAGTTGCCCGGGCCTGCGCCGACTGGTGCAGATGGCGCACCAATGTTCGAGATCGCGAATTTGCAGCTCACCGGCAGCGGCGACATCGGAATGATGCAGCTGAACCTGGCGGCGCATGGGCCCCGACGAAGTTAGCAGCAGCTTCCCGACAGCACGGCTTACGAGCCGTTCCGATTTAGCGATCGCAATTGCTTGGGCAAAAATTGCCCGTTCTTGCGGATGAGCTTGCCATCAAAGTAGATCTCTCCGCCGCCATATTCCGGGCGCTGGATGCTGACCATATCCCAGTGGACTTGGCTGCGATTCCCGTTATCGGCCTCTTCGTAGGCCTGGCCCGGGGTGAAGTGAAACGAGCCCGCAATCTTTTCGTCGAACAAGATGTCACGCATGGGCTGCAAGATCCGCGGATTAAATCCGAGCGAGAATTCGCCGATGTAACGCGCGCCCGCGTCGGAGTCGAGAATCTTGTTCAGTTTCTTTGTTTCGTTGCTTTTTGCATCGACGATTTTGCCGTCGCGAAACTCCAAACGGATTCCGTCGAAACCGATCCCCTGGTAAATGCTGGGTGCATTGAATGTCACATGTCCTTGGACGGAGTCTCTCACCGGGCAGGTAAAGACCTCTCCGTCGGGAATGTTGCGATCGCCGCCGCAAATGATCGCGGGAATTCCGCTTATGCTGAATCGAAGGTCAGTGCCGGGGCCTTTGATTTCGACTCGTTTAGTCCGCTCCATCAAGGTCTTTAACGCCTTCATTCCGGGGCCGAGTTTGGAGTAATCGAGCGTACAGACCTCAAAATAGAAATCTTCAAATGCTTCAGTGCTCATGCCGGCGAGCTGAGCCATCGATGGTGTCGGCCAGCGTAATACGACCCACTTCGTTTTCTTAACCCGTTGGTCTTGCACTGGTCGCATTTTCTTAGCGACAAGTTTCATTTTTGCCGCCGGCACATCGGACAATTCGGTAATGTTATTGCTTCCCCGCAGGGCAATGTAGGCAGCCATGGTCTTCATGCGCGTCAGTTCATGGCGGGCGGCAATGCTCAGCTGACGCTCTGAAGCCTCGAGCGCCATTTCGCGCGCTACTCTGGCCCGCTGAATTTGCACAAAGGGCACGGCACCAACCTTTCGAGCCGCGCGAATAAGCGCGATCGTCATTTCGTCGGGAACGTCAAACGACTCAATCAATACATTTTCGTTAGCCTTGAGCCGGGTAGAATATTCCACCAGAATTTTTGCGAGTTTATCAAAACGGACGTCGTTCATAGACGCTTATGATTCCACTAGCCGGGCGGGATGCAAATCAGCCAGGCGTCTGTCTTCCCGCGACGAATTTGGCCCCGAATGCGCCGTCGAAACCGTCCCGAAATGGGAGAGAATGAATTTGGTCTTCCAGTGCGAGAATCGGCAATTCAGCCATGATGGAACGCGTAACGTCCTCGTTCTCTTCGCGTTCAAGGCTGCACGTGCTGTAAACAAGGACGCCTCCGGATTTTAAAAGGGGACAGACAGCCCGCAGAATGTTGAGTTGCCGTTTTTGCATATGAACGAAATCTCCCGGCGTTAGCCGCCAGCGGGCATCTACGCGGCGCCGCATCACCCCGGTATTACTGCAGGGCGCGTCCACCATAACGCGATCAAATGGCGCGGCCGATGCGATTGGCTCTCCGATGCAGCCGGACTCCCAATCGCAAGGCAGGACGCGAGCGATTTCCAGTCCAAGCCGCGCTACATTCTCTTCGAGAATGCGCAGTCGATCGGGTTCGCGATCGCAAGCCACGACAAGGCCCTGATTTTTCATCAACGCCGCGACGTAGCTTGTCTTCCCGCCAGGCGCGGCACAGACATCGAGGACTTTTTCCCCGGGATGGGGATCGAGTAAGCGGCAGGCGATCGCCGTGCTTGGATCCTGAATGTAACAGTAACCCCGATTGAGCGCATCATCTGGGAATGAATGAAATTCGACGAAATCGGGATTAGTTGGAAGCGGCTTAGACTCCGGATTTTCCAGCAGGAATTTTTCTGGCCCGATCTTCAATCGATTAATTCGGCCATAAACCGGCGGCGGTTCGTTGTTCCACGCACATAATGCTTCGGTTGCCTTTTCGCCGAAACTGCGCTGCCAGCGTTCTACCAGAAATTGCGGATGCGAGGTCCGGACGAACAATGGCTGTGCCTGAGCCTGCGAGCGTAACTCAGCCTGCCGGCGGGCAGCCGATCGAAGGATCCCATTGATGACCGGCCGCCCTCGTTTGCGCGCGATCTCCACCGTTTCGTAGACAGCGGCGTGTTCGGGAGTTTCGAGACAAAAGAGTTGATAAAGGCCTAGTCGCAAAATATCGCGAAGATCGACATCGAGCTGAGCGGGCCTGAGGCAATCGATCCAGAAATCGAGCAGAGTCAGGTTGCGAAGGACGCCATAAAATAGCTCGAGAGCAAAAGCGCGGTCCGAACTGCTCAGCTTTGCTTCGACAAGAAGCTTTGCAATAATCGCGTCGGCGAAGCGTGTTTCAGTGCGCCACCTTCGCAACGCCTCAATCGCTGCTCGTCGAGAAGAGAGCAGCGACATAATTCGTGGAAGACCGGAACTACTGCGGCTTTACACTCGGCCGCCCGATAGAATGATACTGGAAGCCGAGCTGCGCCATTGTTTCGGGATCGAACAGGTTGCGGCCATCGAAGATAATGGGCGTCGTCATTTTTTCCTTGAGGATCGCAAGATCGACATTCGCGAATTCCGCCCACTCGGTCGCAATGATCAGCGCTTCGACCCCGTTAACAGCCTCAATCGCCGATGCCGTTAGTTTTGCTTCAGCGATGGCTTTCACTTCCCGCGCTTTGTCCATTCCTTTGGGATCATATGCCGTCACCTGCGCGCCTTCGCGGAGAAGATCGGTCACCAAATCAATGGCGACAGACGATCGGATATCGTCTGTATCAGGCTTGAAAGTCAGACCCCAGACGGCAATCTTTTTTTCCCGCAGAACCCAGAGGGTGTCGCGAATGACTTTCAAAAAACGCTCCTTTTGCGCGATGTTAATCCGCTGCACTTCCTTGAGTAACTGAAACGGCACCCCGAGCTGGTCGCTGATCGTAATAAATGCGGCGAGATCTTTCGGGAAGCAGGATCCTCCATATCCAATGCCCGCGTTCAAGAAGGAGCGTCCGATTCGTCGATCCATTCCAATTCCATCGGCCACTTTTTCCACGTCGGCACCGCTGGCCTCGCAGATGGCTGAGACGGCATTAATATAGGAAATTTTCAGGGCCAGGAACGAATTCGCGGCGTGTTTGATGAGCTCCGCGCTATTTATGTCGGTAACGAGAATCGGCGCCATGAAGGGCTCGTAGACTTTTTTCATCAGGTCGATGGCGTGCTCGCTTTGAGCGCCAATTACGATACGGTCCGGATGCATTAAATCAGCCACAGCGCAGCCTTCGCGCAAAAACTCCGGATTGCTTACTACATCGAATTTTGCGCCGTGACGATTGTAGCGCTTGATCGATTCGGCGACTTTTTCACCTGTCTTTACGGGAACGGTGCTCTTGTCGACGATCACGCGGTAGCTCTTAAGAACGCTGGCGATCTCGCGGGCGACTTTCTCGATGAAGCTCAAATCGACGTCGCCATTGGGTTGCTGTGGAGTGGGAACGGCGATGAAGATAATTTGCGAATTATCAACTCCCTCCTCGATACTTCCGGTAAACCGTAATCGATGGGCAGACACGTTACGATGAATGAGTTCCTCCAGCCCCGGTTCGTAAATCGGCACTTTGCCAGCTTGCAGGCTCGCGATCTTACGCGGGTCGTTGTCGACGCAAATAACGTTGTGACCGACATCGGCGAAACATGCGCCCGTCACAAGTCCAACGTAACCGGAGCCAACAATAGAAAGATCCATAACAAAAAAGAGCCGCCGTAGCTCAGCCGCAACGGAGCAACTCCAAGCCCGGAGCCGAAAACGGTAGCACGCTTTGGATAATGTCACTCATTGGTTTTCGCCCGCGCCCGCGGGATCGAAATTCAAGTCGAATCCGAACTTCGGAAACGCTTTGAGCGTGAAAGTGAACAATACGCCGTATTCCTTGACTCCGGCGTTATCGCGGATCACGGCACCCAGCGACGCGACCCAGTTCGAAAGGTCGCGATAGATTGCATAACGCTGTTGCTCAAGAGTCCTGCTGTTTTCTTCGTATTGCTCCTGAACGCCGACGCCCCAGTTATCATTAAGGCGGTAATACCCGCCTACAACAAACAAGTTACTATTCGGGAAAAATGGGTTCTCTTTCAGGTATCGATGGCCCACGCTGAATTGAAAATTCGCTGTCGGTTGAATCGCTATGTTTGTGTTCACTTCGGTGAACCCTTTGTCGAAAGCCGGCACCTGGGAATTAATAGTGAGTGTTAACCAGGGCAACGGTGTAAAACGGATATTGTTGAAGAAATTTGAATATCTCGTTCGGTCGTACGGATTGTCGAAGTTCACATCAAAGAACGTATCAATCTCCAGCCATGTGATGGTGAGGTCATCACGCCGCGTTTGCAGCCGATTGCGGACTCCCGCGCGCCAGATCGTCCATCCATCGATTGAATCGATTGATGTGAACTGCGGGAAGTCGATGGGGCGTAGCTGCGTGGAAGGTTCAAACCGATCGAACTGCAGGATTGATGCTGGATTGACTCCGTTGTGAACGACGTAGGAAAAATTGGTGAAGGGCTGAATTACGTGGATAAGGCCATCCAGGCCGAACGCGCGGCTTTCCACATTATCCCACTGGCGAGAAAGCTTGAATGAGACTTCCCCTCCCGCGTTGAGAATCGCGCGAAATGTGTTGCCACCGTTGAAGATTGGATTCTCCGCTGTCGGATCCGGGAGAAGAAATGCCGGAACAAGCGGGTTTGGATCCGGGGTAAAGATTGTCCTCCCGAGGTCGCGAGTTTGATCATAGTACGTCCCGCGAAAGCCCACCCGTGGGACAATGGAAAGCCAGCCGAAGTAAGTATTTGGATAAAGGAACTGGTGAAAGGTATCGAGCCGAAAGGTCCCGTAATTCTTAAATTCAGAATCGGCAGGGAATTGCCGGCGCAAATCGGCCAGTCCGCTTTCGCTCTCGTAAAAAATCGGCCCGCCAAACAAGGCGTGCCGCTTGATGTCCAGGACGACTTCCGGCTGACGTTCCGTTTGCTCGAAGAATTGATTCGCCTGAAAGCGTGCGATTCCAGTGAGCGTGTAAAAAGGATCCTTTTTGGTCAGGGCAATTACATTGTCTGGCACCGGATTGACCCGAAATTCACTCTGGTAGAAATCCTGCATCACGAACGGATCGCTTAGCTTGGTGATATTGACGATGCCATAGATATCGCTCCCGAAGTCGGTGAGACTTTCTAGGCCAACCCGGTAGCGCCCGGTAGGGATCGATCCGCGCGGCAAGTCCGTTCGATTCACCAAAGGATTTTGGTCCTGGAGGTAGTAAGTCTTCAGTTTCGCCCAACTGCTCTCGTCCTTGCCGTAAGTGATATCCGATTCGAATCCGATGGCAGTGCCGCGGCGCCCTCGGTAATCGAGCCGGATGCGTCCCTTGATGTTTTCACGAATTGGAAAAAGGACTTGAGTGAGAAGAGACGGGCCCCATGAAGAAAAGTAAGCAGGGGATACGGTAAAACTAAACGTGTCACTGAGAGATTGATATAAGTAAGGCCACCAAAATACGGGCACGTTCCCGACGAAGAAGGTCACATTCCGAAAAATCACGCGATCGTTTTCGTAAACGCGAATTGAGCGGGCTCGCAGATGGAAATCGGGGACCGGTGCATCATGTGTAGTAAATGTGCCATTCTTGATCAGATAGCCGTTGTCGGAGATTTCCGTGACGTCCTCGCCGCTAACGAGGTAGGGATCGGATGACGTTCGCAGGTTGGTAGCGTGGATTTGTTTCGTCTCGGTGTTGTAGATTCCGTGGTCGGTCAAGTAGAGGCTGGTATCGCGGTAGATCCGCACGTGGCCCTCCGCCAGGATTTCGTGAGTGCGGGAATTATATTGCGCGTAGTCGGAATAAATATCGGTGTCGCCTACGTGAATGGCGACGTTCTCCCGCGCTGTGGCCAGGCCGTTCTCGTAGTTAGTTTCCCCGGTGGAAGTAATTTCTACCGGGGAATTATCCGGAGTATTGAGCGCCGCGCCGCTCGCAAAAACGGCCGTCAAAATTAGAGCAAAAAACAGACGGACCGGGCTTCCCATGGCGGTTCGCCGAAGGTACCGGAGTAGATGCCCCCTTGCAAAGACAAAACCAAGCCGCCTGCTGGTGTTTAGGCGCTCACGCTCCGTTTTGCTTTCTTGGAAGGCTAAAGACGGTCATTAACCCAGAACGCGGCCACGGATCAAGGAGTGGCGGCGAGACATATGCCGGCGACCTGCTGGTTCAGGCCACAGCTGATGACAACCGCCCGCTGCGACCCCGGGATGACCGCGCGCGTTGCCGAGACATGCAGCGGAATCTCTGCTGTAAGATGGAGCAAAGGAGGAAGTTCTGCGGCAATCAACGACTTTGCTCCCGCAATAATCTGCCAAAGACCCCCGGCTCCGACACTTTCCCCGAGTGCCGGCTTTTCGGTGTACACCTGCGCTCTGGGGATTACTGCGGATATGGCGCCGGATTCCGCTTTGTCGATGAATGTGCCGTTTGCACTTGAAATAACGATGTCGATCTTGTTCTTCGCGAGTTCTGAAAGAATCTGCGTTATGACAAGCTCTGTTTCGTTGCGTTTGCGGTAATATCCGCCGGCATGTGTTCTCTCGATTCTTATTGGACCCTCCCTTCCTAGCACAATCGCTCCGGCGCCTTCACTCAAGATAGTTCCCCTCGTCGTTTTGCTGAACGGCTCTATCGGTGGATGTACCCGAAGAAGTCGCCACTTCCGGTACGCGTCGCAAAGCACCCAATCCGCTTCTTCCGCTCCGACCACAAGGCAGTGATCGAGTTCTTGATTGGCCATCAGGTCTTCGGCCATTCTTACTGCCAGAAGGCCGACGGCGCCGTCCCCGACTAAGGTGTAAGTGGTCCCGGTAATCCCAAGGATGGCAGCCAGATGACTTGCCGGAGCGTTGAAAACTGTTTCCGGGAAAAAAAGCGGGCTGGCTGATTGCGGACCTGACTCGACAATGTCCCGGTAGAAACGTTTCGTGTAAATTACGCCGCCGTTGGAGACGGCGAATACTAGAGCGATCTTCTTCGCATTTTCCGGGTCGAGATTGATTCCTGCGTCTTCGAGGGCCTCCAAACCAGCCGCCGTAGCGAAGCGGGAAATCGCGCTGGCTCGGCGAAGGCGCGGATGGGGTTTCAAACTGGCCAGGGCAGAATCAGGCACGCGAAAAATGGAGTAGGAGCGATGGCCAGGAGATTCTTCAATGCTTTCTGGGGCCGACTCGTCGCCTTGAAGTAAGCGCCGCCAGACAGGATTAACGCCGCTCCCGAGCGGGGTGACCCACCCCATGCCGGCGATACA
This sequence comes from Verrucomicrobiota bacterium, assembly GCA_040005265.1. Classification (GTDB taxonomy): domain Bacteria; phylum Verrucomicrobiota; class Verrucomicrobiia; order Chthoniobacterales; family UBA10450; genus JBDTZF01. Next base: position 17,072 of record JBDTZF010000002.1, read on the forward strand.
TAAACTCATGCCTCGAATTTCTGCATTACGATTGAGGCATTTGCACCACCGAAGCCAAACGAGTTGGAAAGAACGGCTCGCAAATGCGCAGGCCGAGGCTCGTTCGCGACAATATCAAGATCTACATTTTCATCCGAAGCACGAAAATTAATGTTCGCCGGAAGAATTTGACGCTGGAGCGCCAGCAGACAGAAAATTGCCTCCACTGCACCTGCCGCGCCTAACGAATGGCCCATCATGCTTTTGGTCGAGCTGACGGAAACGCGTTCGAAAAGCTCGGCGATAGCTTTGCCCTCAGCGGCGTCATTAAACGTGGTGGCCGTCCCGTGAGCGTTGATATAATCAACCGATTCGGCGGAAAGTCCGGCGCTTTTCAGGGCTTGCTCCATTGCTTGCCGTGGCCCGCTGCCGGAAGGATCCGGCTGTGTAAGATGGAAATTATCAGTGGAAAGACCGTAGCCCGTGATTTCAGCTAAAACAGGCACGCCCCTTGCCCGCGCGCTTTCGAGATTTTCCAACGCGAGGATGCCGGCGCCTTCGCCCAACACCATTCCGGTGCGGTGCCGATCGAACGGGCGGCATTTCTCCGGAGTGGAAGCGTGTAAGGAATCGAATCCCACAAAAACCAGCTCGGAGATTGCATCGTAGCCGCCCGTTAGCACCCGTTCGTAGCGGCCTGAGCGAACACATTCGAAAGCATGCCCGATGGCGTTTGTGCCCGAAGCGCAGGCATTCGCAATCACCTGGCACGGCACGGAAATTCCGCAGTCCTCCAGTGCATCAATCGCTGGCTTCTGGGCAGGGTAATTTGCGATCCAAGTGGGAGTACGTCGCGTGTTACCATGTTGCCGGACTGTTCGGTAATAATCTTCGCCGTACGACATTCCACCGCTGGTGGTTCCGATCACGGCCAGCTCGGGTCTGAACTCGGGATCTTGAGCGACCGCTTCTCGCAATGCGCAGATCAGCATGTGCGAAGCGCGATGCAAACGTTCAGGGCGGCCACCTTTGCGCTCCTGGTTAAGCAGACGGTCATCAGGTATTTGTCCGGCGGTTTTGCAGCGGCATTGGGCAACGGAAAATCGCGTGACCGGGGTGACGCAGTCGCGGGCTACGCTGAGCGAAACAAAGGTCTCTTCGAGTCCGAACCCGAGGGGACTAACGACACCCGCGGCGACCACAGCAACCCGAATAGTTTTCCCGTTGCTAGCGTTAGATTTAGACATTTTTGCAACGCAAATTCATCCGCGATTCCTGTTGCTTTCTCAAAAAAAGCATTTTACAAATGACCCAATCGAAAACGGTAGCCTGGAAGTTGGTGGATTGTCAGTTGAGTTTATTCAGCGGCGATTTGAAATCCGATAAGCGGGAACATTTACCTGGCTGCGTTTTCCAGAATAAACTCAATGGGAACTAAATTATACGTCGGAAATCTTGCTTTTAGCACGACAGAAAACGAACTGCAGGAGCTTTTCGCGCAAGCTGGCACCGTCCAGGAAGTCACACTCATGCAGGATAAATTTACTGGCAAATCACGGGGCTTCGCCTTCGTGACTATGGGCACCGATCAAGAAGCCCAAAACGCTATTACCCAGTTCAATGGCAAGACCGTGGAGGGTCGCCCCCTTACCGTTAATGAAGCGCGTCCACGCGAACCTCGTCCGCCCGGTGGTGGCGGTGGCGGCCGTGGAGGCTACGGCGGCGGCGGTGGTGGTGGCGGAGGTTACGGCGGTGGTGGTGGTGGTGGCGGAGGAGGAGGCTATGGCGGTGGTCGTCGCGAAGGTGGCGGTGGCCAACGACGCGGTCGCTAAGCCCGGCCTGCCTAAAATATCTTAAGAAAGCGCCCGCTTCGGCGGGCGCTTTTTTTTGTCCATCTACGGCTGTCGGGAGTCCTGCGTGCGAATCATGTATTGAGTACACGTGATTAGAAACTGAAAGGAGCTGAGCCAATCATGCCTAACGACAACCAAGACGCAAAGCATTCAAAAAGTTCTCAATCTTCTGAAGACATCCGAATTCCGCCTATTCCCCGGCCGGTCGCAGGTGCTGCAGCTGGAGCAATCGTTGGCAGCCTGGCCGGTCCACTAGGGACGCTCGTTGGCGGAACCATTGGTGCCCTCGCTGCCAGTCCTGGGCCGAAACGCTCACCGACAAAGAAAAGCCCTAAAACGAAGCCTAAATCTGTAAGGCCGGCAAAGCGTTCCCAGGCTCGGTCCAAATCCCGCGGCCAAAAAGGAAAAGCGAAAAAGAAAGCAACACGAGCCTCCTCCACTCGGAAGAAGACTCGGGCGAAGGTTACAAAGCGGTCCAAAACGTCTCGGCCTAGCCAACGTAGCACCCGCAGGCGGAGGCGGTAGCCTCCAGAAAGAAATGGGCAGGACTGGATTCGAACCAGTGAAGGCGTAAAGCCAGCAGATTTACAGTCTGCCCCGTTTGGCCACTTCGGTACCTACCCGTCGGTGCGAGCGTTGTGATATAGCTCACAGGCTCTTCCTCGCAAGTGTTTTGCCTCCGTGTTCGCGAATGGCTCTTTTTAGGCGACGAACTCCGCGATCGCGTTTACCACAAATCGCTGCGCGTCTCGGGCGATCTCGGGATAAATCGGTAACGCCAGGCTCTCCCGTGCCGCTCGTTCAGTTTCTAAAAAATCGCCCGCCTTGTAGCCCAGATACTCGAAGCATTCCTGTTGGTGCAGACCGATCGGATAGTAAATCGCAGTTTCGACTTCACAGGTGGCCAAATGCGCGCGCAGCTTGTCGCGATCCGACGTGCGAATGACGTACTGATGGTAGATATGATGATTGGTTAGGCCGAGATCCCGGTAAGGTTCGGACGGAAGCGCGACTCGTTTTGTCAGACCCGCCCGTTTGAATTCTTCCCCATAAAAATCCGCCGCCGATCGGCGGGCCGCTGACCAGCCATCCAAATGTGGAACCTTAACTTTCAGAATCGCCGCCTGTATTTCGTCCAGTCGAAAATTGCCCCCAACGAAATGGTGTTCGTAACGCGGCTCCATTCCGTGCTGGCGGCAAATGCGCAACCGGTTGGCGAAATCGTCGCTCCGGCAAGTAATCAGGCCGGCATCACCTGCGGCGCCGAGATTTTTTGACGGATAAAAACTGAAACAGCCCGCGTCTCCCATTGCCCCCGCTTTCGCGGCTCCTTCTGTTCCCGGGTATTCCGCGCCGATTGCTTGGGCCGCGTCTTCGATTACGAGCAAATTGTGCTCGCGGGCGATTTGCATGATCTCATTCATGTCGCAACACAATCCGAAAAGATGCACCGGGATTATGGCAGATACCGTTTGGCCGCTTTCATCGAGCAACTTCCCGCCGGTCTTCCTGCAGTATTTGTCGATGTACCGTTTGAGCGCAGTTGGCGAAAGATTGTAGGTGACCGGATCGATGTCGATGAAGCGCGGAACTGCGCCGACCCGGGTAACGCAGGCAGCCGTGGCAAAAAAGCTGTAGGCCGGGGTCAGCACCGCATCGCCAGGCCCGATTTCGAGGGCCATCAGAGTAGCTAGCAACGCATCCGTGCCGGATGAGACGCCGATCCCGTGAGGGACACCGCAATACGCGGCAATTGCCCGTTCAAATGCCTCCCCTTTTGGTCCTAGAATGAATCGCTGACTCGCCAGTACCTCTTCGATTTCGGTCCGGATCGGTCCAGCTAGAACGCGATACTGTTCGCTAAGGTCAAGCATCGGCACGCGCATGGCGCGAAGAGCATGGCAGTTTCATACCGCGGTTCAATCGGAAGTTTGGCCCATATGCAACGTTGACCGAACAGTTTGCCTACATTAACCTCCTGCTCATGGGGTTAATCCGCGGACTTTTTTGGCTCGCCCTCTTCGTCTTTTTCACGTTCAGCTTTGTCGTGCTTTTTGAGTACGGCCCGCACGATTTTACCAATGGGTTTCAGACGGAGTATGCCCGGCTGAAATCGTTCGTAATCAAGCAAACGGAAAAATCCGGGAAACCCAAGAAATAGTTTCCTAGTCGACAAATTCGATTTCGACTTCCTTGTCGATGTACCCTTCGACTCGAGCGCGGCCAAGGAATTTCCGGATGGCTGCGCGGCCGGTTTCGCCGTAATCGCGGGTGAATTCGTTCACGTACATGCCGATGAATTTACCGGCCAGCTCCGCGTCCATATCTCGGGCGTAAGGAAGAGAATGGAGCACGGCCGGTTCGCGATGGGCCAAACCGTAATCGATGCTTTCCCGCATGATTTCTGAAATATCGCGCCGGATGGTCAGCGGGATGTCCTTGCGCAACACATTGCCACCAAGCGGAAGTGGCAGCCCAGTCTCGCCTTTCCACCACTCGCCAAGATCGATAATCTTCTCGAACCCAGAGCGCTCATAAGTGAGCTGGCCTTCGTGAATGATCAGTCCGGCATCGGCTCGCCCGCTTCTTACTGCGTCAAAGATCTGGTCGAACGGGACGACGATGTGCTTGAACTCGCCGAGATAAAGTTGCAACGCCAGATACGCGCTCGTCATGCGTCCCGGGATGGCGATCACAGAATTTTTCAACCTATCCCGAGGATCGACATCTTCAGTAGGTTGTGAGCGTTTTCTTATTACCATCGGCCCGTATCCGTCGCCCATGCTCGCTCCGCAGGGGAGCAGCGCATATTTATCGCTCACGAAAGCGTAAGCGTGAATTGAAATGGCCGAAATGTGGAGTTCCCCGCGCATGGCGCGCTCGTTCAACGTCTGAATATCCTCGAGTCGATGTTCGAACCGGTAACCGCGTAGGTCGATTTTGTTTTCCGCCATCGCATAAAACATGAACGCGTCGTCGGGATCCGGGGAATGGCCCAGAGTGTAAGTTTCTTGGTTCGACGGCATGGGCGCATCGTATCCAGCGTGATGCATTCTTCAATGTCCAACCCGTTTTCGCACGGCTCGTTGCGGGAAGCACCCAACGTTTATTTGCGTTGCAAGAGCTGTTCCGGTAGCCTCAGCGCAATGGCGAAGATGGCGAAAACCGGCCTTGGTAAAGGCCTTGGCGCTCTCATCGGTCCGCGCCCAGCGCCCGCCCGGACGGACGCCGATTCGCGGGAAAAAATTCACGAGGTCGGCGTCGCCAGTGTTGGACCGAGCCCGTTGCAACCTCGCAAAGACTTTGCCCCTGAAGCCTTACAGGAACTGGTCGATTCGATCCGGCAGCACGGCATTATTCAACCGCTTATCGTTCGCCAGGTCGGTTCTCGCTTGGAATTAATCGCTGGTGAACGCCGCTGGCGGGCGGCCCAGGAAGTGGGGCTTGCCCAGGTTCCGGTAATCATTCGCACTGCCAGCGACCTGGAAGTGCTTGAACTTTCCTTAATCGAAAATCTTCAGCGAGCCGATCTGAACCCGATCGAAGAGGCGCAAGGCTACGCCAGATTGGCTAACGAATTCAAGATGCGGCAGGAGGACATCGCACACAAGGTGGGGCGGAGCCGAGCATCCGTCGCGAACGCAATGCGCTTGCTCGACTTGCACCCGCAGGTGCAGATCTGGGTCACTCAGAGTTTAATTTCGGTCGGACACGCAAAGGTTTTGCTGGCGTTAAAAGCGCCGGAAGAGCAACTCCTGGCCGCCGAGACGGTTTTGCGACGCAACGCTACCGTGCGTGCCACCGAACGGCTGGTTGCGCGGCAACTTGGGATAGGCAAGGGGCGCCGAAAACAGCGCGCGGCTGGGCCTGCATCGACATCAGCGACGATTGAAGATTTGCAGAATCGTTTGCAGCAGCACCTCGCCACTCACGTGTCCATTCGTCATGCGGAAAAACGCGGACGAATCGAGATTGAATATTATGGGGAAGACGATCTCCAGAGGGTCGTCAACGCTCTCGGCCTGCGACCCATCGAGTAATGGAGTGTTGGAGCGATGGAGGAGTGACGGGGCTATTCGACGTGAAGTCATTATACCATTACTCCACTCCGGTCCTTCTTGTCCTGCTGCTCATCTCTTGTCGCCGCGCAGAGTCGCCGGACACGCCGCAGGAAAAGATCTGGCAGGAGATTTCCGGCGAGAAAGCTCTAGCCCACGTCCAGCATCTTGTTGATTTCGGGCCGCGCCCGCCAGACTCCGACGCCATCGAGAAATCCCGCGCGTACATTGAAAATGAGCTCCGTCTCGCGGGTTGGAAGGTGGAACGGCAGGAATTTACCGACGACACCCCGCGGGGAAAAGTTCGGTTTGTTAATCTGATCGCACAGTCTGCGTCGGGAAAAACGGAGCCATCCTTTTTGTTGTGCTCGCATTATGACACCAAAATATTCACCGATGCCCGCTTTGTTGGAGCGAATGACGGGGGTTCGAGCACGGGCCTGCTGTTGGAACTGGCCCGAGTCCTTGGCCAGCATCCGCGGCTGGCGGCCAAGGTTGAGTTGGTCTTTTTCGACGGCGAAGAGGCTTACGAGAGTTTCTCGGAAAAGGACGGTCTTTACGGTAGCCGCCATTTTGCGCAGCAACTTCAAGGCAACGGGAAGAAACAAATTCGTGGCGGGATCCTCTTCGACATGGTCGGAGACCGCTCGCTGAACATTACGTTGTCGCCTGATTCGCCCGCTCAAATGGCGCACGATATTTTCGCCTCGGCCGACGCGCTTAAATTGCGGAATTATTTTACTTATTCCGGTTTCGAAATCACCGACGATCACAAGCCGCTCAATGCGATTGGGATTCCGGCGATCGACATTATCGATTTCGATTTCGACGGGTGGCACACCCCCAGGGACACGATGGACAAGCTTAGCGCGGAGAGTCTGCGAATTGTTGGAGCGGTTGCGGCATATTACCTGGAGGAGTTCGCGCTGAAGTGAAGCGGCGGATCGTTGTAGCGGCTTTCTGGGCAGCAGCCTGCGTTTTAGGATTCGCATTTGGTGAATGGGCTTGCCATTCCGTTGCGTTTCGCGACACGATCGGGCTCACTTTTGGACGCGGCCATCTGCTCACACTCACGCATGGTCGCGGAATCTATGACGCGGACCTCGCGAGTGAGATCGAAGCGGTACGATACGCGAAGGGCGAGGAAGATGTCGATCCTTCGGACCCTGGTCTAAAGCGCGCTGTTCTCGCGCGCTTCACCGCAACTGTCGCGGTGACAGAGCTCGCGAAAAAAGAAACGATTTTAACACCGGAAATCGATCGCGAGTTCGAGGATTTACGGTATCAATTTCGCGACGGCAATAGTTTCGCTGCCGCACTTGCGGCGAATCGTTTATCCCAGCGGACGTTGCGCATGGAAATCGTGGCGAACCTGAGGACCCAAAAGTGGATCGAGCGACAACTCAAGAAGGCGAAAAAGGTGAGCGACGACGAGTGCGCGCAATATTTCAAGACCCACCAGGAAGAGTACCGTTTGCCGGCCCGATTTCGGGCCAACCATCTCTTCCTAGCCGCGCCTACCGAAACGCCGCCCCCGATTGTCGATCTAAAGCGCCGGACGATCGATTCTCTTGCGGTTCGACTGGGCCACGGTGAAACCTTCTCGGAACTCGTGGCGTTGACATCCGAGGATGAAGCCACCAAGACGCGAGATGGAGATCTTGGATTCTTCTCTGCGGCGCGAATGCCGGCTGATTTTTTTGCTGCCCTAGGGAAAATGCAGCAAGGGGAAATCAGCCCGCCGATTCAAACCGGCCTTGGTTTTCACATTGTTCAAATGACCGATTCCAGGGCAATGCGGCAGATGCCTTTTGAGGAGGCTAAGGGAGAGATTCGCCTGTTCCTGGAGAATCTTAGTCGCAAAGCCGAGGTGAAACGCCTCTCCGAAGGAGCACAATTTGTGCGTTGTTCCCTCTAGGAACTCAAAAATTCATAACTTCCGCATTGATTGGAAGCTGGTTTTCCCTCAGGCTGCCTGTTTGGAGATTCCCGCTCCGGCGGGTAGATTGAGTCTTTATGTCCCGTCGAACGCGCAAAAATGTCGGAGTGATCGGTCTCGGAATTATCGGGAGCCGGGTCACGGACAACCTTCGTAAAAAAGGATTTCACGTTTTCGTCTGGAATCGTACGCCGCGGCCGGTACCGAATTTCGTCGGTTCGCCTTCCGAGATCGCGGAGATGTGCGATTTCGTGCAAATCTTCGTCTCCGACGACGAAGCACTGCTTCAAGTATGCAAACAATTAGCGCTCACATTGGCGCCCCGTCACGTTGTCATAGCGCACTCGACGGTCGCTACCTTTACGATGCGCGAGGCAGCGGACATCATTGAACGTCGCGGAGCCCGTTTTGTCGAAGCGCCGTTTACTGGCAGCAAGAAAGCTGCGGAGAAAGGCGAGCTTACATTCTACATCGGCGGAGATGAAATGGCGTTCCAGGAAGCGCGGCCCATCCTTGAAGCAAGCGGCAAGGAGTTTATACGAATCGGGGACATCGGACAGGCAACCGCGATCAAGCTTGCCACCAACATTATCACGGCGGCGACTGTCCAGGCCGCGGCTGAAGCCCTGGCTTTAGTTAATAGCGTTGGCCTGCCGCTCGCAAAATTGACGGAAGCGCTTCATGGCAATGCTAGCTATTCCAAGACTCTGGCCATGAAGGTCTCGAAAATGATCGAGACAAATTTCGAGCCGCATTTTTCGGTAAAGCACATGCTCAAAGACGTTCAAATCGCAACCCGAATGGGATTGTCTTATCATTTAGAGTTGGCCGTTACGACTGCGACGCGCGACCGGCTCCTCGAACAAATGCAGCACGGCTATGGCGATGAGGATTATTCTGCCATCGCCAGAAAGTATTTTGCCGTGGTTAACTCGGCGGTTCGCGAGAACGCTGCTCCGGAATTGTTGCCACAACAGTTGCCCGTTCCGGCTTCGCCACCCCCCAGCCCTCAGCCGATCGCGGACGTTCCTCAACAGGAGGCGGCTACCGTGGTAATTCCGATTATCCCGCAGGCAGCGGTGCAGGAACAAGCTGGCGATTCCAGAGTTGCTTCCGCAGTCCCGGAATTCACTCCTATTTCGCCGGTCGCCGAAGAGCACGCTCTTCAATCGCCAAACAACAACGCCGCCGCAGCAGCACCGGCAGCGACCGGTTCATCTCCGGAGAACGTTGTGGAAGAAGAAGAGCAAAGGCGCGGTTTCCTCAGTCGCTTGCTGCGCCGTGATAGTAGTAGCGAGAGCGACTACTGACCGGCTGGTCGAGGCAACAAGAAATGACGGCGCCTATTGAAACGGCGGACGGTTCGGTCTTCGATCTATCGTCCCGGGCTAAGGTTCGAATCACCGGCGGCGACCGTTTGCGCTTTGTAAACGGACAAATCACGAACGACGTCCGCAAAGCGAGTGAGGCGAACGCAATTGAAGCGTGCATTCTGGGCACGAAAGGAAAACTGAATGCCCATGTTTTTATCTCGACCGGCCCGGATTGCTTCTTCGTGGATGCTGATGGCTCCCTTCGAGAGGGCCTTCCTGTTAGACTCGATCGTTACGTAATTGCTGACGACGTCCAGATCGAAAGTCTCGATGAGAAACTGTCGATCTTTCACGTCCTTGCCCCAACCGCTCCGGTTGTGGATGGGGACTCTCGAGTCATCTCCGTACGCCGTTTCGTGGAATCAGGCTGGGATGTATGGATCGACTCGAGGCGGCACGACTTCGTATTGGATGAGCTATCGGCGAGGTTTCGGTTTGTCGATGAGGTTGCAGCGGAAGTTTTTCGAATTGAGCAGGGGATCCCGCGGTGGGGACGGGAACTGACTGAGGACATTATTCCGATAGAGGCAAACCTGGAAAGCCGCACGGTCGACTATGAAAAGGGCTGCTATATCGGGCAGGAAGTAATATCCAGAATCAAAATGTCCGGCCAAACGAACAAGCGTTTATGCGGTGTGCTCCCGTTGAATAATGCCGTTTTATCGGCGGGGATGCTTCTGGCGGCAGAAGACAAAAACGTGGGCTGGATTACGAGCGCCACCCGAAGCGGGTCCCGGGAAATCGCTCTTGGCTATGCCAAGCGTGGTTTCAACAGTATTGGAACAAAATTGGACGCGCTCCCGTCGGAAAATCCCGATGCTGTGAGAGTTCCGATCGAAATCGGACCGTTGCCCTTTTCCGGGAACCGGTCGTCATTTCCTTCTTCCCCGCAAGTTGCATAATTTCGGTGTTGCCTTTTAAAGAGGTCGACGTATAAAGTCCTCTCCGTCATCAAATACTGGCTATGAATCAACGATTACTTTCAGAAATTGGCCGCACCCAGCGGTTGGAAATTCTTAACTCACTCAAACGCACCAAGGGCATGTCGGTGAACCAGCTCGTGGAAAAAATGAAGATGAGTTACATGGGAATCAAGCAGCACTGCGTTACCCTTCAGCGCGACGGTTATCTCGACACTTGGCGACGGCCGCAAAAAATGGGGCGACCGGAAATGGTTTATCGGCTCACTCGTCGCAGCCACGACCTTTATCCGGCCGATAGCAATCAATTTACGGTCGAACTGCTCAGATCGATCCAGGAAATTCACGGCTCCAACGCGCCGGAAAAACTTCTTTATAACCTCTTCGAGAGAAAAACGGCGGCCTTGAAAACCAAGGCCAAAGGCGAAACGGTAGCCGAGCGCGCCAAATGGCTTGCTCGCATTCGTGATGCTGAAGGACACATGGCTCAGTTCGTTGCGGGAGAGAAAGAAGCCAGTCCGCACATTCTTGAATGTCACTCTCCGGTTCTGAACCTGCTCGACACCTACCCGATTATCGGCCGGCTTGAGGAGCAGTTGTTCCAGGCCGTTTTGGGCGTACACGTGCGTCGCGAAGAGTCGCGCAACTCGGGTTTATACGAGTGCGCCTTCTATTTCGCGGCTTAACGGCTACCAGCGCTTTCCCGGCGAAAGCGGTGCTTTCGGCACAAATCGCTTTCGCAGGCGTCGAATTTCAGTTGATTGATTGCCCATGCTTCGGGCTTTTCCTTCCGCCGTTATCGAGAATTTGCAGCCGCTGATCGACGGCGGGCGCTATCCGGTTAAGCGGGTTGTCGGCGAGGACCTGACGGTTGAGGCAGATATTTTTCGGGACGGCCACGACGTTGTTGCTGCCGTATTAAAATGGCGGCTTCTCGGACAAATTCGGTGGCAGGAAACGCCGATGGCGCACATCGATAACGACCGCTGGCAGGGGATCTGCACTCTTTATGAGGTCGCCACGTACGAATACACGGTTGAAGCTTGGACCGATACCTTTCGCGGATGGCAACACGAGTTCACGAAGAAATTCGAAGGCGGGATCACGAATCTGACAAGTGAAGCGCTGGAAGGGGCCGCTCTCGTAGAAAATGCTGCCTTCCGTGCACACGATCCGGACGATGCCGCGCGACTGACGGAGCTTTCGCAACAAATCCGCACCGCCGAGAACGCGGAGCTAAACATCATCGCACATTCAGGAGAACTGGAAGTACTGATGGCCACGTATTCGGACCGCGCCGATGCGACACAATATGCGCCGCTGCCGAGAGTGATTGTTGATCGAAAGACCGCCCGCCTAGGCGGTTGGTACGAGTTTTTCCCGCGGTCGGCAGAAGGCCGGGTGGATCGAACGTCGACATTTCGCGATTGTCTGCCCCGAATCGACGACGCCAAAGCGATGGGATTCGACATCATTTATTTTCCGCCGATCCATCCGATTGGCCACACCAGTCGAAAAGGCCGTAATAATTCAGTTACCTGTGAGCCCGGCGAGCCCGGCGTGCCGTGGGCAATCGGTAGCGAAGCCGGCGGACACAAGGCGATCGAACCCTCCCTGGGGACGTTCGAGGATTTCGATTGGCTCCTCGGCGAGCTCAGGAAGCGGGACATGGAGCTCGCGCTCGATTTCGCCATCAACTGCTCGCCCGACCATCCTTACGTCAGGGAACATCCCGAATGGTTTTACACGCGTCCCGACGGCACGATCAAATACGCTGAGAATCCGCCCAAGAAATATGAAGATATTTATCCCCTCAACTTTCGCTGCGAAAACTGGCGCGAGCTGTGGGCTGAAATGGCCAGCATAGTTATCTTTTGGGCCGACCGCGGCGTTCGCATTTTCCGCGTCGATAATCCGCACACCAAGCCGGTCGCGTTTTGGGAATATTTGATTGCGAAGGTTCGCGACAAGTATCGGGACGTCATCTTTCTCGCCGAAGCATTCACCCGGCCGAAAATGATGAAGGCTCTGGCCAAGGCAGGCTTCACTCAGAGCTATACTTATTTTACATGGCGGAACACAAAAGCTGAGCTCACCGAATACGGCACCGAACTGACCCAGACGGAGATGCGTGAGTATTTTTGCGGCAATTTTTGGACGAACACGCCGGATATTCTGCCGCCTGTTTTGCAGGAGGGCGGCCGTCCGGCATTCATCATTCGAGCGGTGCTCGCCGCGACGATGTCGAGCGTTTACGGCATCTACAGCGGATACGAGCTCTGTGAGAGTGCCGCTTTGCCCGGACGAGAAGAGTATCTCGACTCCGAAAAGTACCAGCTAAAGGAGCGTGATTGGAATAAGCCGGGAAATATCAAGGAGTGGATCACCCGCCTAAACGAAATCCGAAGGGAAAACCGCGCTCTTCAGTCTTACGACAATCTGCGTTTCTATCAGGCCGACAATAAAGACATTCTTTTTTACGGAAAGATGACCGCGGCTCGGGACAATATTATTCTTGTTGTGGTTAATCTCGATCCCCATCGCAAGCGGGATTCTTACGTCGATGTGCCGGTGGATGAGTTCGGCGAGATGGAGGGCGATACGTATCAAGTGCATGATCTTCTTAGCGATGCGCGTTATGTCTGGCATGGGCGCCGAAACTACATCGAGTTGGATCCGGACATTCAACCTGCCCATATCTTCCGGGTTCGGCGCTGGACCGGCGGCGATCGATTTATTTGAGCAAGGACGCGTTTCCATGGTCTTACCCTGCGCGCGGCTATTGCATCCCGCTTTGGCTTGCCTATGATTACCAAACTCCCGGCATGAAGATATTTTCCCAGGCGATCGCCGCAGTGCTGGCGACTCCCGTTTTAGCTCAGAATGCGGTGCCTTCGGTTGCTCCCGATATGCCCCGTACCAAGACGGTACTCGATGCGATGCTTAACGCCGGTCCGGTGATTATACCGCTTTTTCTATTGTCGATTTTCTCGCTGATGCTCGTGATCACTTACCTGATGACAATTCGGCGCGGCGCCGTGGTTTCCAGCGGGTTCATGGCAACGGCAGACGCACTATTGCGGAAGCGCGATTTTCTCGGGCTCCTGGCAGTTTCGAACCGGCACGGCGAAGCGATCGCGCGAGTTGTTCAAAAAATCCTGGATTTTGCGACCAAAAATCCGAACGCGAATTTCGAACTCATGCGTGAGATTGCCCAGACGGAGGGAACACGAGTCGCCGCCAGTTTGAATAACCGGGTCATTTATCTCGCTGATATCGGAATGATCGCGCCGTTGCTGGGCTTGCTCGGCACAGTCTTTGGCATCATTCATTCTTTCGGCGCGCTCGGCTCAGACATTGGATCGGCGCGTTACGTTGCCCTTTCACGTGGAATCAGCGAAGCGCTCGTGAATACTGCAGCAGGACTCGCGATCGGAATTCCGGCTATGATTTTTTATGCCTTCTTCCGAGGCCGCGCCCAGAGATTGATTTCAGAATTGGAAGCTGCCACAACCCATGTGCTGGCTTTGCTCTCTTTACAGTACGAACGGCGACCGGAGCGCACGCCAGTGCTCATTGAGGACGAACTTTAGGCTATCGCTGATAAGATCGACATTTCCCCTTTGCTTACATGAATCTTCGTGGTCACGCGCCGTTGCATCATCCAGGCATTCAACTCGCGCCACTTGTCGATGTTCTCCTCCTGCTGTTGATCTTTTTTCTGCTTACCTGGAATGCCGCGCGCAACGAAAATGAGCTGGACGTAAAAGTGCCGAAGGCATCCGCTGCGCAGGAAAAGTCCGCGCCGATCGGTGATGTGGTCGTTAACGTAAAAGCAGATGGCACGGTCGTGGTAAACCGGCGGACGCTGACCACTCCGGAGTTAACGGAGCTTCTCAAAGGCTTGATTCAACTCAACGCGGACCAGGCGGTAGTAATCCGCGGCGACGAGGCGGGCGCTTATAAGAACATCGTCAGTGTCCTGAACATTTGCACCGAATCCGGGATCACGAACGTCGCTTTCGCTACGGCAAAATGAACGCGGCGCGCAGCGCCAGCCGTCTTGCCGGACTGGTTGCGCTCGTCTTAACGGCAGGGCTAGCTCTTTCCCAAAGCCCACCCGAAGTGCGGCGCGCCGTGCCTGTCGATGAGAGACCAGCACCGCGCGCTCAGCTCGCGCCTGGTCAGCCGCAAATTTCCCCAACGGAAAGCGAAAAGCCGTCGGCTGCAGCTGGAGAGGCGGAAGCGCCGGATCGCCGGCAGCTTGAATACGCAAAAGCGCTCTATCTGCGCAAGCTCTACGACCTCGCGATTCCTGAGTTTGAAAAATATCTCGAGCAGTATGTGGGCGCCCCGGGACGCGCCAGCGCCTGTTTCTTTCTGGGCGAATCTTATCGTGCTCTCAATCGGAATACAGCCGCTCGAAAAAGTTTTCAGCAGGTTCTCGACGATTATGGTGAGAGCGAATTTGCCGGGCCGGCAGCCTACGTCCTGGCCGAAACCGCGTTCACGCAAAAAAATTACGGAGAGGCGTTGCCTCTTTTTCACCGGGCGGCGTTTAAATCAAAGGAATCAGCCGTCGCTCTTTCGGCCAAATATTTCGAGGCTCGCTGTTTGGAAACGCTGGATCGGAAGGACGACGCTGCCGGCATTTATCAACAGGTGATCGACGCCAAGGGTCCAAACCCGTATCGGGAGGATTCCAGATTGGCTGCCGCATCTATTTTTATTTCGCGCGGAAAAAAAACGGAAGCGCTCAAACAGTATGAAGCGTTGGCGACTGAAGCACAGAAACCGGCCGCGAAAGCCGAAGCTGCTGTGCGCGGCGGTATGATCGCTCTCGATCTTATTCAGTCCGATAAGAGCAAAGTCGACAAGGGGATGCTGGAGAAAGCGACAACCCTGTTGCAAAAGGGACGAGCGTCAGCGGACGCGGGAAAACTTCGAGCCATTGCCCAAGTCGGGTTTCGCCGGTTGCAGTATCAAACCGGGCAGTACGAGAAGTTGCTGGAAGAATATAAGAAGGAGCTCTCGAAACTTCCTGAAGCCGGCCAGGCCGAAGTGACGTTGCTCGCTGCCAATAGCGAGCGTCAACTTGGTCATGCCGAGGAGGCCGACGAAATCTATCGCAAGATCATTTCTGAATTCCCCGATCGCGAGGAAGCGCGGGACGCGGCTTATCAACGTCTCATCAATCTCTACAATTCCGATCCTTCCGCACTCCTGGCCGAGGTGGACGACTTTCTGGAATCGAACCCAACGGCTGAACGCGCGGACCAGGCTAAGCTGCTGAAAGCGGAAGCGCTCTATAAGGAACAAAAGCACGCCGAGGCGGCACCCATTTACTCCGAGCTGCGCGAAGCGCAGCTCACCCCGAAGCTGCGAGCGGAATGTGCCTACAAGCTCGGGGTATGCTATGTGCAGACGAAGAATGTTTCGGGAGCCATAGAAGCCTTCGGCTATTTCCTGCAGGCATTTCCAGACAGTCCGCAGGCATCGGCAGCCCTCGCCCAACGTGCGCTGGCCTATCAACAGGACAAGAATTACAATTCCGCTCTTGCCGACTTGAACGCGATCCTGACCAAGTATCCCAAGGCGCACGAACGCGAAGCGGCGCTGCAAACCAAGGCGTTGATACTCGGGCAACAAGATGACCCCAAGGGCATGGCCCAAACATTTCGCCAACTTTTGAAAGAATTTCCCAAGAGTTCCGTCGCCGCCCAGGCCCAATATTATATCGGCAAAGGCCTCTTCGATGAGAAGGACTACAAAGGGGCGATCGCCCCGCTGGAGAAAGCGCGCCAGTTAAACAACGAGCAATATCACGACCAGGCTTCGCTGCGAATTATTCTCTCCCATTTTTATTTGAAGGACCGGGCGGCACTTACCACGGAAGTGAACAATTTCATGGAAGCGAGCCCCGGCACGAACGTGCCGCCCGAGGTTCTGGAAGGACTGGGGATCGAATACTACAACGAGAAAAACTACGCCGCGGCCGAGAAATACCTGAGTGCGCTTGGCAAGATCGACAATCCCGGAAATGTGAAGCCGGACTTCTGGTTTTATCTCGGGGATGCTGCTTCCAGGCAGAAAAATTTCGGCCAGGCGGAGGAAGCGTTCGCCAAATATCTTCAGACAGCAACCGACGCTGCCGGGAAAGCGAAGGTGCTGCTGGCATTGGGTGCAGCGAAAATTGGCGCGCATAAGCCTGACGATGCGCAGAAAATCGCCGAGCAAATAATGACGTTGCAACCGGAAGGGCGGGTCAATGCCGAAGCGCGCCTGCTTGCAGGCGAGGTCCAGATTGAACGCGGGCATTTTGACGAAGCCGGCAAAGCTTTTATGGGCGTCGCATTGCTTTACGACGATCCGGCGATCACACCGCGGGCGTTGGAAAAAGCGGCCTCGGCTTATCGCCGCGCGGGCAAAACAGACGAAGCCGATCGCGTCAATCGACAACTGCACGAGCGCTATCCAAACCACGCAACCGACAACAGCTGAGAGAATTGACAAGTGCGTTGCCAAGGCGCGGCTGGTTTGATTGGATTGCGGAATGATCAAATTGCGCCCGCTCCTGGCAGAATTTATCGGAACGTTTGCGCTCGTCTTTGTCGGCATCGGCGCAATAAAGACGGCGGGGCATGACGTTCTCGCCATCGCTCTGGCTCACGGGTTGACCATCGCCGCATTTGCCTCTGCGACCATGCACATCTCAGGGGGCCAGTTAAATCCGGCTGTGACATTCGGTCTGGTTTGCGGCGGTCACATGTCCGTGAGCGACGCTATTCGGTATTGGTTTGCACAGTGTCTCGGTGGGATTTCGGCGGCTTTGATCTGCCTCGGTCTGTTCGGGAGCGACGTGGTTGTGAACGGAACTCCGCAACTGGCGATCAATCTCACTCCCGGGCAGGGAATTCTGGTTGAAGGAATATTGACGTTTTTTCTCGTTTTCGTGGTTCACGGGACCGCTGTGGACGAGCGGGGGCCGCGTCGCGTTGCCGGTCTGGTTATAGGAGCAACCGTTACGTTGGATATCCTGTTCGGAGGCACTCTCACCGGCGCAGCGATGAATCCGGCGCGCGTATTGGGCCCGGCTTTGGCGGCGGGTTTTTGGAAAGCGCATTATGTTTATTGGATCGGTCCATTGCTCGGTGGCGCACTTGGTGGCTTTGTTTATCGCGTTCTGATCGAACGAAAACCAGCGGTGGCGTAATCCGCAGTTACATCGCAAGCGTTTCAATCGGCAAAGGTGCTAGGAAATGCTTCGCGTCGTCGATTTGCAAAACCGGCCGCCCCAGATGCGCGGCGAGAAAACTTGTATCCGGCAACGGCGCGATGCCCGCTTGTCCGATGATTTCACATTCAGCTAGTTGGTCGATCACACGGGAGAGCTTTCCCGCCAAATTGCGCTGGTCCGTAAATTGCACGGTGCAAACACCGGGGGCGGTAGCTTCCACATAAGGAGAAAGGGTAAAGGCGTGCTGAAGCAAAATTTCGCCAATTACATTTTCCTGCGAGCGCTCTCTGGTTTTGATAGCGACTTGCAAACAACGCGCCAGTGCCTGGCTCGGGGCCATTCCTTTGGCGACGCCCGCTTTTTCGGCAGCCTCATTGAGTTGGATAATTGAAACTTTTGTTTGAGCGGGATCGATTAATGCCACGGGTTGAGCGCGCAGTGTGGGCTGGTGCCGCATTGCACTCTGCAAATAGAAATTCGGTAAATAAATGGTCGCGAACATTAACTTGCGGCAGAGCTCTCCGCCCGGTTGAGATGCGATCGCTGAACATGGAATCGCAATTGTGAAATTACGTTTTCATTTTCCAAAGTTTCGAGTTCCCACGAATTTTCGAGAACGATTTTTAATTGCGCGCTGCTCACCATACTTTGCCGATTCAAAATCAGGCAAGCCGTGGGGGCTGATTCAACCAGCCGTTGCAAGCGATACCAGCTGGTCTGCGGAATTTTTCGAAGTTCTTCGAGCGGGTTCAGAATAAGATCGACAATCACGAGCGGGAAATTCCCGTCGCGCAGCAGAAGATCGGCGGCCTTGACCGCTTCGAGCGCTTTGCTGCAACGCACCCAAAGGAGATGGCGCAAACAGTCGTTCCCCAACGATTGAGGATCGAGAGAATCCCTGCCATCGATCAATCCAACAAAATAACGATCGTGATGGGCAGTTCGGAAAATCGCGTGCAGAAATGATGCGCTCCCGCCGCTGATTTGCGGGCTGATTAATTCCGTAATGGCTCCTTTTGGGAAACCGCCTCCGGTAACTTGATCGAAATTATTCAATCCGGTCTTTAAACGGGCATTCGCAGGCAACCGAGTTTTGGGAAACCGTTCGGCCAGATAGTTCCGAAGATCGACAATATCGGCAGCCGGCATGGGAGAATCATGCGTCAAATTGCGATATGTTCAAGCGAACATTATTGTGCCTGTCAGCAAGCGAAGGACCGCAATAAAGCGGAACGCTCGCGATTCAATGAAGCGATCGCGGTTCAGTGATATTCGGGACGCGTTGGGTGGCGACTGCGAGGTCCCTCGGGCCGATCCGGACTGGCATTGTTTGCGAGACTCAGGATGACAGCCCCTTAACTACCTCTTACGCCGCTCGTGCTTGCGGATGAGCGACACCATTACTCCTTGAATTTTTAGTTCGCGTGCCGGAATCAGATCAGGATAACTCGCATTTTCCGCTTTCAGATACGGTCGCCCGCGATCGACTACGTACCGTTTCAATGTCGTTTCACCGTCAATCAATGCGGCAACGATGTCGCCGTTATGAACTTCCTTGCTGTCCTCTAAAATTACTATGTCACCATCGACAATGTGCGCGCCAATCATCGAGTCGCCCCGGACGCGCAAGGCAAAGGTGCCTCGGTTTTTTGAAACATTGGCCGAACGCGCATCCAGCGAGACATGGCCTTCAATGGTCTGCTCGGTTAACGCCGACATTCCAGCAGGAATCTGCCCGTAAATGGGCACATCGGTGATCCTGACTTTCATGGCCGGGGTAATCAGGGCACGTGCTTTGCGGGCATGGCGGCCGAGAAAGCCTTTGCGCTCGAGGGCCACGATGTATTGCATTACCGATGTCTGACTGGCGAATCGGAAATGATGCTGGATTTCCCGCGTGCTCGGCGTAATGCCTTTTTCACGTTGCTCCCTTTGGATGAAATCGAGAATGCTTTGCTGGCGCTCTGTGAGCATAACTGATCATCGCGCGCCCGTTCAGGTTGTGCAAGTTCAAGTGAACAGATACGGTAAGAACAGCGGTTTATGAAGTCGTTGTTGTTTTTGTTCGCTCCAGGAGCCGGCGCGCCTTCTTCACATCCCTGGATGCAGCAATGGAAAAAGCGTCTGAGTGAAATTGGAATTGTCGATATTCTCGATTATCCCTACATGCGCGATGGCCGGAAACGGCCGGACCCGTTACCGCAGCTCGTGGTCGCACATCGAGAAGCGCTTCTCCGGACGCGCGAACGATTCTCATCGAGCTCGATAATACTGATCGGGAAGAGCATGGGTGGCCGCGTGGGTTGTCATTTGTCGCTCGAAGAAAAAGTAGAAGGACTGATTTGCCTCGGATATCCGCTTTGCGCGATGGGCGATCGGGCCAAACTGCGCGACAAAGTTTTGCTCGCGTTGCAAACCCCAATTTTTTTCGTGCAGGGAACGCGCGATTCGCTATGTCCTTTGGATCTTCTCGAGCAGGTGCGTGCCGGAATGAAGGCGCCGAATTCTCTGCATGTTGTCGAAGGCGGCGATCATTCACTGGTTGTCGCGAAACGACAGCTGGCGGCCAGCGGCGAAACGCAGGACGATGCCGATCATCGAATTCTGCAAGCTGTGGGGCGATTTGCCGACGGCTTGGATACTTGTCAGGCTCGTGACTGAGGGGATCGAGCCCCGAACCTCAACTCATCATTTGGTATCGGCTCATCAACTCTTCGCGCAGTTCCATCGCGAGCTTCGGATTCAGGCTGATCAGCACTTTTTCGCGACGGGCCGGATCCATCGCAACGAGTTCCCGCACGAGTTTGTCTCGCGTTTTCCGTTTCGAATAACGACTCCAGCCGAGTCCTACAGCAAGGAGCGCAGAAATCGTCCAAACCGTGATGTCGGTTTGGGTGACGATGAGAAGAGGGGGAGGATTGAAGAAGTTCAATCTTCAACGCTCAACTCTCCGCCATTAACGTCAAATGGAGAAGCGGTGCGCGATCTTTACCGAGAACTGCACATCGCGACTTCATCAGCGGTGCAGATTTTGCGAGCGAACCCTCGCGCTTCCGCTTCGAGAGGACCGATAGTAAACTTTGCGCAATTCCGACGGTCGCAGAGATACTCCCGCACCCACTGTTCGAGGCCGCCGCTTCGCTCGCATTGAGCGACATGGACGAGATTGTGCAGAAGGAGCTCCCGGTCGCCCCAGCAATCGGCGCGAAGAATAATGCCATGCCCGATGGCTACGCCGCGGGAGGCATCAGTGATGATTTGAGCGCACTGCGCGGCGTCGGCGAGTTCTTTGTTATCGGGCAGCGGGATTCGATCTGCCACTAAGACTCTCACTCGGGCCCAATCCTGAACACCAACTTGCTGAGCATCGACAACTTGTTGTGATCCAAGCGCAGTTCCGCTCGCGAGAATGAGCTGCTCCTGGCTGCTCGCCCACGCATACGCGTAGGGCAAGATATCTTCGAATGTTTGTTGATCGATCACCTGCTGTGAAACACTGGACCCTGCGGAGAGTAGCAAGAGGCGTGCAAAGGCCGGAGTTAAAGAAAACACTACCGCGCGCCAGCGAGCCGCTCGGGATGATACTTTTTCCAATAGCGTAACGATGCCGTGACCGCCATATGGCTCGGGTCGGCCGCCTCGTAACCTTGGGCGTTCTCCTCGGTGGCGCCGCCAGCCAGTAAATCGTCGTGCTCATATCTCGCGAAGTCCGCCATCAATTGTTGCTCATTCGTACCGCTCCCGATTCGGTCGCGGAGCCATTCGGACCAACGCGTTACCCGTTCTTCCAGCGTGTCCAGGTGAGACGCGACTTTGCCTTCCACCAATCCGAAATGCGGGAGATAAATTCGTTCCGGATTCAGTCCGCGCATCTTGTCGATCGATTCCAGCCACGACTCAACATGCAGTTCCGGAGGAACGAACGGCGGAATTGGCGGGCCGGCACCGATGCGAACGCCAGCAATGTCGCCGCCAAAAAGATTACCATTCCAGAAATAGACGTGATGATGGCTCGCGTGACCGGGAGTGGCTATGGCGCGTATTTCAAATGGAGGAACAGGCACTATCTCCATGTCTTGCACGATCCTGAGTCGATTCTCCGGAATCGGCGCAAACCGGCCCCACAGTCTTTCCATATCGTTGCCAAAAATGCGCGCGGCGGACTCGATCAATTTTGCGGGATCGATCAGGTGCGGCGCGCCGCGCGGATGGACGTAAACGGTTGCGCCCAACTCGGCAAAGCGCCAAGCCGCGCCGGCATGATCAAAATGAATGTGACTGAGAAAAACGTGTCGAACATCTGTCGGAGCGAAGCCGGCTTTGCCAAGATCGGCCACCACATTATCGAAGGTCGATTCAGGCCCTGTGTCGAAAAGGACGATGCCGTCGCTTGTCTCAAGAGCCGTGGCAGCCACAATGCCGGGGCGTCCGAGCTGGCGGGTATCGAGGATGTGAACTGTCACGTTGCTTTGGCCTTCGACACGGCAACGATGTAAGCCGCTTTCGGAATTGCGAAACCCTCGCCTTGTCCGTACGCACGGACACTCATTTCGATGGCTGATTGAATGGCATCCAGTTTTTCAGCTGTTTGGCGGGCGAGCAATCCAGCCGTACGGACGCCGGCATTGCGTTCGGCATCGAAAATGAAGCGCGCGGTCGGCACCTTCCATTTTATCGTGTGAAGTTTTAAAATCATCGAGCTTCCTTCGAAGCCGGCACGTTCGAGGGCCCGGCGGAACTCGTCGCGTCCGGAATAAAGATGATGCGGCGGCCCGGTTGGAACACCGACATCGAGATCGGCGTGCGACTGGATCGCGTCGTCGATGATTTTCGCGTAAGGACTTTCTGCTGCCGGCGCCCAGATGGTGAAACCAAATTTGCCTCCCGGCTTGAGCACGCGATTCGCTTCAGTGCAGACGCGTTCGGGCTCGGCTACATGGAGCAAGGCGAAATTCGACAGGACGCGATCGAAGCTGTTGTCGGTAAATGGCAGTCGTTGCGCGTCACCATTGCAAAACTCGATCTTCGGAAACATCTTTTTCGCAATCGCGATCATTTCCCTGGAGAAATCGAGCCCGATTGGAACAGCACCGCGCTCCGCGGCGGCGGCTGAAACGTAACCGGGGCCGCAACCGACATCGAGAAGCGACTGTCCCGACGAAACTCCCGTCGCGTCCAACAGGGGAGGAATAAACTGCCGCGTCGAACTCGACCAAATCGAGTCGTATTTTTCCGCTACACGCTGCCAGCCCTCGTGTTCGAATTCGGCGAAGGAAGGCATTGGCCGGCGCTCGGTCGTTCCAGATTACGCTGGCATACCCTTTCTGAAGACAAGAGCGGCGACAAGACCGATGCAGAGAAAGCCGATAATCTGGATCGTCATGTATGCGGCGGTGTAAACAGTTGGGAAGCCGTACCAATTCCAGTAAGAAATGTTCGTTGCAATGGCAGCGAGAATTCCAGCCACAAAAACGAATCCGACGCGGCCGCCGAAGCTGGCAATACGAGTCTGGGCGAGCAGGGAAACAACAAGGATGGCTTCCAGCAATTCGGTGAGGAACTCGACAGTCAGCAATTTGCCCATGCTCATCACCCGTCCGGCGGGATGATACATCAGCAGCCCAGAAGGGTTGGCCGCCATCTTCTCATCCATGTGCTTCATTGCTTCGTTCTTCGCCTCTCTGCTGGGATTTTCGCCAAGTCCGAATCCGGGAAAGAGATAAAGTCCGGTCTTGTCGGCGATGCTGCTTTGCATGGCCGCAGTGACCGCTTGCTCGTTTGGAATTTCCCTGCAGCCTGCTTCGCCAAGCGGAAGCGCCATGTGGGCGATCGACGTCCAGATAAACATGGCGATACCGCCAAAAACACCGGCGAGAATAATTCGTTTCATAATAATAACTTCCGTAAGTGAGCGAGGATTATGAGCAGAGAGAGAGGCGGCGGGAAGCTCGAAATGCAAACGTGACGCGTAGCGTGCAGTACGGATCAGTCGTCGAAGCTGCCCTTACCTCAATCCTCTCCCTGAGGGAGAGGAGGACGCGAAGCGCCAGGTGAGGGTTGTAGTTGTGCCGATCTCCCAGAAAATCAGACGGCGAAGCTTTCGCCGCAGGAACAGTGGGCGACGGCATTCGGGTTGGTGACTTTAAAACCGCCCTTCTGTAAATCTTCGCTGTAATCGAGCACCGACCCGCTGACGAACAGGGCGCTTTTCGGATCGACAACAAGCTTCACGTTGGACGTTGGAACCATGATGTCGCGCTCCTTGGGTCCATCCACCAGGTCCATCGTGTATTGCAAGCCGGAACAGCCACCGCCGACTACAGCCAAGCGAAGGGCGCCTTCCGGTTTGCCTTTTTCCTCTAGTAATGACGCGAGTTTGCGCGCCGCGCTTTCGGTGACCTTGATCAGGCGATCATTACCGATCTTATAATTAAGCGCTTGGGATTCAGTGCTCATAAAGAAAGCTAGTCAGATTTTACCAATTCAAATTTGGTCGGTCCTGTTAATCCGGTAAATCCTGTCGAGAGATTCTCCTCAGCGATCGCTTCAATATCGGCAAGAGTCGAAACTTGGGAAAATTTTTCCCGTAATCGTTTCGCTTCCGGCATGGAGCGCGAGTAGGCCATCAGCCGCGCCCGCATCGAACGGACCGCTGGCTCCTCTTCGCCCCATTGATGCACAGCCAATGTGCAATGTCGCAATATCAAATTCCATTTTTCGGACAATTCGGGAGCATCGACAACTTCCCCGGTGGCGAGGTAATGCTTGGTCTGGCGGAAAATCCACGGTCCGCTCATCGCCGCGCGACCGATCATCGCGCCGGCAATTTCGGTTTCACTGCGGCGCTTGGCAACCAGTGCTGGAGTGGAAAGATCGCCATTGCCGATAACCGGAATCGAAACCGCGGCCGCAACTTCCCCAATAACATTCCAATCGGCCTCGCCTGAATAACCCTGCGCGCGGGTCCTGCCATGTACCGTGATCGCCTGAATTCCGGCGTCGGCGAGCAGATTGGCAACGCGCACCGCGTTAATGGAATCGGCGTCCCAACCGATTCGGATTTTCGCGGTGACCGGCAGCGGCGCCACGGCCTTCACCACGGCTGCGGCAACGCTTTGCAAGGTCGGACAGTCTTTGAGAAGGGCCGAGCCTCCGTTTTTGCTAACCACTTTGTTGACCGGACAACCGAAGTTTAAATCAATAAAGTCCGGGCCTACCCAATCGACGACCTGCCGGGCGGCTTCCGCCATATGTTCCGCGTCCGCGCCAAAAAGCTGCACGCCAACGGGTCGCTCCACTTCATCGAAGTCGAGATATTCATTAGTGCGCTCATTACGCCGGAAAATTCCTTCAGAGGAAACGAACTCGGTCGTGAGCACGTCGGCGCCATATTCCTTGCAAAGTTGCCGGAAAACCTTGTCCGAGACCCCGGCCATGGGCGCGAGGAAAAGCGGAAACGCGCCGAAAAACCATGGGAGGGTGGGATTCATTCGCTGCTATTATCTCACAGAATTGTTCGTAACGCAGGTGGATCGGCCGCTCCGTCGGGCGATGCCAGTCAACCCGGCGCAGCCGCACGCTGAAGGGAACTGGCCGGTCTACTCGTGAAGCTAATAAATTTGCGGCTTCGCCGGTTGGCCTAGCATCGAGCAAGGGACTGCTCGATCCACCACGCGCGCGATTGTTATGACTTCACGCCGCGGTGCGAAGCAGTTGCGCCACTTCGTTTTGCACGCTTTCAAGCTCGTCGAGCCTCAAACCCGGGTCGGGCACGATGAAGACGTCGCCGGTTGTGCCATGTTCGTAGATGAGGACGCGGCCAGTCTCCGCGCTCTCGGTTTTTATCTGTTTTAGAACTCGTTTGCGCTCGAGCATGGCGGCGAGGACGTAGCAGGCGTTTGCCGGCGGATTTTCGGAAGAAGTGAGACGGCGAAAAAGCTCTTCAGCATTCTCCTTGCCCAAAGTTTCCGGCACCGTTGGCGTCGGTTCGTAGCGGGTTTTCCAAAACGAAAACGGCTGGATATTTTCGTTCCGGCTGCGCCAGCCCTCTTCGCTTAGATCTTCGCGGCGATAACCGTCGGCGTCATGAAAGAGAAGGGTATAGAAATATTCCCCCTGCGTGAAGGGCCGCTGAGTCGAGGCGCAAATATCGGCCCGATGCTTGATGGCCCATTCGTTGGGAAGCGGATTCATCGAGCAAGAATACGCCGGGGCACAAGGAGATGAAAGCCGAGCCCTTCGCGATTGGAAGCGCGCAGATAAAGAAGGTAGAGGCCGATCGCCCCAAATAGAAGGTTTGGAGTCCAGGCAGCCATCCAAGGCGGGATACGATCGCCTTCACCCAGAGCTAGAAAAAGCTGAATGAGAAAATTCATCGAGAAAACGAGAATGACCGCGGCCGCGACACTGGACAAGACACCGCGGCGCGAATAACCGATCCCAAGCGGCGCGGCGAGGCAGACGACAACCAGGCAAGTCCAGGGCAACGCGAGCCGGTATTGCAGATGGGTGCGAAATGGCGCCAGCAGCGTTCGCGGAAAGTCGGAATTGAAATGCAGATACTCACGCAATTCCGGCACACTGAGATATTCCGCGCGCACATTTGCACTACCCAGGCGAAAAGGTGTTTCGCTCCAGTTGTCGATCTTCAGTGATGGGAGAATCTGCTCTTCCACGATGTTACCCACGCGATCGTAACGGACAACCTTCACTTGTTCCAGCTCCCACGTTTTGTTTTCGGGATGAAAAATCGCGAGTGGGGCGAGGTAACTGGCGACAATGTTATTGTGCGCGTCCTGCTGCAGAACCTGGACGTTGTTGAACTTGCGGTCGCCGGGCCGAAAACTTTGGATGAACCAGGTGCGCGCGTCGGTCCGATTACGAAAGATTTGACCTTCGATGGTATTTTCCGATTTTGAGCGGGCGTCATCGAGCAGTTTCTTGCGCGCCAGCGAAGCATGGGGAGCGAGCGAATAATTTAATGTCAGCGTCGCACCCACGGTAAGAAAACCGATCACAATCAAGGGCAGAAGAATCCGGGGCAAACTCAACCCTGCGGTGAGCATCGAGATAATTTCATTCGCCCGCGACATTCGTCCCAGCGAAAACAACAGAGCCAGGAGCAACGCCACCGGCAGCAGGACGATCAGAACCTCGGGGATCTGGGTGAGGTAGTATTGGACGGCGATAATAAGACCCACCCTCTGATCGAGGAAGGTCGAGATATTGTCGCTAATGTCGAAGATCAGCCAGATCGAAATGAAGCCGATAATGCAGTAGAAATACACCTGCACGAAACTGCGAATGACATAGCGATCGATCAGTTTCATTGAATTTCGATTGTCGATCTTCGATTCGCTATTGCAATCGCATTCCGAAGATTTCTCGACGACGTCCCTTTCGAGAATTGGCAAAGGCCGCTATGATAACAGAGCCGAATACGATTCGGCCATTCTCGTCATGATCGCGCTCAAAGATTCGTTGGAAACCGACTTCGTGGAACGAGTCCGCGCGTTTTTTTCCGAGAGCGGCCCGCTCTCGAAGGCAAAGAACTTCGAGTTTCGGCCCCAACAGCAGGAAATGGCGGTAGCGATAGCCCGGGCGCTGGAGGAGGATCGACATCTCGTGATCGAGGCCGGTACCGGGGTGGGCAAATCGCTCGCTTACCTGGCTCCCGCGATCCTGTTTGCCCTCGAGAAACACAAGAAGGCGATCATCTCGACACACACGATCAATCTTCAGGAACAGCTCCTCAACAAGGACATTCCGATCTTAAAAAAGATCTTGCCGGTCGAATTCCACGCAGCCCTGATCAAAGGCCGGCAAAATTATCTTTGTCCGCGACGCTTGGAACGCGCGCTATCCCAGGCGAACGAGCTTTTTACAGGGCCTGAGCAAACCGAATTGCGCCGTATCGCGGAGTGGGCGAGCACGACTCGCGACGGTTCGTTGAGCGATCTCGCTGTCGAGCCCGATTCCAAGGTTTGGACACAAGTCTGCAGCGAGCCGCACATCTGCACCGCAAAAACGTGCGGACAGGGGCCCGGCTGTTTTTATCAACAGGCGCGGAAACGTCTGCTTATGGCGGACGTGCTGGTCATCAATCACACCTTGTTGTTCATGCTGCTGGGCGGGCCGGAGGAACAGGAAGGCCGCGAGAGCGGTTTTCTTTTCCCCAACGATTTTCTGATTTTCGATGAAGCGCACACCGTTGAGCAGGTCGCCTCGAAACAGATCGGGATCGGCATCTCGCAGTACGGATTAAGATCGACAATCCAGCGGCTCTACAACGCGCGCACCAAGAAGGGGTTGTTTACCATCATGCGCGATGCCGAAGGTGTGCGCCTCGCCGCCGACATGGTCGATGAAGTGGATCGATTTTTCACCGCGGTCGAATCGAAATCCGATTTTCGCAAGGGGCGTGAGTTTCGGGTGCGCGATGTCGATCTTGTTCCAGACATGATAACCGGACGGCTGGCGGCGTTGCAGGCGCGCATCGCCGAGGTCGTTAGACGGGCGGATGACGAATTCTTGAAAGCGGAATTGCAGGAATATGGCCGGCGTCTTCGTGATTCCCGAATAGGAATCGCGACTTTCCTTGAGCAGAGCGCTCCCGAGCATGTTTACTGGGTCGAGCGGACTGGCAAGACAGCGCAATTTTTCTCCCTCAACGCGTCGCCCATCGATATTGCTCCGGTGTTGCGCCGGATGATCTTTCGCGAGGATTGCTCCTCTATCATGACGAGCGCAACGCTTGCCGTCGGGCGGCCGGATCTTGCTTACTTCCGGCAGCGAATCGGGGCGGATGATGCCGAAGCGGTACTGCTCGGGAGCCCATTCGACTTTCAGAAGCAGATGAAGATTTTCATCGTTCAGAAAATGCCCGACCCGCGCAACGCCGGTTATGAAGAAGCGCTCGAGCATTGGATCGCGCATTTTGTCGGAGAAACAGATGGCCGCGCTTTTGTTCTTTTCACCAGTTATCGGGGCATGCAGCAAGTGGCCGAAGGAATGCGGGATTTTTTCTCGCGAACGAAAATGAATCTGCTGGTGCAGGGTGGCGGCACGCCGCGCGGCCTTTTACTGGAACAATTCAAAACAACTCCGCGGAGTGTTCTCTTTGGAACGGATAGTTTTTGGATGGGAGTCGACGTTCCCGGCGAAGCGCTTTCCAATGTGATTATCACCCGGCTTCCGTTTGCCGTGCCGGATCATCCGCTCATCGAGGCGAAACTGGAACTGGTGGAATCGCGCGGGGGCGATCCGTTTACGGAATATTCCCTGCCCGAAGCCATTTTGAAACTTCGACAGGGGGTAGGCCGCTTGATCCGAACGAAGAGCGATCACGGTATTGTGGTCATTCTCGACAATCGGATCGTGACCAAACCGTACGGGCGCGGATTTTTGAGTGCGTTGCCTAAGTGTTCGGTGAAGATAATCTGAAATCGTTGGTTGGACTTTGGTCCGCGGGATTCTTCGACTTCGCTGCGCTCGCTCAGAATGACACAGGATGATAGAAATGTTCGCTTGAACATATACTCTCTTTAAGTCTACATTGAGCGCATGGGGCGCTCTCATTCGTCAAAGTCAGGGTTACCTCAAGAGCGACAGGGCGAGGTCCGTAAAATCCTCGGCATTCTCGATAAGTGGGGAATTCGCACTATTGGGCAATTTGCCGCCCTGGATAAGGAAGAAATCGCATCCCGTCTCGGACCGGAAGCCGTTCGCATGTGGGAGCGGGCCAATGGAAAATCCGAGCGATTGCTCAAGCTGGTGCAGCCTCCGGAACTATTCGAAGAGAGCTTCGAATTCGAACAGGAGATCGAAACAGCGGAGCCGTTGCTTTTCATGTTGCGGCGATTTTTGGAGCAGCTCGCCTTGCGATTAAACACGATCTATCTCGTCGCCAAAGAAGTCACACTGCGGATCGAGTTCAGTAATAAGCAGCACTACGAACGTTCTTTTAAAATTCCGCAGCCAACCAACGATGTCGATCTTCTCTTCCGGATGCTCGGAACGCACCTGGAAAATTTTAAATCGGAGCATCCGATCGTAGCCGTGGCCTTGCAGGCCCAGCCGATCAAACCGGCGTCGCAACAATTCGGTTTGTTTGAGACAGCTCTGCGCAATCCGCAAAAGCTTTATGAGACCCTTGCCCGATTGAACGGATTAGTGGGGGCCGATCGCGTCGGTACCCCTGTGTTGGAAGAAACGCATCGGCCGGATGCATTTCGTCTCGAGCCGTTTACTTGGCAATTGAACACTGACACGACCGAACTTCCTCACCGCCGTGCTGCCGCACGCGCGCCTCTCCCTCAGGGAGAGGGTCGGGTGAGGGTCGCTACTTGCTCAGTATCGTCGCGCGTTGCGCTCCGCCGTTTTCGCCCAGGTGTATCTGCGTTCATTTTCAATTCTGAAAGCCGGCATCTCCAGAGCGAAAAAGCTCATGGCAAAGTCGTCGCTCAACGCGGCCCGTATTTCATTTCCGGAAATTGGTGGGACGAAACATCGTGGGAACGCGCCGAGTGGGACATGGAAGTGAAGGATGGAACTTTATGCCGCTGTTATCGGAGCGGAGAAAGATGGGCGATCGATGGGATTTATGATTAATCCTCCTCCTGGAGCGGCGCTCTGCGAGCGTCGCACTCTTTTGTCCAGAGACATTGAGCGACGGTCATAGACCGCCGCTACAGAACATGAGCTACGTCGAGCTTCATGCCTGCAGCGCGTTTAGTTTTTTGCGCGGCGGTTCATTTCCAGAACAGTTAGCCGAAGTCGCGGGCGAACTGGAAATGCCGGCGCTGGCCTTGCTCGATCGCAACGGGGTTTATGGCGTCCAGCGTTTTTCCGTGGCTGCGCGCGAAAAGAATGTTCGCCCGATCGTTGGCTGCGAATTATCGATGGAAGACGGCGGCATTCTGCCTGTGCTGGTGGAAAATCGTGCCGGCTACAAAAATCTTTGCGAGCTTCTCACTCAGGCACATCTGCGAAATCAGAAGGGTGCATGCGCGGTGGAATGGAGAGAGCTTCCGCAATTCGCCGAAGGTTTAGTCGCGTTATTCAATAGTGGAGGGACGACCTCTGTGTCGTCCCATGTTCCGGCGGACGTGACGGAGCGCGTCCCTCCATTTTCACACCGCGCCCAGTTTTTGATCGATGCCTTTGGGCGCGAAAATGTTTTCGTAGAAATTCAGCGGCATTTCATTCGCGGGGAAGAGAGTTTCAATCGCGCGCTTGTCGATCTTGCCCGGGCCAATCGCTTGTCGATCCTCGCTACGAACGGCGTCCAATACGCAAAGCCTTACGGACGCGAAGTGCTGGACGTATTCACCTGCATTCGCGAGCACGCCCATCTCGATGTCGCCGGAAAGCTGCTCGCGCAAAATGCAGAGCGGCACCTTAAAAGTCATCGCGAGATGAAAGAAATCTTTCGCGATTTGCCTGAAGCCATTCAAAACACTGAAAGGCTCGCCGACCGGCTCACATTTTCTCTCGAGAATATTGGTTACGAATTTCCATCCTGTCCGGTGCCAGCGGGACACAGCATGGATTCATTTCTGCGCACGATTGTCTGGTTCGGTGCGCAGCAGCGTTACGCTGCGGTCAGCACGGCGGTAAGACGAAAACTGGAAGAAGAACTCGCCCTCATTATCAAGCTCGGGTTCTCCGGATATTTTTTGATTGTCTGGGACATCATTAATTTCTGCCGCGAACACAACATCATGGTGCAGGGGCGGGGGAGCGCGGCCAATAGTGCCGTCTGTTATTGTCTTGGAATTACTCCGGTCGATCCGGTGAGCAATCATCTGGTTTTCGAACGTTTCTTAAACGAAAGCCGCAAAGGCTGGCCCGATATCGATCTCGATCTTCCCAGTGGCGACCGGCGGGAGAGCGTGATCCAGGAAATTTATCGTCGTTACGGCAAACATGGCGCGGCCATGACTGCGAATGTCATTACGTATCGCGGGCGCAGCGCGGCACGGGAGATTGGCAAAGCCTTGAATTTTCCGGCGAGCATTATCGACCGGTTTTCGCATCTGTTTGCGAACGGCGATTTTCCGCACACGCTCGATCTCCAATCGCAAATTGAGCAGGCCGGTTTGCCCTTGGAGCATCCCAGGATGCCGGCATTCGTTAGGCTTTATCAGGCAATTTACGGATTGCCCCGTCATCTGGGGCAGCATTCCGGAGGGATGATCATTTGTCAGGACAAGCTGAGCTCATTCGTGCCCCTCGAAAATGCCTCCATGCCCGGTCGGGTGGTGGCCCAATGGGACAAGGACGATTGCGAAGACCTCGGCATTGTGAAAGTCGATCTGCTCGGGCTCGGAATGATGTCGGTCATGCAGGATGCGTTCGAGCTCTGCCGCGAGCGCGGCCGTCCTCTCGATCTTGCTCATATTCCCAAAGATGACGCTGCCACCTTCGAGATGATGGAGCACGCCGATACAATCGGCGTTTTTCAAATCGAGAGCCGGGCTCAAATGGCGACGTTGCCGCGAATGAAACCGAAATGTTTTTATGACGTCGTGATCGAAGTCGCGATCATTCGGCCGGGACCGATCCAGGGTAATATGGTCCATCCTTATCTGGCGCGGCGTGCCGGGAAAGAAAACGTCACCTACTTCGACGAGCGCTTAAAACCAGTGCTCGAGCGAACACTGGGGGTTCCGTTATTTCAGGAACAGATGCTGAAGATCGCCATGGTGATGGCCGATTTTTCCGGAGACGAGGCGGAAGAACTGCGGCGCGCGCTGAGCTTTCATCGTTCCGAAGAGCGAATGAACAAAGTCAGCGTGAAATTGCGCGCAGCGATGGAAGGAAAAGGCATCGCGCCGGACACGATCGACAAGATCATTCAGGCGATCTCATCCTTCGCGCTTTACGGATTTCCCGAATCGCACGCGATCAGTTTCGCAATTCTGGCTTATGGCAGCGCTTATTTGAAAGTGCATCGCGCGCCGGAGTTTTACGCCAGCCTTCTGAACAATCAGCCGATGGGTTTTTATACTCCGGCCACAATTGTAAAAGATGCGCAGCGGCACGGATTAAAGATCAAACCGGTTTGTGTCGCCCAATCCCGGTGGCGATGCAGCGTAATCGATGATTGCACCGTGCGTTTGGGATTCTGCATCGTAAGCGGATTGCGGCAGGAGCACGGCGAAGAACTGGTTCGGGAACGGCAGGACCGGCAATTTGATTCGCTGGACGATTTCAAACGACGGACATCTCTTTCGAAAGAAGGGCTCCGCACCCTGGCTGAATCAGGAGCGCTCAATTGTTTCGCGGATCATCGACGGGCGGCGCTGTGGAAAGTGGAAGAGACCGCGCACGACGATTTGTTGGCGAACACCGCGTGTCATCCTGATCCCGCAGTCGCGGGAGAAGGACCTCGCAATCACAGTCTTGATAATCGAACGGCCAAAGCGCGGTCCACAACCTTTGGCGTGGTCCCTCGCTCCGCTCGGGAT
Source organism: Verrucomicrobiota bacterium (assembly GCA_040005265.1). Classification (GTDB taxonomy): domain Bacteria; phylum Verrucomicrobiota; class Verrucomicrobiia; order Chthoniobacterales; family UBA10450; genus JBDTZF01. Next base: position 49,901 of record JBDTZF010000002.1, read on the forward strand.
GACAGGGAAAAGGAAAGGGATGGCAGCAAGAAAAGAGGGGCTGACCGCGCGAAAGATTCCCCGCTTGTACCCATGACCATGCCGGAGCGCGTCCGAGCGGATTATGAAACGACAAACCTCACCACCGGCCCGCATCCAATGAAACTGTTGCGGGAAAATCTGCCGAATGTTTGGCGGGCCATCGATCTCGCGCAGGCCCGAGATGGGGCAACGGTGCAGATCGCGGGCAATGTGATTTGCCGTCAGCGACCCGGCACGGCGAAGGGATTCGTTTTTATCAGCCTGGAAGACGAGACCGGCGTTTCCAACGCGATTGTCGATCCAGATTTGTTCGAACGGTTTCGTCTTTTGATTACCGAGGAAGCATTTTTGCTCATCGAAGGGGAAGTGCAGAATTCGGAGAATGTTGTGTTAATCAAAACCCGGGAGATTAAGCCGCTCGCGCACGAACGACTCCCCGGAAGCGAGTCGCATGATTTTCATTGAAGGCGCCTGACACAGACGCCCTACAAATCATTCGCCGGTGTGGCGCCGGGACGGCTCTTTTGCCTCGGCCGGTTTCTCCACGGGCTTGCTATCCGATTCCATCCATTCGGTGTGGAACACTCCCGGTTTATCCACGCGCTCGTAAGTGTGGGCGCCGAAGAAATCGCGCTGAGCCTGCAGCAAATTGGAAGGCAGTCGCGCCGAGCGATAGCTGTCGAAGTAAGCCAGCGATGCGCTGAAAGCCGGAACAGCCACTCCATGCCCGACCGCTATGGAAACGGCAACGCGCCAGTTGTCCTGCGTCTTCTTGATGATGTCGGTAAAGTAGGAATCGAGCAGCAGATTATGAAGGGCCGGGTCCCGTTGATAAGCTTCCACAATCCGGTTCAGGAATTTCGCGCGAATGATACAGCCTCCGCGCCAGATGGTGGCAATGTCGCTGAAGTTTAAATTCCAGTTGTATTGATGGCTCGCTGCTCCGAGCAATTCCATCCCTTGCGCGTAGGAAACGATCTTCGATGCGTAGAGCGCGTTACGAACGGCGTCGACGAGCTCGGCGGGATTGCCCTCGAATTTTGTCGGTCTTGGCTGAGGAAGAATTTTGGATGCCGCAACTCGTTCATCTTTTCGCGATGAAATAACGCGCGCTTCGACGGCGGCGTTAATCGTTGAGATGACGACCGACTGCGCAATGGCGGACTGAAGTGTCCACATGCCGGTTCCTTTTTGCCCTGCCTTGTCGAGGATTACATCGACAAGGGCCTTCCCCGTATCGGGATCGATCTTGCGGAAAATTTGTGAGGTGATCTCGATCAAATAGCTGTCGAGTTCGCCTTTGTTCCATTCGGTGAAAGTATCGGCCAGTTCCTTTGCCTGCATGCCGATCACGTCTTTCAAAATGGCGTAGGCTTCGCCAATGAGCTGCATATCGCCGTACTCGATGCCGTTGTGGACCATTTTGACGTAATGGCCGGCGCCATCCGGGCCCATGTAGCGGCAACAAGGCTCGCCATCGACTTGAGCTGCGATCTTGCGGAAGATGGGCGCGATGATCTCCCAGGATTCGCGCGGGCCGCCGGGCATGAGCGACGGGCCTTTCAACGCGCCTTCTTCGCCCCCCGAAACACCCATCCCGACAAAATGAATTCCTTTTCCCTCAAGATCTTTGCAGCGCCGTTGCGTATCGGTAAAAAGCGAGTTGCCGCCGTCGATGATGACGTCCCCCTTATCCAAGAGCGGCGCGAGCTGGCCGATGACAGCGTCAACCGGTGCGCCGGCCTTGACCATGATCATGGCCTTGCGCGGTTTCTTCAGGGCGCCGACAAATTCCTCGATCGTCCGGGTCGGTTGGATGTTTTTTCCCTTGCCTTTGCCCGCCGCAAATTTGTCCGTCACCTCAGTGGTGCGATTGAAGACAGCAACGGAGAAACCCTTGGATTCCATGTTCAGGACGAGGTTCTCGCCCATCACGGCCAGGCCGATGAGACCAATATCGGATTGATTCGCACTCATTTTGGGGCTCCTTTGTTGTCGCGGCGCAATTGCCGCAGCCGCATTGTAACGATTGACTGGAACGCATGGCAAACTCTGTTTGTGAAGTTTTGTTGACCGAAGGGCGTTTGGAAGCGCCGGGAAAGGATGTCGATGTTAACGCCGGCGCCATCGTCGAGTTTTGGGGAGTGGTGCGCGAACTCGAAGAGGGGCGCAAGATCGAAGGGATCGATTACGAAGCGCATATTGCCATGGCTGAGCATCAATTGCGGCTGGTAGCCGCCGCGGCCGCCGCCGAATTTCGTTTGAAAAAAGTTATAGTTCATCATCGCGTTGGTTTCGTGCCGGCCGGAGAAGCGTCGCTCTTTCTGCAAACAAGTGCGCCGCATCGCGCGGCGGCGTTCGACGCCAGTGAGTGGATCGTTGATCAGTTGAAACAAAAAGTACCGATTTGGAAACGGCTGCGATTTAAGATCGAGAGTCAGCCCCGTCCGGGATCACCGATCCCGGCTACAGTCACAGCTACGGCGAAATGAACTGGGCCAATAGATTAACACTCAGCCGGCTGGTCCTGACGATTTTCTTTGTCGCAGCTCTCAATTCTTCCTGGCCTTACGCGCGCACGACCGCGCTGGTTCTTTTCCTCATCGCCGGCATCACCGATTTTGTGGATGGAGAAATCGCGCGCCGCTACGGGGATGTCACCAATTTTGGGAAATTGATGGACCCGCTGGTGGATAAGATCATGATTGCAGCCGCCTTCATCTCGCTGGTGCCGCTCAAGGCGATCCCGGCGTGGGCCGCAACGACGGTGGTAGCGCGCGATTTCCTGATTACCGGCCTGCGTTTGATGGCGAGCTCGAAAGGCCGCGTTTTGCCGGCTGAAAGTTTGGGCAAGCAGAAGACGTCGTGGCAGGTGGTGACAGTAATCTTTTTTCTAGCGCTGCTTTCCGTCAGTGAATTGAGATACGGGAGTGAACAATCGATATGGTGGACGCGTTCCTGGAACGAGGTCGGATCCATCCTGGTTTGGATCACGGTGGCACTGACCGTGTATTCAGGGCTCGGATATGCCTGGCGCCACCGGGAATTGATTGCGCCCAATCAATAGCAAAACCAGCCGGCCTGTCGCTAAAACAGGCTCTGCGGCACTTCGACTTTGTCGCCGGGCTGGAGGCCGACGTCCTTCGAAGGATCGCGCCGAAATTGGCGCACATCGTAGACAGTGACTTCGCTGCCACGCAATAGACGGACACGCTTCTGGTCCGCGAAATCGTTGAATCCGCCCGCTGCGTTGATTGCGGTGAGCAGCGTCATGTCTTCGGTAAACGGAATTCGGGAAGGATTCCGCACTGCGCCGCCGACATTCACGAAACGCGCGGACGGCTGCATTAGGATGGTGATTGTCGGATTGGAGTAGATACGGCCTGTGCGATAAGCCTGTTCGATCGAGCCGGCGAGCTCGGCCGGCGTCAATCCCTCGGCCTTGATCTTGTTGATGTAAGGCAGGTTAATCGAACCTGTGACATCAACCATGTAAGTGTTGTTGATCTGAATTTGTTCATCCTGCGGCACCCCGCTTATTTTGAGTTCGAGCGGGTCGCCGACTCGCAAAATGGCTTGCCCAAAAGCTCCCGAGGCGAAGGCGAGGAGAAACCCAACGACTAAGACGCGCATTAGTACTCCTCCAACTCCGACGAACCGTTGGTTGTCGTGGCGGTCGCCGCTTTGCGGCGGCTGCTGCTGCGGGAGCGTTTGCCTTTGCCTTCCTTTTCGCGGGGCGAGTAGTAGCCGTAGTAGTTCGTGTAGTAGTAGTAGTTCTGATCGTGTTTCAGATCGACGTTGTTCAACACAACACCGAGCACAGTTCCACCCACACCGACTAAGGCCTGCTTGACCCGCAGAAGCATCGCGCGCGGGAACCGGCGATGTTGCACAATAATAATGGTTTGATCGACTTCGCTGGCGAGAACCGAGGCATCACTGACCCCGAGGACAGGCGGCGAATCGAAGAACACCATGTCGTAGCGCAATTTTAGCTCACTTACGAGATCGGACATCCGTTGCGAATTGAGGATACCGACCGCATCCGCCGGCAGAATACCGCTCGGCATGAGCGAGAGATTTTCCACCCCGGTTGGAATAATCACCTCTTCCAACGCCATTTCTGTAGTGAGATAGTTGGTGAGCCCGATCTGATTGCTCAGGTCGAACAAATTGTGCTGAACTGGCCGGCGTAAGTCAGCATCGACAATCAGCGTCGAGTATCCGCCCTGGGCAGAAATGAACGCCAGATTCGCGATCGTGGTGGACTTGCCTTCACCCGGACCTCCGCTGACAACCGAAATGGAATTCGCTGCCGGGTTCTTTCGATTGAACTCGATGTTCGTGCGCAGGATTCGATATGCCTCTGCGTCCGGCGTGTCTCCCGCTTCCTTATGCAGCAATTTGATGTTCTTGGGAATGATGGCGAGCACTGGAACGCCCAGGAGACTCTCCGCGTCTTCCATCGTTTTCACGCTGGTATCGAGATACTCAATGAAAAATGCAAGAGCCAGCCCCACCACCAGACCAACGAGCCCGCCCAACATTAAATTCAAACCAACACGCGGGCGCGCGGCGCGCGTGGGCGCCTCGGCCGGCTCTTTAACACTGATGGCGACGCGCGGCATCGCTAATTCCATTGTCTGCGTCTGCGCGCGCATGCGCACACTGTCGAGCAGCAGCTTTTCCTTGATGTAACTGTTCTTGGCCCGCGCGTAGTTCGCGCTCAGATTCTTTGAGTTAAGCTGCTTTTGATTGATTTCGGTCAATCGCTTTTGCAGTGCTTCCTGGGTTGTTTCCGCCGTCTTTAAGTTCTTCGACAGTGCGCTGCGCACGATAGCGACCTGTTCTTCGAGTTGTCGCAGGTAAACCGCTTTCGTTGCCCGCAGCGCCTTTACTCGGGGGTGATTTTCACTCAGGCCCCCATTCAATAATTGGGCCTCCATGGCGACGGCTTCCTGGTAAGTGGGCAGGATCTTAAGGATGGTCGGGTCCTGAATGGCGAGCGTCGGCAACATCCTCATCAGGTCTTCGCCTTTGAGAGTTTCGATCTGTTGAAGCTGGGTCTTGAGCGTGGCGGCTTTTGTCTCCGCCTCGTTTACTTCGCCCTCCTGCTTGAGCACCATGCTGTTGAGGGGCGTCTGGGCATCTTCGGTCCCTTCGGGATTCAGATCGATGATGTGTTCTTCATCCCGGATTCGCCCGACGTCGACCGCCGCATCGTCGACCTTTTTCTGCTGTTTCGTGACCTGATCGTTCATGGTCCCAACAGCGCGGTTCATGATCTGTTTTTCTTCCTCAACTCGTTTGTCCTGGTAAACAGAGACGATTTTGTTCGCGATATCGGCCGCCTCTTGCGGATCCTGATCGAAAACGCTGATCTGAAGCAGATCGGTATTACGGACTTCCTCGACCTGAACTCGATTGCGAAGCATACCAAAACACGCTTCTCGAGGAAGGCGTGGCCCGGTCTTGGCCCATTTGTCCTGCAGCTTCAATTCGTCAATGACCGGATAGAGAATGCTGGTCCGCTTGATCACCTGAAAGACCGTCGGCGCCAATTGAGGATCGTGAATCGGCTGATTGGAATCCCCGCCGAAAATACGCGGGTTTTCCGCAGTCGATTTTACTTCGATGAAGACCGAAGATTGGTATTCCCGCGGCTGAAAATAAGTCACGATGGCTGCCGTCATCAGGACGAGCAGGAAAGCCAGCAGAATCAGCACCCAGCGGACTTGAATGACCCGCCAATAATCAAGAAAATGCAGCTTAACTTCGTCGTTTTGCGCCATAGGGGACCCCAGAGAAGGGAAGGACTGTAGCAAATTGGCCGCCAAAAGTAAAACTCGAATGCGAATTACTTTTAGAACGTAAGATTAACCCCCCCGAAATATCGGTTCCGCGAGTATTCGCGGGCCGCCTGTCCAGAGGTGACCTCGGTGTGTCCGTAGCCAACGTCGATGCCGAAGTTGCGATTAACCTCGTAACGAAGGCCCAGATTGACGTCCACCGAATTCTCGACGAAGGCCGGGGGCCCCGGGATGGTAAAACCCGGAAATATCGTCACGGGCGGTCCCGCAGGGTAATCGTCGCGCACATAGAATAAGCCGATGGTCGTGGAGACGCGGGGGGCAATTTCGTACTTGGTCTGGAGACCGGTTCGAAAAGTTGTGACCGATGCGCTTCCGGATACGCTGGGCTCTTCCAAGGCGTAACGGGTAAACCAGCTCACGGTGGTCCGGCGGCCAGCCGCATAATTGAGGGTACTTTCAAAGTACGGTTCGGTCCGATCGCTACCGCTATCAAAGGAACGGAACTGGGCGCCACCGCGGAGACCGACGCTGAAACGCGGGGTAAATTTGTGTTCGAATCCGGCAAGAAGTAGTTCGGTCATCGAATCCAAACCACTCGCTTTGTCATATGTGACGAAGAGGACTCGCGCCTCGGCGATCACCGTTGTCATAGGCCAAAGGAGGAAGCGAAATTCATTGCCCAGAGTGTGCTCGGACCGATCCAGAAACGTCCCGAATGCGGTGTCGTCGTAACGGACCACCGAAAGATTGTAGCTGGTGTTTGTGGAAAAACGAGGCAACCACTGGTACAGCGCCGAAAGTCTGTCCGAACTGTAAAAGTAATTCCCGGTCCGGCGGTTGTTGCCGACGTTGGCACTGAAATCCGGCTCGGTCTGATAACTTACATTAGCCGTTAGGCTCAGGGTGAGACGCGCTGAGGCTTTGTGCGTCACGGAGAGTCCCATCGCAACGCTCACATCGTAATCCTGCAGGCTCGGTGTCGGCGCCGGAGTTCCAAACGGGGGCGGCGTTGGTGTTGGAAGCGACGATCGATCGAAATAGTAAGTGAGACCCGCGTTTACTTGCAGAGTGACGTTGGTGCGCGGATCGGCAAATTTATAGTTGATTCCCGCGTTCGGACTAACGAATAGCGAAGCGGAGCCCGGCACACGGGTCGTTAGCACGTTATCGTCGTAACCAGCGCTAAGCGATGCCGAAAGATGAAACGGAAGCCGGGAAAATACACCCGTTCCAGACACGCCACCTTCGTTAATTTCCTGGGTGCGACTCGTTACGTGAGTGGAGGTTGAGCCCGCCGCCGGCGCGGGTGTCTCGCCGGGAGCCGGTGCGGGTGTTTCGCCGGCAGTGGGTGCGGGTGTCTCACCACCAGTTGTGGATTGGGCTCTGTTCTCGATAAAATTCGGAGTTTCCCGGGACGGGGTGGGTACGGCGTCTTCGGTAGTGGGAGTGCCCTGCTCGTCTTCCGCCCGGATGATCGCGGGTTGAAAGCAGAACAGCGACAGTGCCGCCACGATGAGTCCGAATTTGGCAAACGTAAATAATCTCACAAGTGGATCTGCGGTCGGGCGGAAGGGATTATGTTGTTGAGAGCCCAAGAATAAGGTGCGTCGAAAAACCGGGCAATATTTTTTGTGATTCTGAAATAAAAACGGGCCGTCGGAAAGCGGCTTCATCGCGCTTTTCACTTTTGATCTGTTGGCGAAGCCGCGGCTTTCGGCTGGAGTTCAATCTCGCGTTCATCCTGTCCTTTTTGAACGCGCATCTTATATAAGTTTTGCAATGTTTCTGATTGTGGATCCAATGCCATTGCTTCCTTGTACATCCGCTCGGAATCATCCGAACGCCCACCGTCGCCGTAGGCCAGCGCGAGCACCAATGCAAATGCCTTATCCTGCGGGGCAAGCGCATGCGCTTTTTCCAGGTGTATCACAGCGTTCCGGTAGAGCGACTCCTGTGCCTTCGCGTCCGAAGTCAGGCGGGCCTTGTGGGTTTCGGCGGCCGCCAGATACTGATACAGATACGGGTTCCGGGTTTCTGTCTCGATTCCTCGCTCCGCGAATCGCAGCGATGTTTCCGGCGACGCGCGTCCACCGCCCGTCGTGCGGGCTAGCTCCGCAAAATATTCTCCAGGGAGCAGGCGCGCGCATTGAATCGCCACAATAATGCCCAGCGCAGGAAGAGCGATTCGGCTCAGGAGTGCCGCCCATGTTGGCGGGCGGGGCTCGCCCCCGCGCGGGATTCCGCCGTTGGCCAGCACGCCGAAAACAAAAGCCATCAACAAGAGGTTCGCCGGAACGTGCAGATTGAAATCGAAGATCGAGTGTACGGCATATGCGCCAACCGCGCCGAGAGCGCCAATGTTCAGGGCCATGCCGTTACTTAAAAGAGAAGGCGAAACCGAAGTGGTCACTCTCTTTGGTCCAAGGCGCTCGAAATTCTTCCAGCCTCGCCGCAGATGAAAAATTATGAAGAGAAGGAAGCCTGCCGCGCCCACTAAGCCGTATTCGCCTAAAAGCTGGACGTAATCATTATGCGCGTAGATCGGGTCTCCTGGAATTTTATTGGTGTGAAATTGACGCGCATAATAAAGATAAGTTCCGCTTCCTGTGCCCCAAACCGGCTTCAACGCCCATTGCTTGAGCGCGATCTGCCACATGGCGGTGCGGAGCGTGGAGGATGTGTCGTTCAAGTCGTCGCCGAGGACATTCTCTGTCCGTTGGCTCAGGTATTGGCTTTGCCCGACCGAAAAAGAGACCGCGATCCAGACCACAATCGCTCCCACCACAAACGGGGTCCCGATTCGCCAGAAGAGTTTTGCGCTCGACCGCGCCAAAATCGTAAGGCTTAGCGCTGCGAAGATAGCCAAACTTGTTACCGTGCTCAGGTAACCGCCCCGGCTGCCGCTCAGGACAAGTCCGGCGTAACAAATCCCGGTTCCGTATGCGACCAGCACTTTACCCACGACAGGCCACCGGCTCCAGCAGACGATGCTCAATCCGAAGACGCCCAGAACTTCGAGCAAACCAGCGAGATGGTTTGGACATCCGTAAAAACCGCTCGCTCGCCGGCCATAATCGGCGCGGCCCAGAAAAGAAAGAGGCGTGAAATTGTTGCCCTCGGTGAACTGGATTGTTCCGACCACCACATGGCCGATTGCCGCGGCGATCAGAATGATCAGAACAATCATGCGCTGCTTTGCCCCGGTAAGAACAGACGCGACAAAAAAGTAAACCAGCAATCCACCGAGGACCGAATAGAGGTCCTGGCGAGCCATGTAATCAACGGGAGAGAAATATGCCCGGGCGATGATGTACCCCAAAAATATTGCCGCGCTCGCCAGGCAAAGCCGGTCCGGATTCGGCTTTGCCTGGCGCAGCGAAAAGAGTGCGAGCACTCCCATCAGGCTAAGCAACGCGTAAGCTGGAAGGCTGAATAGCAGGCGACTGCCGCCGGACAGGACTTGAATGAGTACAAGGGCCGCGACCAAAAGGACTATGCCGGCTATCTCTGCAATCCTTGCAGGCAGACTGCCGGTTTTGCTTCCGTTTATGCCAGACAGTACTCGGCTTGAATGGCCTGGCACAGTGACGGAGCGAGCAGTAGAGGATCGCAAAACGGGAAAAAGAAAAGCCGTTGCGGTATTATCGCAACGGCTTTTCGCGAAAACAGTTTGAGATTACGGATTCTGGTTGGGCGTCGGGTTGCAGGGGCACGCGCCGGTGCAATCCAAGGCATGATTCCGCAAGTGCGCGTCCGCTCCCGGGCACCCGATGGTCAACGTATGCTCATTCGAAGGATTACCGGGCGGGCGGTGACAGATTGTGCAATGATCTGCATCGCTCCGGGGTTGTG
>JBDTZF010000132.1:0-6619 GCA_040005265.1 Verrucomicrobiota bacterium
GACCCGACACGAAAAACCGCGACGCGGTCCAATCCCGCCCGGCGGTTTCAAATAATAGCTAGTCAGCGAAAGCTAACGCGGTGTGTGGGCAAACCCACACGCCGCGTTTCGCTTTTAGATCTAACGAGCTCGCCCTCAAGGCGGGCTTTTTTGTTTCTCACCGAGCAATGGATGACGCTGCGGCGCAGCGAAGCGTTGACTTCCATGGAATCGGCCCACTGAAAGACGTGAACGCGTCTCTGTGACCGCCCACGCCGTCATACGCGCGTTCAAAATGGATGGAGTCCAAAGAAAGCAATCGAGACTCTGCCGGCCGCCAGGGCGCAATCGCCAAAGCCGCCAAGTGGCTCCGCGTTACGCCGACTCGGCGTACAGCAACAAGGCGGCAATGGCAGACGTAAGGAAGCTCCCTGATCGCACGCAACATCTAAAGAAACGCTTTGAACAAGCGGCCCAAGAATGAGCCTGACTGGCCTAACAGTGAGGCCTTCGAAGCATTAAACTAAGACTATCTGAAAGCCCTGGTTTTTGCCGCCAGGGGCAATCCGCAGAATCTTGTGCAGTCGTAACCAGTTGGAAATCAGAGTAATAGCGTTTTAGAAATCAATGCCTTTTTAGGCTTGCCGTCATACTGGCATGGATACTGATAATGGAGATATCAAATAAGTATGCCGAAAGATAACAAACATGCTGCTGCTGCAGAATCAGAAATTCGTAAGCAAAAGCACGAGACAAAAAAGTGATCCGCTAGTTATCCGGCGCTACTCCACACAACAACCCACAACAAGAAGGAAAGATAAGATGCCAACGAAGAAAAATAAAAGCAGCAAGGTCCGCGACCTGAAGCCGCGGAAAGACGCAAAAGGCGGTGGCCATGGAACGGCCGCAGCAGACGGCCCATATCCGACAAAGGAGCCGAAGGCCATCACCGATCCGTCCCTCGATCCGCCGCGCGGAATAAAGTAAACCGGCCAATCCCAAAAAAGGAACCGCAACGCGGCGACCCGCTCAGCGGCTCCAGCAAGAGACAACGCGGCGCCTGGATTCAAACCCAGCGCCGCGTTTTTCTTTTACTCATTTGAAACTCACCTTCAGTCGGTCAGAGGAATTTCACTTTAGCGACGCTGCTTCCTGATCGCGTCCTTCCAATTCGAGGATCATCCGTTTGATATGCGGATGCGCCCCGTGAGGCGCCAGTAATCGGAGGCTTTCCTGAGGATCGCCCCACTGCAATACCTGAATCCTTTCCTGTCGGGCGCCCCACGCATTCATCTCATGTTGGTTGCCCATGTAGAGATCGATCGTATTTCGTCCCGCTAATGCCCAGCCGTAATCGTCCACCCGATAGGTCTGGCCCGTAGAAAGCAACCGAAAGATTGTCCCGGCCGGCCAACGCGACCAATCGGCGGCCGCGCTCCCGTAAACGGTAGAGATTGGTAAGGCATATTTCGATCGCTTTGCACTGGCAGTGGTCGCGACTTTTCGTCCTGAGCCGGGCTCAACGGAAAAGGGTTCCAACGCTGTATCCGAGGCCGATGCGCCAACCGTCGTGGCACGGGCAATTTCCGCCCGGCGAATTCCCGGGCCGGCCGCGTGCAATTCGGTGCCGAGCGCGTTTCGATTACTAAACTCACGATGGTCCGTCTCCGTATGTGTGTATGCGGTCGCGCGAACATTTTGAAATTCCAGTCTCGCCAGCGGCGATTCGTAAGAGGGAAGAGCACGCGAGGTCGTTTCGCAGGCACTGAGCAACAGTGCAGCGCAAGCGGTTGGCGCTAAGAGCAAACTCTGGGGGGTATGCACTTCGAGGGTCTGAAAGTTATTAATAACTATTCACAGGCGCTCGCAAACGATTATTTCTGATTTTCTGGCCCGTTTCGGTCACACTACCCCCGTGATCGAGCACCGAATCCGGCGGTTGGAATGGATTGTCGCGATTCTGCTCTCATCGGCAGTCGTGATCCTCTTGTTGATCCGGACCGCCTACGCCGGACCCCTTTGGCGGGATGAATGCGGAGGGGTGGAGTTGGCGATGATGCCGCGAATTAGTGACATCCTGCAAAATTTTCAGTACCAAACATTTCCGCCATTATTCGCATTAATTATTCGCGGATACACGGCTCTCTTTGGCGCGAGCGATCTGGCGTTACGCAGCTTTGGTCTCGCCGTGGGCCTAGGAACGATCGGCATCGCCTGGCTGAACTCGCGAAGATTGGTTAACGATCTGCCTTTGATCTTTCTCGCTTTGCTGGGATTGAACCCGACATTTCTAATCTCCGGCACCTCGATGCGTGGCTATGGCGTCGGCAGCCTCCTATTCTTGCTTGCGCTCGGCTTGGCCATCAAAGCATTTCGTCAAGCGAACAGCCTTAGTCTTGCTCTTGTTGCCCTCGCATGCCTCGCGAGCATCAACTGTTTGGCTAATAATGTGCCGCTGGTCGGGGCGATGGCTTTATCGGCACTGATTGTCTTATTGCTGCGTCGCCGGTTCCGCGGCGCCATCCTCGTCTCGATCCTTACCGGCTTGATCGCATTATCGTTCGCGCCAATCGCGCGAGCCTACTTCGCGGCGGATTGGAGGATGGTTGTACGAACTTACAGCGGCTCTACCTCACTTCTTCACAGATTCGCGTCGGCGTTGGGAGAACCTTTGTGGTTGATGGGATCGCTCTGGGCGATGATCGCCGTGCTCGTCCTATTTCTCTCGGTTTGCCGAATTCGCTCCGATTGGCGCGACGATCGACGCGGCTCTACAAACCTCGTCGCGTTCCTTGTCCTCTTCGTTGGGTTGTCGATCTTGGTTTATTACGGGTTCCTAAAGACGCTCGGCTATCCCACCCAGTCCTGGTATTATCTGACCTTCATCTCTGCGCTGGCCGGCGCGATTGACTTGCTTTCCGCACTCGTGTCGCGCTCCGCGGCAGCACGCCTGATGCGGCTTATCTTCGCCTCCATCGCGCTTATTGTAATTCCTTTCACGCTTAGACATTCGATTGTGCAGCGCGCAACGAACATGGATGTCGTCGCAACGGAGCTTCAGAAACGCGCAACTCCGAGCGACCTGATCGTGGTTAATCCCTGGTACTTGGGCCTTTCATTCCAATGGCATTATCGGGGTCACACGCCCTGGCGAACCATCCCCGCAATCGACGAACTCCGAATCCATCGCTACGATCTTTTGAAAGCCGCGATGGAGAAATCAGATCCTCTCGCCGACGCGCGCCTTGCCATTCAGCAAACCCTGAAATCTGGAAACAGAGTCTGGATTGTCGGCGGGGCGCGACCACCGGAGCCCGGCCTGCCTTTATCGCTTCCACCCGCACCCCATACCGAAATCGGCTGGAGCGGCCAGGCGTATGTCAACGTTTGGTCGATGCAATTGGGCGACTTTCTACAACGGCACGTAATTCAGGGAGACGTCGCCCTTCCGCCAGCCGCCGACGTCAATCCTGACGAAAACGTTCCGGTCCTGGTCGCTGAAGGCTGGCAGGATTAAGCGTGGCCATGTGCTGAAAATTTTGCATAGCCGGCTCTCTTCCGTAAAACTGAGTCATGACCGCGGACTTTCGAAAGCAGGTTTTGCAAACGCTCGAAGAAATAAGATCGCAGGATCTTTATAAGACCGAGCGAGTTATCACCACGCCACAGGATGCGCACATCGCCATCGCCGGAGGCAAACGCGTGCTCAACATGTGCGCGAACAATTACCTCGGCCTCGCTGATCATCCCGCGCTGATTGCCGCGGCCAAGGAAGCGCTCGACACGCACGGGTTCGGAATGGCCAGCGTGCGTTTCATCTGCGGCACTCAGGACATCCACAAGGAACTCGAAAGCGCGCTGACCAAGTTCCTCGGAACAGAAGAGACCATTCTGTATCCGTCGTGTTTCGATGCGAATGGCGGATTGTTTGAAACACTTCTCACGGACAAAGACGCGATCGTTAGCGACGAACTAAATCACGCGAGCATTATCGACGGCGTCCGGCTCTGCAAAGCGCAACGCTTTCGTTACAAGCACAACGACATGACCGATCTTGAAGCGCAGCTCCGCGCGGCAAAGGACGCCCGGTTTCGATTGATCGCCACCGATGGCTGTTTCTCAATGGATGGGACGATCGCGGACCTGGCAACGATTGTCGATCTCGCTCAAAAGTACAATGCGCTCACCATGATTGATGACGCGCACGCCACCGGTTTTCTCGGAAAGACGGGACGCGGCACGCACGAGTATCGCGGCGTCATCGGGAAGATCGACATCATCACCGGCACACTCGGCAAAGCGCTCGGCGGCGCCAGTGGCGGATTTACCAGCGGACGAAAAGAAATTGTCGATCTTCTGCGGCAGCGGTCGCGCCCGTATCTTTTCTCCAACACGATTGCGCCGCCCGTTGTCGCCGCCTCATTGAAAGCGCTCGAGCTTCTTAGCAGCTCCACTGAATTGCGCGACAAACTCGAAGAAAACACAAAGTATTTTCGGGCAGCGTTGACCGAGCGCGGTCTCTCCATAAAACCTGGCACGCATCCGATCGTTCCGATCATGATCGGCGACGCCGCAAAATCGCAGAAATTCGCCGCCCGAATGCTCGAGAAAGGCGTGTACGTCATCGGCTTCTTCTATCCGGTAGTGCCGCACGGTACCGCCCGTGTCCGAACGCAGGTTTCGGCCGCCCATTCACGCGAAGATTTGGAATTTGCCGTGAAAGCGTTCGCTGAGACGAACGAAGAACTGAAATTGGTGTAGAGGCGGCCGTGTCGGCCGCATAGTTTGAGGATTGCGGGCGACACGCCCGCCACTACAAAAAACATGCTGTACATGGTGATCGAGCGATTCAAAGACGCACCCGCGATTTATCAGCGATTTCGCGATAAAGGCCGAATGATGCCGGACGGCTTGGAATATGTTTCGAGCTGGATCGCTGACGATTTCAAGACTTGCTGGCAACTCATGCGGGCGGATGATTTCGCGCTGTTCGATGAATGGATCGCAAACTGGCACGATCTCATGGATTTCGAAGTCGTCCCGGTGCGGACTTCGGCGGAGGTTGCCGCCGCGATGCGTGAGTCATCCTGAGAGAATCTCCACGATCGCGGGAGAATCGAAGAATCTCATCCATCGAGGGATTGGCTGCGCGCCAATTTGACCGCTTTAAGCAGTCAAGTCTAACGGGGCATGAGTTTTCGCTCCGGGCGGGATCCGTATTTCGCCGGAAACGAAAATTATCTTTCGTGCAGAGCGATGCTCGCGCCGACCCACGTCTTTTCGACGTTGAAGTCGACGCCCATCATTGCGCCCTGGCTCATGCGGACCAGATTGTTCACCAGCGTCGGATCTCGGTCTTCCTCGGGCCACAGGAACATCATCCGGATCTCGGCCTTCGATTCTCTTCCGTCGATCGTCTTAAGAAACGACGCGTAATCGACTTTTTTCTGTAGTATCCATTCATGCGGTTTTTTCAGCGCTGCGACTTTCTCGCTTGTCGGTTCCATGTCCACACCCAGCCCGGCGAATGAATAGAGGGGCTTTAAAACGTAATTGTCGATCTTCTCGCCGGCGGGAAATTCATCCGCGAAAAACGCCGGCGCCGTGTGCTCTGTTTTTAGAAATGGAAGGGAATGTTTGCTGACTCGAAAATACCAGTTGGGATGACCGACCCATTTAACATCGAGATCGTCCTGGAATTGAAATGGCAGATCAAGATCGGGCCGGCGGATCAGCTCGTCGAAAATGACCCGATTGTATATCCGTTCGATCCGCTCTTCACGGCCATCGCGTTCGTAAAACAGTTGGCGGCCGCGCTTCTTGATCCTCGTCACGCACACGGGCCGGACACCGAGAATCCTGTCTGTCGCCGCAAAATCGACCCGCGTTTTCTGTTTCTCCGGCTCAATCTCGAGCAGAATCACGTTTTCCGGTTTCGAATCAGCCAGAATCGTCCGCCGCAATAGGTCGACGTATGCCTCGTCTTTCATTCCCGCAAACGAGGAGGTCCAGTTGCGCGGAATAGCCGGAAAGGCTTTGCGCATGCAGTGCAGAAGAAGCAACTGAAATCCGAACAAGCTCGGGAACGCCTGCAATTCGATCAATCTCGGCGTGAGTCGCCCGCTCTCCGAGCAAATCCCGAAGTCCACCACGAGGAAATTCGGATGGGCCGATTCATTCGGCACGGCCAGTCCCTTTGGAATCGCTGATGCTGCATTCCGGGCGAATTCCGGCGTCCGTGTAAGATCGACAATTGCCTTTGCCGCGCCGGTGACTTCATCCGTGAATTCGCGCGTCAAAAAAATCGGCGTCTCCGCGATTCGGAAGTCGGCAGGCCACTTTTCGGTTTCGTTTACGCAGCTCAGCAACGCCGCATACTTCTGCGGCGTGAAGTCAGCGTTGAAACGCGACCGGATTGACGGTTCCATTGATCACACTAGGAACTTTCCGTGCTCCATTACTTTTTCATCGTCGAACCAGATGTCGAAGTCGCGGCCGACGCAATCGATGTGTGTTTTCGAGGCCCAATCGGCGCCGGTGTGTTCTGCGTACGGGTGACCGAAAGCGATGTGGATCCCGGGAATTTTTTCGTCCTGCAAAATGTTGCCAATGACGCGGGTGCAGGCGGTGTTGGTGCCGA
>JBDTZF010000133.1:0-6583 GCA_040005265.1 Verrucomicrobiota bacterium
GGTCGGCTGTGCTGTATTTCTAGCGGGTTGTGCCGCATTTTTCTATGCATTAATCGCCAATAACAAGATCATAGAAAATGTTCAGCTCAGAAGCGATGACCGCGGCCTACTCCTCGTATGGTGGTGGATATTGACTTTTTGTGCGATCATCCTTGCGCTGTCGAGCGCGTCGAAGCTAATGCGCGACATGATGCTCCAAAGCGCTCGAGATGTAGCAACAAATTTGAGCGGGTCGGTTTCAAGCCACATCGCTCGAACCCGAGCACTGGAAAATGAAATCCGTACTATTTGCACGCAGCTAGAAATACCACCGTCGAGCAATTTTCGAAACCGCATTCAAGATTGGATTGAGGCACACAAGAGCACGTTGATCGGGGATATCCGAGCACTCGACGGCGAGATTACACAAGCGACCGCGGACGCGCAGGGCTTACACGATCATTTGAAGCACTCTCTTCGAATATACGCATCTATCGAGCGCGATCATGTGGAAACGTCGTATACAATTGCGCGCCATCAGGGGCATTCCCTAATGCCAGTTCTAGACGACTGCCATAAACGAATGTTGGCAGTTCGAGGAGAGTTTTTACCGCGGCAGCGCTGGCGTGAATTCGTCTCTGAACTCGAGAAGATTTCGGAGGAGTTGGCAGAAATTCGGAGCCTAGCCCCTGACGCTCCGCAAGTTTCTCAGGCTTCGAGCACGTCGGACGACGACGAGTGGGAGGAGCCGCGAACGAAGCAGGAGCAAATAGCCAAGGCTAGGAAGATTTTGGCGGTTACGGAGAACGCAAGTGCCGAAGATATCGAGACACGTTTTAAGGGTTTGTCCCGTGCATTTCACCCCGATCATTTTCAAAGCGACAGTATTGATGATGAAATGTACAAAGAATCAGAGGAGCGTTACAAGCGAGTGACCTGGGCATATCACGTCCTCACTCGTAACGGTGAGCCCGCCAGGAATGACTAACGACGCGCTTGCAAAGTCACCAGAGGACCGTCTCGCCGCTCTAAAGGCTAAGTCGCAGAGCCGCGTTAAAGAACTGGAAGAGAAGCTTGGTCACCGATTAACTTCGCCGCGCTCAGCGCCAACCGTGTTCTTGCTGATCGATTGCTCCCACAGCATGGACATGAACGGCCCAGCCAAGTTCGAGGCCGCCAAGCGCGGTGCGATCCGATTCTGCCAAGAGGCTCGCGACAAAAATTACCTGATCGGTTTGATTAGTTTTGCGGAACGTGGTGTCTGTCTTCGTGAACCCAGTCCCTATGGAGACGACATACAATCGCGCGTCACGAGTCTTACGAGCGGGCCGTACACAAACATGGCGGACGCGATTTCGCTGGCTACTCAAAAGCTCGAGAGCCGTAAAGGCCAGCGCGCGATGTGCCTTGTTACCGACGGCCAACCTTTTACGAAGACCGGCGAGGATTGCGATGCCACGCTGCGCACGGCGGTATCTGCAAAGGGTGTGGGGATTGAGATTCTTGCCATCGGTACTGACGACGCAGACAAGTCATTTCTGGACAAGATCGTAACCAGCAAAGAATTAGCGATTCATGTCGATCGTGAACATCTGGAAGCTGGAATTTCGTCTATGGCGCGGCTTCTTCCCGGCTGACAGATTGCGATGGCCGACGACTACTACGACATCCTAGGTGTCCAGCCGACAGCGACAGCAGAGGCAATTAAGAAGCGGTTTCGCTTCCTTAGCCACGCGTACCATCCGGATAAGTTTGCGACTGAACCGCATAAGAAAGAAGCAGAGGAAGACTTCAAACGGATCAATGAAGCGTACGAGATCCTTTCCGACCCTCTAAAGCGGGCCCGTTTTGATGCGGCAAGGTCGACTCCTCCCCCACGATCTTCAGCCCAACCTCCGACGTACGACGCACCGCCACGGCAATCTGAATACAAACCGGCTTCCTCGCCCTCGCAGCCTTCCCCACCGCCGACCGCCTTCACACCCGCGCCACCTATGGGCCGGGCAAAACTTGTCGGTATTCTTGCGCTTTGTGTCAGTGCCGGTTTTGCTCTGATGATGTTTATTTCAGGACTTGGTCAGCTCTACAGATCTCCGTCCAACTCGGCTGGTGCGAATTCAGGACAGACAGAAACGAGAGCAAAACAGCTTGCGGCGATCAAAGCCCCAGCTGCCGGCGAATCTGTGGAGTTTGATATGCCAATTTATCCGAATGGTTGGAGTGAGCCGATCAGGATACCTAATGAATACCATCTGAGGACGCAAATTGTTGGGGAAGACGGCCTTAAGATTTGGTGCGCGACGGACGATGACAGGAATGGAGCAGTGCTGATGACGAAACGCGTTCCCCCTACGGCCGGTGAGACGTGGGACATTTGGAGTTCGAGTCTGTTGGGCTTGTACAACCCGCTGGCGAAGCGCATGCCGTACATGACTGGTAAGAAGGCGAGTTCAGTTCAATACAAGTCGGCTGAGAGCTTCCCCGTAGAAATCCGTATCCGGCTCGAGCCGGTGCAGCGCACAGGGAGCTTTGACCAACGAGAGGAATCCACGTCAGATTCGACACTTGCGGCAACCACGCCGCAGCCGGTCCTGCAGCCAGGTCAGGCAATTCAGTCCGGAACTCCCGAACTCGCCTACATTTTTCCGACAATAGCGCCGTCCTTTGCAACGCCGGAAACAGCTCCGGCGTTTCCGGGCGAACGATATCCAGATACGCGAAGTCGCGTCTTCGTGGCCGGCGAATTGCAAAGCTGGTCAACCGATCAATTGCAGTACGCTATCAACGAAATTTTCGCCAGACATGGAGGTGACTTTCCCGACAAGAAAGAAGTGCGGGAGTACTTTGGACAATTCGCTTGGTATCATCCGCATCGCGGATCGAGCCTCGACCAAATAGAAGCGTCGCTTCCTTATGTCGAACAACAAAATGTGAAGATTCTTGGCGAAGTCAGAAATATCAAACGCAATCCTCTAAGCGTCGCTGCCGGAAACTGGTACGGGATTCTCTATTGGAGAGATGGCACGGTCAATAAGCAGGAACTCATTTTTGCGTCGGATCTGCGCCAAGTCGCGAATCGAGCTAGCTCGTTGGACGCTGCTTCCGGTTGGAACAATTATCCTGTGCAAAAACGTGGCAGCACCCTCACTTGGCAGATTGCTGGCCTCGGCAGAATCACGTATTTGACGTTTGCACCTGATGGCAACGGGCAACAGGCACAAGTTTCGTCTCAAATCGTTCAGCAGGGCCGGGTGGCATATAGCGCAGCGGGGATGTTCTATCGATATGACGTGCCGCTGCCGATACCCAATACTTCTTCGCCCGACCCGCAGGCTCGGCAAATATTCGGGGGCTTTTTGGAGGGGATTTCGCAGGCGATTCAGAACGCTGGGGCATCTGGGAGCAACGGATCCAACACATTTCGACCGCCAAACAAGCGCCGGAGAGGGCCGTAAGAGGCCTGATTTGTATGGTCCAGTTTGTTTTGTTAGGATGTGCTTGACGCCGGGCAACCGGTTAGCTAAAAAACCTCTTAACTTTCTTGTATTTCGAGTAACGAACGATTGAACGAAAATGGAGAGATTCCCTAATCCCTATGAGCGGCCGCCCGGGCAGCCGGAACGCTTTTCGGTGAAATGCCCGATCTGCGGCGGCTCAGGCAAAGTTACCGAAGGCGGGCAACAGAAAACCTGCAAACGCTGTAACGGCTCGGGCGAAATTCGCACAAACTGAAATCGGTCGTGAAACTAACGATCAACCGCAGTCAAGCCAGCCAAAAGGGAGTATTTGGTGGAGATAAGGGAGTCAATTTTAGCTTTGCGTGCAAGGTCGAGGTAAGTGAAGAAGAACGTGTTCTTATCGAGAGATATGGCTTAGGCGTTCACCCCATCGCCGCTTATACCTCCGGGGCCGGAAAATCCCTTGACCTAAGATTTCGTGACATCGAGAAAGGGTTCTCGGATACAAGGCAAAGCCTGGGCGAGCTGCTGGAGTTGGAGCAGAAAGTCCTCGAAGGCTGTCGAGAGGTAAAAGGTTTGGCACAGCTTAGGTCAACGTACGGAGGCGAGGAAACCATTGAGATTTAGGAGCGAAGCTCTATCGCTTCTGTAAATGCGTCTCTTACCAACTATCAAGTCTTGGAGGTCAGACGATCCGCCACAGTAACCGAAATAAGACAAGCGTATCGCCCGGTCGATCGATGCCGAAACTTTGCTTCTCCCGCCACCACCAACCGCGATGTGACTCTTCTGAATGCGGAATTCAGTGAGCACGGCAATAATATCGTCACATTCCTCACGAAAATCGGTGTGCAACACAGATGATGCATGCCGCCATTCGTGTTTCGCGGAGTTCGTGCGAACGAATTTCGGGAAATCGCTAAGCGCCATGAAGCGGATCTACCTCGTCGATCGAAATGGATCCAGAGTTAACATGAAGAGGCATATCCTGCCAGGATCGACATCGTTCCTTCTCGGGATCAACTCTGCGCTTGACCCGAAGCGCAGTTGCTTGGCACGATTACCGAACTAATCATAAACGAGGTCAAAGATGAAAAGGACATGTGATATCTGCGGTAAACAAAAAGAACTAGAGGGTGGCGCGACATGCGAGAAAGGTCATTTCGTTTGTGCCGGTTGCTACCATACAGGCTTTGCTTCGGCGACCAAGCGCGAGACGTGTCCCATCTGCAAGACGCGCCTGAAGTAGCAATGAGTGAGTCAATATCTCCGCGCAGACGTAAATACCCTGCTCGTTAACCCGGGCTTCATATTAGATCGTGGCGTACTCAAGTGACCTCGATACCGCATTGATGCGTGCTCGCGTCCTGGCGGAGAATTGGACTCAGGCTGAGGTCCACAATGAGCACGTTATCATATCTCTCCTGCGTAATGAAGAGTTTCAACGAACCCTCGAAGCGATGTCCGTAAGAATTGGCGAGTTGAAGGGCCTCTTGCGGGAGGTTGCGGGCGAGTATCGCGAAATGGGTGATCCCGCGAATGATGATGTCGCGCCCGGGGAAGATCTCATGCGAACGCTAGCTCAGGCTGAATGGTATCGTGAGAAGAGCGGCGATTTGGAAGTGCTTCCATTTCACTATCTGATGGCGCTAACTGCTCAAGAAGGCAGGGTCGCTCAATATATTGCGCAGTTCGTAAATCAGGCCGTGCGACAGGCTCATGGAAACGTCGATCCAGAGAATCCACCGACCAGCTATTCTGAGGAAATCTTAAACGGACTCAAAAATGCGGAGAAAGTGACCACGGAATGGAATCAGAGCGAGATTCACAACGAGCATTTGATTTTCGCGCTTTGTCTGATGAAGGGAGACTTCGGCGCTCAATTAGCGCGCACGAAAATCCAACCGGAGGATTTCCAGGAACGGTTGCTTGGAGCAATGAGCAAATACCCAACAGTGGAAGGCAACTCGGATTCCAATATCACCCTCGGCGCCGATCTTCGAAAGACGCTCGGTGATGCTGAGTTGCTCAGAGTGCGAACTCACTCCGATCAGCTAATTGCAATTCATTACCTAATGGCGTTGTTCGAACAAGACGGAGAGATCGCAAAGTATATTGCTAAGTTCGCTCATCAAGCCATGCACGAATCCAGCCCTAGCGGTTGATCGACCAATGCATGCTCATGCATGCTTTTATGGTGGATTCTATTAAACGCTTCTCACCGAGAGATCATTCGCACAGCAAAAAAGAAAAAAGGGTCATGTTAGGGTTGCATTGATTTGACGGACAGTGGGCTAAGGGTCAAAACCCCGAGAGGAAGCCCACATGAAGACACAGTTAACGAAGCCGGCTCGCGACAAGGCGAGATACACCGAAGAGTACAAACAGGAGGCGCTGGAGTTATGGCGTAACAGCGGCCGTTGATTCGCATTGACGCAAAGACGTCTCGACGTCTATTGTCATCTCGTGAAGTATTCTGATTCGCCGAAACGCAAACCGGGAACGGTGCGCGATGCGATCATCGATGCGCTGGCGTATCGCACGCATGGCGCGACGGTGGCGGAGATCACGCACGAAGTCAGCCAACGCATCGGGCCAACTCCGGCGTCTTCGATCCGTTCCTATCTTAGGCTGAATACGCCGAAGCTTTTTACAAAAAAAGATCGCGGGCACTATCGCGTCCGCGAAGAGGCGCAGGCGACGCTCGCATTAGTTGATCAACGGAACGGAGATGGAGTTTCCCGGATCCGACGGTCGCAGACCGCCGCTACAGAGCTTGGGCGAGAAGCGTTTCGGTTCGGCAATGCAACTTTGATTCACGGTGATTGCTTCCAGTGGCTCTCGACGGCTCAAACGAACAGTATCGAGGCGGTAGTTGCCGATCCGCCTTACGGGCTTGTTGAGTACAGCGAACTAGAACAGGCCAAGCTTCGCAAAGGAAAAGGCGGAGTCTGGCGCATCCCGCCTTCATTCGATGGCAACAAGAGATCGCCTCTGCCGCGGTTCACAACGCTTTCACGCGACGACATCACTGATCTCGAACGGTTCTTTTTCTCTTGGGCACGTTTGCTATTTCCAATCGTGGTTCCTGGCGCACATGTCGTCGTTGCGTCGAATCCGTTGCTTTCGTTTGTCGTTGCAAACGC
>JBDTZF010000134.1:0-6554 GCA_040005265.1 Verrucomicrobiota bacterium
TGCATGTAAGGCGGCGTGCCGATCCAGATGATATCGAGATCGGGCAGGGCCAGCAGGTCGGCCCAATTCCGCATCGGCGTCGCATGCGGAAGATTTTCGCTGCAAAATTTTTCCGAGCTTTCGTAGGTCGAATTAGAAACGGCGACAATTTCGACGTCGGGGCTTCGTTTTAAAGCAGGCAAATGCCGGGTCCGGACGATGTTGCCCGCTCCCACGATACCGAGCCGCAGCTTGTGATTATTTTTTGGGGTCATGCTTCCGATTCAACTTCTGATCTTGTTCGTTCCCCGCGAATACCGCGAGGGCAAAATTCGACCATCAGGCCCTGACTCCGTTCAACAATCGCTTGACAATCGCGGTGTGTGCGGGACGTTGCGCCTCCTTTTTTTACTATGTCAAAAGTTTGCGTTATCACTGGGTCCAAGCCGTCGCGTGGAAGCATTATTCACCGGCGCGGTATGGCCAAAAAGAAGGGCGGCGTCGGCCGGCACGTGACCAAGAATGTGTCGCGCGTTTTTTCCCCGAATTTGCATGAACATCGCCTCTGGGTGCCGGAGCTGAAGAGATTCGTCCGCATCAAGGTCAGCGCGCGCGGTATGAAGACGATCAACAAGAATGGCGCCTACCGGTCTTTGAAAAAAGCCGGCATCATTTAGCATTCCGCCGTTCCTGTAGCGGCGGTCTGTGACCGTCGCATTCTTCGCTTGGGTAGCGCACGCGTCTCGCGTGTCTGGTGAAGGTGTCTCGCCAGCGCGAACTTCCCTTACCCGGACGCCGGCAAGGGAGTCATCGTTCTATAAAAAGTTCGTTTCGGCGAGACACCGAAACCAGACACGCGAGACGCGTGCGTTACCCTACCCGCCGCCGATTTCGGCGTCCGGGTCTAACACTTGCGGCGCAGGTTCTGGTTGTCGATCCCGCACAGGTGATTCCGTATTCGCTTCAGGTAGGGGCCGTTCACCCGAGCCGCCCGCACCGGAACCATCTGGTGACGGCGCATCAATCGCCGCTACCGGAGATCCCGCCGGTTCTTCTCCATCTTTCCCGGCTTTTCCCTCTGCCTCCGGCGCACCTTCCGTTACCGGCTTCGTTTTCTCTCGTGGCAGATCGAGCGAGCCATCATTGAATTCGATGACGTGACCTTCGCTAACGAGCCAGTGCAAATCCGACGCCAACGCCAGCTTCCGCGCTTCTCCATCTTCGCCGTCAGCGCTGGGAATTAACGCGTCGGCAAGTTCCTTTCGGCCAATTTTGGGGGCTTTCGTGATCGCCTGGAGAATTGCGTTCACTGTTAGCGAGAGACCGGCGTGATCATGGACCAGTGGGCGGGCGCGAATTGGCGAAACGAATAACATTCCGCGTCGATGCCGGAAAACGTTGAGCCCGACCTGGCGAAATTGCCCGGCCAATTCCTGCATGATGTTCGAGGGCGAACGGACTTCCTGGGTCCACGCATCCTCAATCGCGCGATGCAACCCGCGATCAGTCAGGCGCCGGCTTTGCACGCCACCGATGGCGACTTCCTCCACGCCGCGAACCAAACTCGGCAGATAAGTTGTCCGAAAATGTTTCTCCGCATCGGTCACCGAAGAAAACGCCGACGGTGGTTCCTCGCGTACCGTTGTGTAAGTGGTCACTCTTTGCGCCTCTTCCTTCCAACGTTCCACCAGCGCCGGGTCGTTAACGATTTCGATCTGCCGTTGATAGTCGGGAAAACTCATCCGCCGGCTGAACCGCTGTTCGTAAAGGGTCCGCAACCGCGGCTGGTACGCATGATGATTTGTCGGGCCAAGTAATGTTCCGCTCAGCCGATCGCGCGCGACGCTGGTGAAGTTTCCCTTAATCGGTTCGCCCTGGGTGATGTCGACCTTGTAAAAATCCTCCTGGCTCAGCCGGAATGCGCTCTCTTCCAGAAATTGACGGTTCGATCCGACCGGTCCGCCCTCGCCGAGTTGAAAAAGCGGCGTCTCCGGTTTGGCGGTTAAACGCACTTCATAACGCTCCGGTTTTTCAAGAAACAAACGGGCGAGATGAAAAAGGGAATAAGCAACCGATCCCGACCTGACCTGCGTAATCACGCTTTCCAGAACCGGCGTGCGCGGCATAAACCGCACCGTAACATCAATCGGCGCTGGCTGCGGAGCGGGCGCGCGATGCTCGCGCTGTCGATCCTGTCCCCGATCTCTTGGTCCGGCTTCCCGTGCGCCGCCCCCCGGGCGAGCCTGATCACGCCCGCCCTTCCTGGGTTCGCGCGAATCAGGCCTTCGGCCTTGAGTCGTTGGGCGTGGGGCGCCTGCCCCGCCGGAGCGTTGCGGAGAGTTCGGGGTGGGGCGCCTTCCCCTATCGTCTCTGCCGCCTCCCGGCCCTCGCCGTCCCTCATCACGCCGTCCTCTTCCCCGCGGTTCCCCTTCCTCGCCAGTGTAATGATCATAGCTCTTCGTCTCGGTCTCCTTCAGCCAGGCGGGCATTAGTTTGAGATCGAGCAAATCGACCGGCGACGGAGTCTCGGGCGGCATCGCTCCTATTTAACCTGATATTGCCATTCGCACAAAATTTGCTGCGCTTTCCGCTGTAGCCACCGGCCTGTGGCCGGTTCGTCATTCAGGCAATTTGAAAAAACCAGCCGGCCCACAGGGTCGTAGCTCCAACTCTTTGTGATAATTGGCCGCCAATTCCTCGAAATCGATTGACAAGCGCGCTAATTCTTTTACTTGCCTTGCTGTGCCCGGACTGCTTTAACTTTTCGGCGCGCAGAAAACTCTAACCAAAAGCATTTTATGGCCGAAAAATCAATTGAAGAAAAGGTGAAGGACATCATCGTCGAGCAGCTCGGCGTTAATCCCGAACAGGTTACAGAAAAGGCGTCCTTTATCGAAGATCTGGGCGCGGATTCGCTCGACATCGTGGAACTAGTGATGGCGTTTGAAGAGGAATTCGGGGTGGAAGTTCCCGACGAAGACGCGGAGAAATTGCAGACTGTGGGCGACGTCATTAAGTACATCGAAGAGCGCGCCAAGCAGGGTGGCGGCGCTGGCGGCACTGCCCCCACCGGCGGTTAGTCCTAGGATAATTTCGCGAATCTACGCGTGGGATCGTAATTTCGCGTCACGCGTTTGGATGCTGGGCAAATTCGAAGCGCCAACATCCAAGCTCCAGAGAAATTCCAATCCCAAAGCTCCAATGGCCGCGAAAATTGGGAGATTTGCCCAGGCGCTTGCGTTTTGGAGTGCGGCGCTGCTGCGCCGCTTCCCCAAACGCTTGATTATTGGCGCTTGAAGATTCACTGGATGTTGGTGCTTGGGTTTTGGAGTTTGGCCATTCGCGGTTGCGAATGGCTTCGATACGCCCAGACTAGAATGCAATGCCCGATCTAAGTCTGCTTCAACAGCCGTTGCTTCACGTCTTCGGTCATCACATCTCGGCGCTCGGTCTCATAGCGTTCGGCGCCCTTCTGACCGCCGGGCTACTCATCGCGCGCATTTTCCAAAGCGAATTCATCCGCCGCTTTCTCATTCGGCTCCGAATCCAGCCCAATTTAGTCGCAATCATCACTACGATCCTGAGCCTGGCCACGCTCATCTTCTTTGTGGTCAGCGCGATCAACGCCGCCGGCGTTCCGCTGGGATGGAACGCGCCCGTCCCGGGCCTTAAACTCAGTCTGGTCCAAATTTTTCTCTTCGGCGGGTTGCTGATCGCGGTCTTTTGGATTTCAGCGCGGACGAAGGTTTTCCTGTTCAACAGTTTCCTCGCCAAGAGCGGGCTCGACCGTTCCCTGCAGTACGCCATCGCCCAGGTCGTCAGCAACATCGTCCTGATCGTCGGCATCTTCATCGTCCTCGATAACGCCGGCATTCATCTCGGGGCCCTGACCGTTTTCGCCGGCGCGGTCGGCGTCGGGGTCGGCTTTGGTTTGCAAAACATCGCCAGCAATTTCATCAGCGGCTTGGTCATTCTGGCCGAGCGACCGATAGCCATCGGCGACCGGATCGAAGTGTCCGGGGTCACCGGGCAGGTGATGCAAATCCGTGCTCGGAGCACGATCATCCGCACCAACGACAACATCACCATGATCGTGCCGAACACGAAGTTTATCGACTCGACTGTGACCAACTGGACGTACGGCGATCCGCGGGTCCGGTTCCGGATTCCGATCGGGATCGCTTACGGGAGCGACATCGACAAAACGTGCAACGCGCTGCTGGCGGCGGCTGATGAAAATCCCGATACTTTGAAGGAGCCCGCGCCCACGGTTTTCCTGGATAGATTTGGCGACAACGCCATGGAGTTCGAGCTGGTGGTCTGGAGCAAGGACATGAGCTCGCGGCCCCGCGGTTATAAGAGCGAACTCAATTTCGCCATTGTGGAGAAATTGAGCAAAGCCGGGATCGAGATCGCCTATCCTCAACGGGACATTCACATCCGTAGCGGCGTTCTCAAAGTCGAATCCGCCGATATCGGATCGACAAAACAACACGAACCGAGATGATGATGCGTCCGAACCAATCCTCGAATCCGCCGTTCCGGTTTGTTCGGAGGGAGCTGACGGATTAGGCGGAATGATTCCGGCTAATTCTCGTTAGACGTATCATGCGCTCACTCCTTTCCACGCTTCTGGTTCTCGTATTCAGCGGAGTCGCCATCGCTGCTGACTACACCGACAAAGATGTACTCGGGCATTGGTACCGCGGCGACCATCTCGGCTACAACGTCTTGCTTATGTTATCGCGGGATCATACTTATAAAGCCACTTGGACGGGCGATGAGGTCGATCCGAAGGCAAAGCGTCCTGGAGAGTACGGCAGCGCGAGCGGCCAATGGAAGCTGGAGGGAGATCGTCTTGTCGTCACGCCACAAAAAGAGACGAAAGACACGAAGGGAGATGTTTCCACCATGCGTTTGCAGCGGCAGCGCGGCAAAATCGTCTTAACACCTCTTCGTCCTCTTCCAGTTCCCACCATTTTCCACCTCGACCCGATGATGGTATTCGAGCGCGAGTCCCGATGAACGATACGTCTAACCAGTCAGTGGAGCTAACCGCCACCCGTCGTTCGCTCACGTTTTTGTATGACTAGAACATCTTCCCTTCGAGCGACGCTTGCCCTCGGTGGCGCCGACCGCAGATGTCGCACTTAGATCAAAAGCAAAACTGGCGGCAGCGACTGGGCTGGTTGATCGGAGAACTTTTCGTCATTTTTGTAGGTGTAAGCGCCGCTTTCGTCATTGAGAACTACCGTGATAACCGGAAACAGGAGGTCGAGTTCCATCAGGCCATGTCCGGGGTTATTGCGGAGCTGGGACGCAGCGAAATCCGTTCTCGAGAGTTTGCCGATTCGATCACGGCCAAGATGGTCGAGTGGCAGAATGCCGATAAGGAAGGCAAACGCGCGATCCCAGGCTACTACAGAATTCCCGGTGCCACGCATCCGCCCTCGGCGGCATGGAACACAGTGGTGTCGTCAGGTCTGGCTCGCTTGATTGAACCTGGCCTGCGGACTGAGCTTGGGTATTACTATAGCGAATTCATCGGCATCCACGATAACTACGATCGCTACAACCAATTCACGGAGCGGGAAGTATTGCCGAGGGTTGCCTTGGGGCCGGACGCTTTCTACAGCCCCGACGGGCATCTGCTGCCACAGTTCCGGGTCCACATGGACCTTCAGAGCGAATTCGCCTCGGATCTGCGTAAGCTCGGCGAGCGCGCACACGATCTTCGCGTTCGACTCGAAACCCGCCAATTATCAAAGTAGCAGGAAGGTTGAATTTCTAGTTGAGAGGTGAGTATCCAGCCAGGCTCGCTCCACTTGCCAGTTTTTCCCTTGGATGAACGGAAACGAACACAACCCCGTCTAAACACTAACAAATGAAATCAATACTAACTCGCTACATCCTGTCTCTCGGCGTCGTTTTCGGACTCGGCTTATCTGCCGCCAGCGCAGCCGACGAGTCTCAGGCCGCGCTAAAGGCACAAGCCAAGATCACTCAGGAGCAAGCCACGAAGATCGCCCTCGCCAAAGTTCCAAACGGAAAGACCACGTCGGCCGAACTCGAAAAAGAGCATGGCGAACTCATCTGGTCATTCGACATCTCCACGCCGAAGTCGAGAAACATCACCGAGATCCAGGTAGACGCCAAGACAGGCAAGATCGTTTCCAACCGGATCGAGACCCCCAAAGACCAGGCTAAAGAAGCAGCAGCCGACAAGCTCGAAAAGAAAAAGAAATAAGGAAAAATATTGATGGTTGATCCGCCTTCTCTTGAGCGCCGACGTGACAGGTAATTGACCTGAAGACTGCGGGCGAGCATGACAAGTAGAAAGTTTAGACAATGGCTCGACGTCACCAGCGGTCGCCACGCTCGTTTTCGTTAGGAAGATGTCATGTGGAATCTACGGTATGCGAGTGACGCATTTGCTTACGGAACTGAGCCGAATTCGTTCCTCATGCAAAACGCAAACATCCTCGTCGGACCCGTGTTGAGTCTAGCCGAAGGCGAAGGGCGAAATGCCGTCTTTCTGGCCTCACTCGGATTGGACGTGCTGGGCGTTGACGGGT
>JBDTZF010000034.1:0-21642 GCA_040005265.1 Verrucomicrobiota bacterium
ATAGCCAAGCGCAGCCGTCATCGCCATCGACAAGTCGTGGGTCGCCACAAGCTTCGCCCGGGTTTTCTTGCCGATCTCGACTGTTTCACCAACGTGGTCCGCGTGTCCGTGCGTGAGCAAGATAAGATCGACCTGTTTCATTGCCGCCACGTCATCTGCGCCTTTGTCGTTAGCCGGATTCGTTAGCCACGGATCTATGAGAAGAATTTTTCCGCTAGGGGTGACGATTTTGAAAGCCGATTGGCCGTAGAAGGTCAATTGTGTCTGAGCCATACATGATGAAATCGAAAATAAACGGTCAAGCAAGTGCATTGATTCGTCATTCGACATTAATCATTCGTCATTTTAATTGAGCCTTGTGGCCCACGAGCATGCACACCGTCATATTTCGGCCAGCGATCGGCGCATGGCCAAGCTCATCAAGAGCTCGACCCGCTACAACGTTTCGCCCTCCCGCTCTTTGCGGCCATTCGATGCGCTGGCCGAGTCGATCGCCTACCAGCAATTGAGTGGAAAGGCCGCGGCTACGATTTGGAAACGGGTCCGCGCCCTTTATCCGAAAAAGAAAAATCTCGATCCCAAACTTGTTCTGGCCACTCCCGATGAGAAATTGCGGGGCGCCGGGCTGTCACGCAGCAAAGTGGCCGCAATCAAAGATCTGGCCGCGAAGACGATCGATGGGACGGTGCCATCGGCCCGGGCCTTGACGAAGATGTCCGATGAAGAAATTGTCGCGCGCTTGATTGCCGTGCGCGGAATCGGCCGATGGACCGCTGAAATGCTCCTCTTGTTCGATCTCGGGCGGCCCGACGTCTGGCCGGTGGGTGATTACGGAGTCCGCAAGGGTTTCGCCAAGACTTTTGGCAAGCGAAAGTTGCCCACGCCAAAGCAGCTTGAAAAGCATGGCGAAAAATGGCGCCCGTATCGCTCGGTGGCGGCCTGGTATTTTTGGCGGGCTTTGGATGCACCCGAGAAAACGAATCGTTTCGACTAATTGTCTCCGGTGGATCGGCCGCTCCGTCGGGCGATGCCAAATAATGCGGCTTCGCCGCCAAACTTAACATCGAGCAAGGGACTGCTCGATCCCCAGACACGCATTGACTTTTGCGCCGCAACTCATGTAGAAGCGGAGGATTATGGCAATGATCCACGTTAACCGGGGCGCAACGAGTCTGGGCGCATTTTCCGAAGAAGACGTTCACCAGGGTCTGCGAGCGGGGCGTTTCCTTGCTACCGATCTCGGTTGGCAGGAAGGCATGGCAAGTTGGAAACAGCTCTCGCAGTTTACGGAGTTTGCCGCGGACGTGCCGTCCTCGGCAGCGCCTCCGCCGCCGCAAGTGGGCGTAGCATCGACAACTGTTCCGCCGGTCGCAATATCGACAGCCGTTACAAATGCGCCGCGGGGAGGATTACCATGGGAGCACCGGGAGGAGCGTGGATTTTTCAACGCCTTTATAGAGACGCTGACCATGGTCCTGACGAAACCCGATCAGGCATTCAACGCGATGAAGACCGAAGGCGGGCTGGTTGAACCGCTTATCTATGCGTTGATTGGCGGTTGTGCCGGCGCACTCGTGTCGTTTTTCTTTTCTCTCCTTTTGCATGGGATGGGACTCCTGGCGGGGCAGCGCGATGCCTTCACTATGCTGGCCGGCATGGGCATCGGTGCAATCGCGTTTGTCATTCTTATTCCGGTGTTTGTTGTGCTCGGAGTCTTTATAGGGGCCGCCATGATTCATCTTTCTTTGATGATCGTGGGCGGAGCGAACAAGTCGTTTGAGACCACATTCCGCGTCCTGGCGTTTACGCAGGGTTCGACCGGTCCGTTGCAGATGATTCCCGTTTGTGGCGGACTGATCGCCGGCATTTGGGCGCTGATCGTAAATTGCATCGGTCTGGCGCGCGCACATGAAACCAGCACGGGGCGCGCTGTCCTTGCCGTGTTGCTTCCCTTGATCCTTTGCTGCGGTGGCGGTTGCATGATTGCGGTGATGATTGGAGCACTGGCTGCATCGCGACATTAGGCGAGCCCGATGGAGCTGTCGCGTCGCCCAGTGGCCGCGGGTGAACCCGATTACGAACTGATCTG
The DNA here is from genome assembly GCA_040005265.1 of Verrucomicrobiota bacterium. Taxonomy (GTDB): domain Bacteria; phylum Verrucomicrobiota; class Verrucomicrobiia; order Chthoniobacterales; family UBA10450; genus JBDTZF01. The sequence continues at coordinate 2,090 of JBDTZF010000034.1, forward strand.
GCTGAGCGTGTCGATCGCATCGCTTGGCCTGGCAGCGGGATGGTTTGCGCTCGGCCTGCCCTGGCCGCGTTGCGCTTTTCATGATCTCACCGGATTGCCTTGCGTCAGCTGCGGGATGACACGGGCCGGCATTCAGTTTTTTCACGGAAATTTTCTGACGGCCCTGCAGTGGAATCCGCTGGTGTTCGTCGCGCTGTGCGGATTGTCGATCTTCAACGTGTACGCACTTGCAGTGCTGGTTACCCGTGCGCGGCGTTTGAGGATCTCGTTTCCAACGCGGGCCGAAAAGAAACACGTGCGAATTATTGTGATCGCCGCGCTCGCGATGAACTGGGCTTATTTGCTCTTGCACTGGCGCGCTTACTAGGGACCGGCCACAGGCCGGTGGCTACAGCTGTGGCGTGGTGCGTCCGACGTCGTCTTCCGGCGCTCCGCGATGCTGCCGGATAAATGCGGTCGGATCGATCCAGCCGCTGGTGTCGTCGCGATAGCCCGGGCCGATGAATGGAGTCGTGAATTCGCGCATCTCGAAATGCAAATGCGCCAGATACTTGCCGTTTGCGGTTCCAATGGTTGCAATTTGCTGGCCGCGTCGAACATCGTCGCCCACACTCACCAGCATCGTTTCGACATGTGCGTAGTACGACTGCACGTAATTTCGCGCGTCCTTGTCGATGTAAGCATGCAGCACAATTATCACGTTGCCCCAACCCGGTCCGCCTTCCCGCGCCAGCAGCACCCGGCCATCGGCCACTGCGTGGACAGGGTCGCCCAAGTCGCTATTTTCGCCGCCGATCCCATTCAAATCATCGCCCAAATGACGATTTTCGGTGAATCGCTGGGCGTTGTAGCTCATCGCGCCGTTCTCACTGCCGATTGGAAAATCGAAACGCGCCGCGGTGGGGAGTGAGGCCAACTCGATCGGCGAAGGAAGTCGAAACGCTGGATCGAGATGTGTGGGTCGCGTCAGTTCAGGCCAGAGCTGAAACCAGAGCGTCGCCACAAAAGAAATCGCAAACACAATGAAGATCGACAGGGCGAGGCCAAGGGTGGTCGATCGGAGTTTCATTTCGGCCACAGATTAACACCAGCCTTCGTCTGGGGCTACGGCTTGGCAGGCAATTGAAACACAGATTCCTAGGGCGATCGCCTGGATCCCGCAAAACGTAAATTCGTGTCCATTCGAGTAAATTCGTGGTTAATCTACAGGCCATGCGAATTCTGGTCACAGGCGGAGCGGGTTTTATCGGCTCGCATCTCGTCGAAAAACTTCTGGGAGCCGGGCACCAGGTTTCAATCCTCGACGATTTCAATGACTATTACGACCCCCGGATCAAACGGGATAACGTCGCTACGCTGGCGAAGGACGTCGCCATTCATCAGATCGATCTGCGCAATAGCGACGCGGTGCGAAGTTTATTTGGCCGCGAGAAATTTCAAACAATCGCGCATCTGGCCGCGCGCGCGGGTGTCCGGCCATCGATTCAACACCCGCAGCTTTATTACGATACGAATGTGGGCGGAACGTTGCACCTGCTTGAGGCCGCGAGCGCGACTGGTGTCGAGCGTTTCATTTTTGCCTCGAGCTCGTCGGTTTACGGCGTTTCTAAAATTGTTCCCTTCTCAGAAGAGCAACACCTTACGCAAACGATCAGCCCGTACGCGGCTACCAAAATCGCCGGCGAATTTCTCTGCTCCACTTTTTCTCACCTTTATCAAATGCGGATTGTCGCCCTTCGTTATTTTACTGTGTACGGTCCGAGACAGCGGCCTGACCTTGCGATCCATCAATTTACCAGAAAAATCTGGGCGGGTGAGGCAATCGATCAGTTCGGCGACGGCAGCACGCGCCGCGATTACACCTACATCGACGATATCATTCAAGGCACCATGGCAGCTTTGGATTACCAAGGGTCGTTATTCGACATTTTCAATCTCGGTGAGAGCGAAACGATTCAGCTGAAGGACTTAATCGCGGCGATCGAGAATGCGGTCGGAAAAAAAGCGAAGATTAACCGTTTACCTGAACAACCAGGCGATGTTCCGCTGACCTGCGCGGACATTTCGAAAGCGAAACAACTTCTTGGTTATAATCCCGCCACGCGACTGAGCGAAGGCCTGCCACGTTTCATGGAATGGTTTCGGCAGACGCAATTTATCCGCGCCGCATAAAGAAGCGCGAACGCTTCTGAATGTCCCGTTAGCCGCAACGGCTCAGCTATTCTCCGGCGATGGGGGCGGCCTCGCCGATGTGCGCTTTCACCAACGAAACATCGCTGCCGTTAATAGCGCCGTTGGCATTCACATCTTCTCTGGCGTTGCCGGCGGTTATGCCCTGGCCGATCTGGGACTTGGCCTGTGAGATGTCCGATGCGTTCACGAGATGATTACCATTTGTGTCGCCTATCAAAAAGCTCGCGTTCACTGGCGTGTTTGGCAGCGTTTGAGCGAAGACATCGATCACGTTGCTCAAGGTCACGGTGAGGGCCTGTGCATTGGCGATACCAGTGAGATTGACGGTCATTGAAGTGCCGGAAAATGTTGGCGTCCCCGAAACGCTGCCGACGCCGCTGTCGATCATGGCGTCGCCGCTGGTGACATTATTTGTAAATGTGAATACGAGGATATAATCGCCGTTTGCGCCGCCCGAACGGCATTCTACTCCCGATGGGCCGGTGAGGGGCAGATCGATGTCGAACGCGCCGGCGACTCCGTGAGTTTTGCGTGAAGCAGCGCTCACTAATTGCAATTCGGGCGCAGCGGCCACGTGGATTGTGCCGGTCATCCCGGAAAAGCAGTGGAGGGCACAGAAGTAAAAATAATCGCCAGCCTGCCCAAAGGTTTGTTGATAAACGGAGCCCGTGTTGGAAAGCGTGCCTGCGCCGCAATTAGTGTCGTTAGGGGAACAAAACTGCGAGTCGGCCGCACAGGAACTTCCACTGGTGACGCTGTGATTGCTGCTCCCCCATGTCCAACGCACTGTGTCTCCCACCGAAATGTTCACGGTGTTAGGCGAAAATACGCGATTCCCAGCTGGTCCCACGGTGACATCGAAAATTTGACTAGCGGCCGATGGTTTACTATTCGGTACGGGCAATCCCCTTTCATCGAGAATGCGAAGCATTTCGGTGACGTTGGATTTCTGTGGCTTTGACACAGACCGGTCGCCGCCAAAGGCCGACGTAGAAATCGCGGTGGCGACGACCAACAAACTCCAACGCAGCAACAGGTTCGAATTTTTCATAGAAAATACGTGGCTCACTCGTGAGCATTATCCTGAATGAAGGGATTCTTGGTCAAGGGGAAACAACCGTTGGGGGTTGAAAACCTATCGCGTGATTTCGACAGACGCAGTTTATTTGCGCTGCAAAACGAAGCGCGCGCGCGATCGCCTCTGGAGCGGCCCGGTAGCGGCGCTTAAACGAACGCCGCTACCCGAAACAGCTGAGATTGTCCCGACTACTGGCCGGCCGCGGGGGCAGCATCGCCGATGTGCGCTTTCACCAGCGAAACATCGGAGCCGTTAAGGGCGCCGTTGCTATTCACATCCTCGCGGAAGTTCGTTCCGGACAAGGCCTGACCGATTTTCGACTTGGTTTGCGCGACATCCGACGCGTTTACGACGTGATTCGCGTTAGTGTCGCCGATCAACATGCTGGCATTCACAGCGGTGTTAGGCAGCGTCTGGGCGAAGGCGTCGGTTACGCTGCTCAGAGTAACGGTAAGTAATTGCGCGTTGGCAACGCCAGTCAGGTTGACCGTCATCGTGTTACCGGAAAATGCGGGTGAACCCAGGACGCTTCCCGCACCACCACTCACGGCCGCGTTACCGCTGACAACGGTGTTATTAAACGTGAACACGAATGTGAAACTGCCGCCTGCACCGCCGCTGCGACATTCCACTCCAGGAAGTGCGACGTCGAAAGTGCCTGCGCCTTGTGTCTTGCGGGAAACTGCGGAGGCCATTGCCAGCGCGGCTGGCGGGAACCGGAATTTGCCGATGCGCGTGTTCCAGGTAGCGCTACCGGTGGCGACATAATATTCGTTGGTGTGCCAGAATGTGGAGTTGTCGGCCGGATCGATGTTGAGCGCGCTGTAATCGCCCCAGCGGCTACTGCTGCTGCTTTGGTTTCCACCACCGGCGGTCATTTCCGCTTCTCCCTGCGCGAGAGTATTCAATGGATCGCCTGCCAATCGTCCCGCGTATCGGATGCCGGGGAAAATCGTGCTGCTGGATGTGGCATAACCGATCGCCATGTTTCCGTTTCCATCTACTGCGATACTCGGCATAAAGCGGAACAATCCGTCGGCGCCATTATCAAAGGTCTGCTGTTGGACAGGCGTGGCGGGGATTGTGCCGCCAGTCACATCGAACTGGTACCAGCGAATCGCCATGGGGCCGGTGCCACCCGAGTTGTTGTTAATAGTATGAGACGCCCAGAGCGATTCGACTCCAGCCCGGTTTTGATAAACCACCGGCGCCATGATTTTATCGCCAAGGGTATCGAGCAGGCGGGTCGTGCCACTTTGCGGCACAAGATGGCTGGTGGTGGTGAACGCGTCGGTGAAGCCGTTCACAGTAATGTTCGCGTTCGGTGCGTGGTTGGCTCCGAGGCCTAAAGTAGAATTGGCTGGCGTCGCAAAATCGACATGGAAACGCCAGGCGTGGACCTGAGTCAGCGTTACGCCACCGCTCGCGGGGCTATCGATCGACAATATGTATTCATCCGTGCCTGCAGGCGGCGGAGAGCCAGTGCGAAAACCTGCCGACACGAGACTGTAGCTGTCGACCAACGTTGCCGCATCGATGGTGAAAGCAACCGCTCCCGCATTGGGAGCACCGGTGCCATTGATCATCGCAAGACGAGGCAACGCAAAAACACGCACGCCGACAAACGTCGAACTGTTAGTAAATAGGTTGGTTGTCATGTAGTACGCATCCGGCCAAACACTGAATTTCGGGTAATCGCCGAACTGTGTCGGGTTCGCTGGATCGATTTGAATAGCGTAGAGCCACCAACCCCCCGCCACGGGGTCACTCGTCTTCGAAACACCGATGCACTCATAAAATGATGCGCCGGGAAATGAGGGAAAAGCGAAATCGGTTACCACAAACCGGTCTGCCTGGTGATCATAGAAAACAACGGCATCACCCTGGTTTTGAAGACCGCACGGAGTTGTCGGCCCGAGCGGGGCGAAGAAACTATTATACGTTGTCGCCGCCATCAGCTGGTTCCCCGACTTGTCGAAAATCTTAAAGCTCGAATTGACCGCTTGAATGTAATGATTCGGGCCTACGTCACCGTCGGTGTCCGGAGGCAGACAACCGCATGCGCTTTCCACTGAGGAAATACCAGGGTAGGTCGCCAACGGGGCTGGCATGAGGGCGGGTTCCATTAATTTCCGCATGACCTTAACCGGGTCATATTTAACTGAATAACTCTTCAGCTGCGGATGGCGCATGAGACGGACTTCGTCGGTCTCCCCCCCTTGGGGAACGTAGGGAAGGGTCCGCAAATCCATGTCTTGCGACACAGGCCCAACCATTTGCACAACATCCGGTCGCCCGGAGTTTGTTTGATTTTGCTTTATCTCCTGTGCCATGACGGAACCGGCCGGATTAGGACCAAAGCCGAGCAAAGCGATAATGACGCCGGCCAGGCAAACGGCAAATCCGAGCAAGGTGCGAAGATTGAAGAAGGCGGATTGGGAGACAGATTTTCTTTTCATTAGTTGTGTTTGGGCTCCTCCAAGAATAGGAGAAGAAAATGAGCCGCGATATTACGACTGTTCCGGAAAAAAGACAAGAATTTTTCTCGCCGACACTTTCCCTGTATCAATAACGGAATAGGAAGCCCCGGTTTGTGCTATTTTGCGTCGAAGGAATGAATTCCAAAGACTTGGCTTTCGATCAGCGCGCATGTTTCGTGGCCGGCCAGGCGAAATCCGGCACGACTTTGCTGGTTGCCTTGCTCGATAGTCACCCGGCTTTGCTGGTCCTGCCGGAAGAGACCGCTTATTTTCCGACTGTTCTTACCAAGTACGGCTCGAAGGGACGCCGCGCGCAGTTTGACTACATCACCCGGCAATCGCTTTCGAACGTCCTCTTCGGCGGTCCCTGCAAATGGGTGAAACGCGATTATTCCGATTTTCCAACCGCGCGCTTGTTGCAGACGTTCGATCAGATGGCGTTCGATCCGGTCAACGCCGAAAAGGACCTTCTCGTCCTGCTGATGGAGGCGTATGCGACCACGCTGGGCCGGCCTCTTGATTTAATCGCGCGCTGGGTTGAAAAGACACCGGCCAATCGCCGATGCATCCCCGCGATCAGAGCTCGATTTCCGTACGCTAAAATCCTGCTGACCATGCGCGATCCTCGCGCCATTCTCGCGGCCCAGATCGCCTTGGAAAAAACCAGGAAGCTGGGAACATTTTCGACTTACTACTGCATCAGCCATTGGCGCGAAGCGGCCGGGATTGCGTTGCGGGCCATGAATGGAGACGACCCGGGATCGTTGGTGGTGCCGTACGAAAAGCTCGTCCTGGAGACTGCCGATTCGATGAAAAAGGTATGCGATTTTCTTGAGATCGAATACGACCCGGCAATTGTGCTGACGCCGACCAAAGTGGGCAAATTCTGGTCTGGGAATTCAGCCACTGAGGTTCGCTTCGATCAGATCAGCGCCGAACCCCTCACGCGTTGGCAGACCGATCTTTCCGAAGATGAAATCGGGTGGGTAGAATGGCATTGCCGAGATTTGATGCCGGCATTTGGCTACGAGCCGCGATTGCCGGAACGCTCATTGCGACATTTCGTAAAACCGATCCGGCAGGAACGGCCGAAGCAGTATCTCAAGTCGAGGCTCTACTCGCTACGCGACCGGCTTACGCGCTGATGGTCATCCCGAGCCGCGATCGCCGGTTGAATCGTGAGCGTTTCCGTTATTCGTGAGGTCCTTCGCTCCACTCTCGCCACGGCGAGTCTACGACAGGATAACAGCGTGACGGGTGCGCACATCCCGAGTCATTTCCCTCTCTCTTTCCTTTTGCTTGCAATCGCATGCGGTTCGCGGATAATGTGCGTCACATGTCGGGAATCGTTATCGATTCCGTTCGCTCTTAACGAGGATACAGGCTTTGAAAATTATGATGCCGGGTTTTGCATCTTCGCTGCTTCGTTCGCTCACTGTAGCGCTTTACGGCTCGAGACGAGTCGGTTTCTGGCATGAAGAGACGGGGTTTCCATTGGCGCCGCTGAACGCTGGCAATTTGCTTGAATCGACCCTTCGGGGTCGGCGCGCCACGGACCGTGCATCTACCGATGCGCTCCGTCCATTACATCATTGGGTAAAAATTGAGGATCAATATGAACTCTCATTCATCCGGGAGACGCTCGCGCCGGCCGCGCGGCGGGTCTCGACGCAGGGGCGACGGACGCGGGCGTTATCAACAAGACGCGCGCGTGAAGGCGCCCGAGAAAACATTCTGGCAACGAGTCGTGGCGTTTTTTGGAAACGACAAACCGGCCAGGAAACACGTGCCGGCAGGACGCAATGGCGACCAGCCTTCGCATCAGCCGCACACACCGCAAACACCGCGCAAACCTGAACCGGTCGAAGTCACTTCACCGCGTCTTTACGTCGGCAACCTTTCCTTTGACGCGACAGAGAGCGATCTCTTCGAGTTGTTCAATGGCGTGGGCCACGTGCAGAACGCAGAGGTCGTGAGCTACCGGCACAATCAGCGCTCGAAAGGTTTCGCCTTCGTCCAGATGCAAACGGTCGAGGAAGCGCAACGAGCCGTCGAGGAATTGCACGACAAGGAATTTCTTGGCCGCAAGCTGGTCGTCAGCGGAGCCAAGTCAAACCAGCATCAGGCGGACTAACGCGGTCGTTTTTTTCAATCGGGAGACGTCGCGGCTTCTAGTCGCGCGTCTCCCGATTTGTTTTCTGTAGCGGCGATGTCGGACCGTCGCCTTTGTCATTCCGAGCGAAGTCGAGGAATCTCTTATCGTTAACGACATCCGACCAAAACGCTAATTGACGCCAAATTGAAGGCCGACTTTTTTCGAAATCTCTCTCTTCTCTAACCTTTGGCGTTCTTTCGCATGTTTGGCGGACAAATAAATTGTTAAGAGATGTCTCGATCACGCTCGATATGAGGCGCACGTTCTACATTGTCGGCCCGACCGCCACTGGAAAATCGGAGCTCGCAGCTGACGTTGCCCAGGAACTCGGCGCCGAAATCGTCAGCGCCGACGCGTTTCAAATCTATGGTGGGCTCGATCTTTTGAGCGCAAAGCCTTCACTGGCGGTGCTTGCTCAAGTACCGCATCATCTCATCGGCACCCAGTCGAACCAGGAACAAATGAGTGCGGAAAAGTTCCGCGCCGCAGCGGTAGCAGCGATCTCGGAAATTCATTCACGTGGCAAAATGGCGGTCGTAGTGGGTGGAACCGGGCTTTACATCAAGGCGCTCACACATGGATTAGCGAAACTGCCGGAAATCGATCCGAGGCTGCGCGAGAAATTGAATGCCTCGAGCATGAATGAGTTACGCGCACAATTGATCGGCCTCGATCCCGATGCGGCGCATACCATCGACATGAAGAATCGTCGTCGCGTGGCGCGCGCTCTCGAAATTTGCCTGCTGACTGGGAAACCGGTGTCGTCTCAGCGCACGCAGTGGAAATCTGTAGCCGGGATCGTTGATCCCGGTCCGCGATCGACGATCACGGCTGCAAATGGTGTCTTCGTTTTTCGCGAACGCGATGATCTTTACCAGCGAATCAACTCGCGCGTGACAGCAATGTTCGAAAGCGGCGTGACCGAAGAAGTGCGCACTGCCGGCACGATCGGAGAGACCGCTTCCAAAATGATCGGTTTACGCGAGATTCGAGAATTGCTCGACGGCAAGATGTCGATACCACAGTGCGTTGCTGCGATTCAGCAATCAACCCGGCGCTATGCCAAAAGACAGTTGACCTGGTTCCGGCGCCAACCTAGCTTTGAGCCGCTGAATTTATCGCCTCTCACTCACAAGCAAGCTGTGAAATGGATTACGCACAGGGCTCGCCGCGCTGTGCAAGGGAATGATTGAGACACGCCCGAAGAAAGAACACGAACGCGCGCTTCTGATCGGCCTGGAACACGGCCGCGTCTCGAAATGGGACCTCCGCGATTCACTCGAAGAACTCGCCGAGCTGGCGAATTCCGCCGGCGCCGAAGTGGTCGACACCATCACACAGAAACTCCAAAAGCCGACTGCGCCCTATTACATCGGCAAGGGAAAAGCTGAATTAATCAGAGACTCCTTGCAGGATCGAGAAGTGACGTCGGTGATCTTCGACGACGAGCTTTCTCCGGCGCAGGGCCGCAATCTGGAAACGCTTCTCTCCAGGAAAGTGCTCGATCGCACCCAATTGATTCTCGATATTTTCGCTCAGCGTGCGCGGAGCCGCGAAGGCCGTTTGCAGATCGAGCTCGCGCAGTTGCAATATCTTTTGCCGCGACTGACCCGCATGTGGAGCCACCTTTCCCGTCAAACCGGCGGGATAGGAACGCGGGGCCCGGGTGAAACGCAATTGGAAGTGGACCGTCGCCGCGTGCAGGAGCGGATTGCGCGTCTTGAACGGGAGCTTCTGGAAGTGCGCAAGACGCGCTCGGTTCAGCGACAAGGCCGCAAACGTCATCAATGGCCGGTTGCGGCCGTGGTCGGTTACACCAATGCCGGAAAATCGACGTTGCTAAATCTGCTGACTGGCGCCGATGTAGTCGCCGAGGACAAACTTTTTGCCACGCTCGATCCGACCACGCGCAGCTTTACCTTGCCAAACAAACAGCGGCTGCTGCTCACCGACACGGTCGGTTTCCTGCGCAAACTGCCGCACACGTTGATCGAGTCGTTCAAGGCTACGCTCGAAGAAGTCGTGGAAGCGGATCTTCTGATTCACGTTGTCGATCTTAGCCATCCGCGGGTCGACGAGCAGATGGAAGCCGTGGATAGCGTGATCAAGGAACTCGGTGCCTTCGGGAAACAAACCGTCACGGTGTTCAACAAGATCGACAAGCTGTCGAACCGTGAGATGGCCGAAACTTATGTGACCAGATTTCCCGGCAGCGTGGCGATCTCAGCCCGCACTGGTGAGGGTGTAAGCAAACTCGTAGATGCATTGGAGGCCGCGCTCGCTTCCTGGCGGTTGCGTTCCCGTTTCCGGATCCCCACCAACGAAAGCGCATTGCTCGCTGAAATCCACCGCGTCGGCCACGTTCTTGAACTGCGCTACGAAGACAACGATGCCTTGATCGTGGCCCACGTCCCGGCCGAACTCGCGCAGAAGCTTGAACGCTTCGCAGCGATTGAGCCGACGGCGTTGGCCTCGGCAATTCCGTTGTAGCGGCGGGCGTCGATCTCGGCAATTCTCGAGAGCTGCGATGCGCAAGCTATCCGCGGTCAGCGCCCGCGGCTACAACAGCGTTGCAACATCGACATCGGGAGGAATAATGCCCGAATGACCGCTCGCGAACGGGTTGCTCAACTCATTAAGCTCTGGCCGAAAATCTATCCCGGCGCGCATTGTGAGCTCGATTTCAAGAATCCACTCGAGTTGCTGGTCGCGACCATTCTTTCCGCGCAATGCACCGACAAGCGCGTCAATTTGGTCACGCCCGCTTTGTTCAAGAAATACCGAAAGGCAAAAGATTATGCCAGCGCGCCGCAGACCGAGCTGGAGAACGCAATCAAATCGACCGGCTTTTTCCGGAACAAAACAAAGAGCATTCGCGCGGCGGCGTCGACAATCGCCGAAAAATTTGGCGGCAAGGTCCCATCGACGATGGAAGAACTGCGTGAGTTGCCGGGCGTTGGACGCAAAACGGCGAATGTCGTGCTCGGCAACGCTTTTGGAAAGGATGAGGGAATCGTTGTCGATACTCACGTGATCCGGCTATCGCAGCGGCTCGGATTAACGAAACAGAAAGATCCGGAAAAAATTGAAGGCGACCTGATGAAACTGGTGCCGCGCGAATATTGGACAAATTGGAGCCACTGGCTCATCTGGCACGGCCGCCGCCGGTGCTTTGCTCGCAAGCCGGATTGCAACCAGTGCGAAGTTTTCAAGCTTTGCCCGAGCGGAAAAATATTTCTCCAGACCGGCGTCGCTCAAGAACCGGGGACCGCCGAGAACTAGCGCTCGTTTAGCTCAGTTCAGCCGGCTCAATGTCGCGGTTGTTTTGGCGGGTCGTCTCGGCCCGTAGGCGCACTCTTCGGAATTGCTCTTCCAGTTTTTTTAGATTCTCGTCCGACAGATTTTCGAGATCGACCAGCTCATTGCGCGCGCCCTTCAGCGCCCGAATGATTTCGTCGAGCTTGAGATGGGCTGCTTTGGCATCGCGGTTTTGCGTATTTTGGATGAGAAAAACCATCAGGAACGTGACGATGGTCGTGCCAGTATTGATGATCAGCTGCCAGGTATCGGAGTAATGGAAGGTTTGGCCGGTCAAGGCCCAGACGACGATAATCAGGATGGCGGCGACAAAAGCCCACGCGCTGCCAAGGACGCCGGAGGTCCGGCGCGCGAAGACCCGGAAGGCGTCGTTCACAACGCAAAACAAATCCCGCTTCTCTTCGTGCTCTTTTAGTTTCTCAATTTGAGTTTCTTGCATCATTTCACCTTCAATTCGCGCGCTGTCTCGTCATTGCGTGCACGAAACAAGGAGGGAACCCAGGCCCGCTTCCCAGAGGAGCGTTGATTTTTTCGGTCGCTTAGGAGAATCTAATCGGCTACGCAGATGCAGCACGTAACCGCTTTTTCACGTCCACAGACTGTTCCTGCTGTTCCCTCGGCAGTTCCGAAGAAGAACTTCTGGATTCTCAATAGCTGGCGCGACCTGATCCTTTACGTCGGTACCCCGCTGCTGCTGGTGCCACTTTTCGCCCTTGCTCAAACGCGCTGGAGTGCGCAGGACATTTATCTCTTCGTCTCTGCTTTTGGTGCGATGGGCCATCACTTGCCGGGAATGATCCGTGCCTATGGCGACCGCGCCTTGTTCGAGCGCTTTCGCTGGCGCTTCATCTTCGCGCCCGTTTTTCTGGCAGCGACCTGCACGATGTTCTATTACTGGGACCTTAAGGGGATCATCCTGATCGTGTTCTTCTGGGGCGTCTGGCACGGCATGATGCAGACATACGGTTTCTGCCGGATTTACGATGCGAAGATGGGATCGTTCGCGCCGCTGACCCGGCGATTGGATTTCGCGACGTGCGGTATCTGGTTCGCGACGGCCGTGCTTCTTTCGTCACCGCGCCTGGCCTCGACGCTCGACGTTTATTACGCGAGCGGGGGTCCTTTTGTTTCTCCCGCCCTCATTCACGGGATGCAGCAATTCGTAATCGCCGCGGCGGTCGGCATCTCCGTCGCCTTTCTAGCCAATTTTGCCTGGATGTGGACTCGAGGAAAGCGTCCTAACCCGGTAAAGCTCGCGCTCCTATTCACCAGCATCAGTTTTTGGTGGTACTGCAACAACGGCGTGACAAATATTCTGGCCGGCATCGCCCTGTTCGAAGTTTTTCATGACGTCCAGTATCTCTCGCTCGTCTGGATTTATAATCGCAACCGTGTCGAAAAGGACAGCAACATCGGCGGGTTCATGCGCTTCATCTTCCGGCGCAGCGGTGCGCTGATCGGCCTTTATGTCGGGCTTGTTCTTGCTTATGGCTCGTTCGGTTATCTGAGCGATTTGATCGGCGTCGACACGCTCAAGCGCGCGCTCATCGGGATCGTTGCCGCCTCGGGACTGCTCCACTTTTATTACGACGGATTTATCTGGAAAGTGCGCGAACGCTCCACTCGGGAATCGCTCGGGCTCGCCGGCGGCACAGCTGACGTGTCGCTCGGTGGCCTGGTGCCGAGTTGGGCCTTGCACGGCCTGAAATGGGTGGCCATTTTTGTGATCCCGCTGACCGCCTTCTGGTTCTGGCAAACCCGCGGCACCGCCCCGGATGACGTGCGGCAAGGTTGGATTGTGTCGGATCTGCCCGTTGGAGCGAACCAGCATTACCATTACGCTGAGGCGTTGTTCAAAGCGGGACGCGGTGATGAGGCCGAAAAGGAATATCAAGTCGCGCTCCGTTTTGATCCCAGTGACGCGAAGACGCACCATCAGTTCGGTTTGCTACTGCTTGCTCAAAATAGAATTGAACCCGCGCTCAATGAGTTTAGCGAAACACTTCGCCTTCAGCCGTGGGATGGTGAGACCTATTACGATTACGCCTATGCTTTGCAGCGGCTCGGCCGGAGAGACGAAGCTGGTGTTGCCTACGAAAAAGCCGCGGGCTTGAGTCCGAAATCGGAGCGAACGCATGACGGCTATGGCTCCTTCTTGGAGAGCGAAGGAAAACTCGATCAAGCGATCGTTCAATATCGCGAGGCGGTAAAATGCAAACCAGGTTCCGCGAAAGCACACTATCTTGTGGGAAGAGCTCTGTTCGCGAAAGGCGAACTGGAAGAAGCCAAGGTGTTTTTGATCGACGCGGTCAAGATCGATAAAGAACACGCCGATGCCCGCAATTTGCTGGGGCAAATCCACTTTCGACAGGGCGAACTTTCGCAGGCGATTGTCCAATACACCGAAGCGCTGCGTTTACGCCCCGATTTTTCCGATGCCGCAGAAAATTTGCGTGTTGCCAAGGCGAGCGAAGGTCGTTTTCTTTCGCCTAAGTAGAAAAGGTCCAAATTCCATCATCAAGTTTCGATCATCAAACCACACACCGGGCGTCTTCCAAGTTCTGTCATGTTGAGCAAATCGAAACATCTCTGATTTTTGCTTTGATCACCGTTGGAAGAAATGATCGGAGATCCTTTGCTTCGCTCAGGATGACAATGCGGTGAGCGCGTCCTACTTGGAATTTGGAACTTCGTTCTCGGTTATGCATCCTTCGTCCAATGCTCTTCATCTCAATTTGGATGATGCCTGGCTTGGCCAGATGCTCGGGTTGCCAGTGCTGGATGCGCGCGAGTGGGGACCGCAGCTTCGTTTCTCGACTCCATCGCGCCTGGTCGAGACCTTCTATCGCGAACACGAGTCGCGTCTCGCACCGTTCCTCCTTCTTGGCTCCGGAGATTTTCATCATCTGACCGCGCTTTGGGTGCGTCGTGTGGCGCGGCCAATTGTTTTGGTTTCCTTCGATAATCATCCCGACTGGGACATTCGCCCTCCGAAATGGGGATGCGGAGGATGGGTGAATCGCGCGCTCGAGCTTGCGCATGTGGAAAAGGTCAGCGTTTGGGGCTGCGGAAATTTCGAGTGCTGGTGGCCCCATCAAATTTTTGGGAACCGTGGAGCCGAGCGCGTCGGCAAGCTCGAAATCCATCCGTGGATCGATGAGCGCCCGGTGAAGGATCGACAACGGCGCGGTGCAATTTTGAGGGAAACATGGCGTGCCGATTTCGAAAAGTTTTCCCGGAAAATCGGAGACGCGGATGTCTACGTTACGATCGATCTCGATTGTCTTCGGGCGGAGGAAGCCGTGACCAACTGGGAAAGCGGCCGTTTTGAAGTTGTCGATCTTATCTGGGCGCTAACGAAATTGCGCGAGTGTTGCCATATTGTGGGGGGTGATATTTGCGGCGCATTCTCCGAGCCGGTCTATGCGCGCTGGACGCAACGGTTTGCTTCCGGGTTCGATCATCCGAAGCTGGCGCGGCCTGATTCTGAAGAAATTCGGACGATTAATGTCACGACGCTTGAAAAACTCTGGCCGGCGCTCGTGCAACAGTCGTAATTCAGACGTCGTCACGTCGCCTATCGCATCTCATCTCATTAACACCGCGCTCGCCTTAGCTTAATGAAACGAGAATTACTCCGGCGCTGATCAGCAACGCGCCGAGCGTCAATCGCAGCGTGAGTTTCTCCTTGAGCGTGGCTGCGGCCATCAAGCTGATCATGATCGTGCTCAATCCCTGAAATGGATAAAGATAACTTAAATCGAAACGCTGAAGCAGGCCGAGCGTCAGAAAAAAGGAGATCGTCATCATGCTAATTCCCAAGGCGAACAGATAAACCGATCTGCGTTTTGCTAACGGAGCCTCTGCCGGCGCCATGACGTGCTTAAGCACAATCTGGCCGCCTACAAACGCGCAAAGTGAAATGAAAATAATGAGCAACGACCGAAAATTCATAGACGTTCCTCCATTTGCGCGATTGGTCTGGCGATGATGATGAGGCCCACAATCACGAGGCCGATACCGCACCAGCGCCGCATCGAAATCATTTCACCAAGAAAAAGCCAACAGCCTAGCGGAACGAGAACATCTACAACTCGCGACAGAGGGAATGCGATCGAGAGGGGAATATGTTTCAAAACATAAAGCCAGGTCACAAAGCTGACGATGATCAGAAAGATCGCCCACCAGACCAGCGGAGAGAGCAGGCCATTGATTCCCGTCCACGAAAGCGCGCTATGAGGGTCCGCCACCTCGGAGGCGCCACGCTTCAAAAGCAATTCGGAAACGACCACGCACGCAACGCTGAGTGCGAGTTGCAGCCAGGGGCTCCTAAATCCGGAAGGTTGATCACGCATCGGGGTATCGTTAACAATCATGTGAGGGGCAGAAAAGAACTAAGCGACAGGCATGGGTGGATCGCCGCTCCGTGAATGCCAGTCCGGCTCGGACCGATGCCAGATAGTGCGGCTTCGCCGTCATTCTTAGCATCGAGCAAGGGACGGCTCGATCCACCTCGGAGAAATTTGGGGCTGGTCGCACCGGCGCTTCATAGTTGATCCGCGTTTGGAAAACGTTTCAGGACCGGATCGTGCCGGGTCGGTTCGAGATATTTTATTATGCGACGAAAAATCTGGTTCAAAAGCGGCTGTGTGTGTTTCACGTAAAGATCAAGCGGCGCGAGCTCGTGTCCGAGATGGAGCTTGGGGTCATAATTTAGCGGGCCGCTGCAATATTGCCGCAGGCCCTCGGTAATTGCCCAGCTGATTACGTCGCGCAGTGTGTAAAAATAGAGATGCAGCTCGAGCGCTACGTTGTAATCGAGGCCGAGACATTCGTCGTAGATTGTGTCGCCGTGGATGAGACAAAGTGTGAACGCGATGATTTTTCCTTGCTGCCGCCAGATGAAAAACCGGGCGCGCTCTGGCATTTGCCGTCCAATTTCGCAAAAGAAATCTCTGGTTAGCGTCTCAAACTTCATCGGCGACCGCTCGTGCACCTGAAGATAGAGCGGATAAATCTCATCGACATGCGGAGTGATGTCGTTGACCACTTCGATGTCGATCTTCTCCGAGCGGTCCGCTTTTCGGAATTTTCGGCGCAAGCCTTTGCGCGTCATGTACCCGATGGTCCCGAGATATTCATCGAAGCTGGCATAGTTCAGTGAGACTCGCGTCATCGGCATGCTCGGCACCCGCGCGTAACCATGATCACAAAGGTTTGCCAACGTGGAGCGATACGCCGCAGGGAAATCCTTTAGCACGATCAACGATGCCTTGTTTTGCCGGGCAAACGGCAGGAGGCTCGCCTCGAGAGCGGCCGCGACCCACGATTCATCATTTGGATCGATTGTGCCCAGTTCGCCGGCCCCTGCCGCATCTCCCACCATCAGCACGCGCATGGTCAGGAAACGCGGAAATTTCTTTCGGATAAGATCGACAACCGTTCGAATTTTGCCAGGGACACCTTCGATCAGATTTTGCCGGACAAAAAACAACGGCTGAATCGCGCGTACCTTGCCGGAGTCATCCTCCAGCAGCAGGTAATGATGCTCGAAACCACCCAATACCGTTTGTTCGACGATTTCGTAATAACGATGGTCTTTGACGTTGTCGTGAAAAACCTGCCGCCATTCCTCGCGATTCTTGAGCTCGGCCAGCGAAACGATTTTCGCCACCCCCTGCGGGATTGGAATGTTGTTGCTGAGCGACATGAGAAAACCCGCCGACTAACCCGCGGGCCGTAATTAGTCAGCAACTTGGGATTTTCTCAAGCTTTCAGGAGTTGTCCGCTAAACGCGCCAAACGGAATTTTGTAGCACCGGCATCTTGTCCGCCACCGGACGGATTCGTCCGTGGCGAACCTGTGGGGCAGGCGGGCGTCTCGCCTGCCGATCCCTGCACTCTTATCAGGCGATTTTCTTAGGGCTCTTCGGCGCATTGAGGCAGGGGAGGTGTGCCCACTAAACACGCTAAATAACGCGAAAAGAGAGGATGGAAATTTCCACGTCTTTCCTCAACGCCTCCTCCAAATTTCTTTTTCGTGTGATTCGTGGGCATCCGTCTTCATCCGGAGAGACGTGGTTTCCACGTCCTGGAACGGCTCTCGCTTCAACCCTCTCCCTCGGGGAGAGGAGGACGCGAAGCGCCAGGTGAGGGAAGATCATTGGACATGCGGAAGCATGTCCCTCCGCATCTAGGCGTTCTTTCTGCAGCCGTCGGGCTTATAGATGCGCTCAGTGGAAGCCGGATGTTTGACGAGCTCACTCTCCGGGCGACGCGGACGCGGCCCAAATTCACCACCGCAGTTTGGACATACGCCGCCCAGGACGGATTCAGCACAAGCCGCACAAAATGTGCATTCGAACGAACAAATCCGCGCCTCCCTTGATTCAGGCGGCAAATCCTTATCGCAGCATTCGCAGTTCGGCCGGAGCTGAAGCATTCAATCAGGCCGTGTTAAATAGATTCTCTCAGCAATGGGCGAATAAGCTCATCATCGGCGGAACGGTAAGCAAAGTAATTGGAATATCGAAAATAATCGTTCCACAGATCGTAGCGGAGGGGATGCAGACCGGTGCTTCGCACCAGAACGACAGAAAAGCCCAAGCCGTGGAGAAACCGGTTCGCCTCCGCCAATGAAGAGCCAACCGAAACCCAATGCGAGTTGTATTCAAACTGCAAAAATCGCGTCCGGGAAAGCAGATTGTTTGCGCCTTTCAAGACCTTGAGATCAAAACCTTCGGTGTCGATCTTTAGGAAATCGACGCGAAACGCGGGATCCGGAAACTCTGTATCTAAAGAAGTGACCGCAACATCGGTGTGCCAGCCGCTGTCATCGGATCGTGTCTCGGCAAGAGAACTGCCCACGCCGCAGTTGTCTTCCTCGACAAATTGTTTCGTTCCAACTTCGTCAGACACTGCGACATCCCGGATGCTGACCTTGCGATCAAGAAAGCGATCTTTAAGCCGTTGTGTACACTGAAGTGAAGGCTCGAACAGGAAACCCTCCGATTTCGAGTGCTTGAGCATCTGTTCCGACCAATCACCAATATTAGCACCGACATCGATGAACGTGCTGATGTGCGGAGCAAGATGTTCTATCAGGGTGAACTCTCCGTTTTCGGTTGCATCGGCACTCTCTCCGAGATGATAGGCGATAACGCAGTTCGCTTGATTGCGGATCCTGGCGGCAAGCTTTGCCGCGATCGGGGACTTTGCCAGGAGACGGTGGATTGAATTCTCCAGCGGTTTGATTGTAATTCGGCGTCGCGGAATTGCTGGCTTGCTCCTCCAAAGCGCGCTCGTCGCCGTCGTGAACCAGGTGGTAATCATGATGATTTTTCTTCAGCTATGCTATTCCCGCGAAGGGATTCTGACAGACGTCAACGCGGTGATGTAGCATGTCACGCGCCAGGAAGAATCGATTTCTTCTTCTGCGGTTGGCTTCATCGCTTGATTAGAGATGGTCATTCAAAAAGCCAACCGAAAAAGTAAAACACGAGAACGCTCGCGATGAAGATACCAATACCCTGAATAATCCAAGGCTTTCCATCGCGTCCCGTTGTAGCGGCGAAAGCTGCGCCGCAACCTGTAAAAACAACACCACCGAGACTAAGCAGAAGGCAGACGACATAAACCAAGTTGCCCATCCAAGGGCCGCTAGAATGTGCTGCTGATTCCCACTGGGCTTGAGTTGGAATCGCTCCCGATCGCCTATCGACGAAGTAGGCCACTGTTGGGGTGCCAATGAGCAATAACGGAATGATCGTGGGCAGAATGTGACGCGCGCGTGGCATCTGCGAGAACCAGATCAGCAACTGTCGGCGAGAGCGAGTCTTCCTTTCATCCTCTCATCCTTCTTCTGCGGCTTTCTTTCTGGCAATGAATTGAACTACGGAGGCCAAACCGGTATGAAATTCGCCCTCAATCACTTCCCGTTCAATTTCCTGGGATAGGATCGTCTCACAATTCGGAAATTCTTTCTCGATATCCACGCGGGCCATGAGCATATCGGGATCTTTGGGGCCACCGGTATTCCGATTGACCTGTGCTTTTGTATAAGCCTCGAGAAGCATAATTCCGCCGGGCTTTAGGGAGCGCTCCACCAGACGATGCAGTCTCTTTCGAATATCACTTGGAAGATGCGCAGAGATCGAAACGACTGAGCCAAAAAAATTCTCCGGCGGTTCATAAGTCGCAAGGTCGGCAACTTCCGTTCGGATTGCCAGGCCTCTCGAGGCCGCCAGCTTTTGCGCCTTGGCCAGGCCTACTTCTGACCCGTCAACGCCCAGCACGTCCAATCCGAGTGAGGCCAGAAAGACGGCATTTCG
>JBDTZF010000035.1:0-21554 GCA_040005265.1 Verrucomicrobiota bacterium
AACCAACAACCCAGTGATTAAGAGTCACTTGCTCTGCCAATTGAGCTAGCGGTGCCTTTGGAATTTTCGATTTTAAATCGCCGATTTTCGATTTCTAGAAAAATCGGCGTCGTCAACCAGCAGCGCCTAAGCCTGGGTGTGACGCGCGAAATGTATCTCGACGCCTTTCGGCAACAGGCGCTTGCGCCCCCGTTGGCGGCGGCGGGCCAGAGTGGCGCGCCCCCCCTTGGTTTTCATGCGCGCACGGAACCCGTGCTGCTGTTTGCGCGTGCGCTTGGACCTTTGGAGAGTGCGTTTCATAAAAGCATTAATCGCTTGGAGCGATTAGAGAGCCGTTACAGTAGGAATGAGCACGGCGTTGTCAATCCCCGGAAGCCCAGAATCCACCACGAACACACACTAATCACCGAAAACGAAGGGGCTTCTAATTCGGGTCGACCTGTCACGCCGTAGCGCTGCGGAAGGCGGATTGGTGGTTGGCTGGCCGTCTTCATTTCCTTGATTGCCAGGCCCTTCCCTTTCGGGGATAATCGAGGCGAAATGAGCGCGAAAGTCGTGATCGAGCCTGCCACGGAGGCTGACCTGGATGAGTTATCCGAAATGCTGGGCGAACTCTTTTCCCAGGAGAGCGATTTCAGGCCAAACAAGGACAAGCAAATGCGCGGTCTGCGTTTGATCTTCGAACAGCCGAACCGGGGCCGTGTTTTCGTGCTTCGGCGGGACGGGGCGATCGTCGGCATGATCAACCTGCTCTTCACCATCAGCACGGCCGAAGGCGGGTTCGTGGTCGTGCTGGAAGACCTGGTGGTCCACAAAAAATATCAGCACTACGGCTACGGCGCGCAGCTGCTGAACCACGCGATCGAGTTCGCCAAACAAAAGAATTTCTTGCGAGTCACGCTGTTGACCGATCGACCCGAAAATCAGGCCCAGGAATTTTTCAAGCGACACGGCTTCGTTGAATCGTCCATGATCCCGATGCGCTTATGGATCACGCCTCAGCCGGCCCCCGACCAACCGTTGTAATCTCACGCTAAAGTACCCTCACCCTACCCTCTCCCAGCGGGAGAGGAGGACGGCGCAGCCGCCAGGTGATCCTACTCTTTCACGTGCACATGGACGCAGTTCGAAGAGGTGCAGGTGAAAGTGAACGTGTCAGATTCATGCGAAGAATACTTCCCTCAAAGATTTCATGTTTCGGTGGCGGTCGCGAATCAGCATCAGTGCGTTCGGCGCGTTGGTTCGATAGACATATATCCAAAAGCGGCAGAGCACTGCTGCACTCCAAAACGCAAGCGACCAAGTTACTTCAACGCGTCGCCCGCGATTTGCGCGGCCAGCCGCTTCCGAAACTCGACCCGGAACTCGATTTCATCGACAGCTTTGGCCACAGGCTTGGCGCTCGCGGCAGACAGATGCTCTTTGGCATAGGCGCGCAATTCGGAAACGCGAGCAGTGTCGGAGAAGAAGGTAAACAAATTGGGAGCATAACTGTAGGCGGTCAGCGCGTCGGTCTTGGCCAGTAACGCTTTCATATTCGCCTTGGCGAACTCCCACGCAATTTCCGGGTGATCGCTTTCGCGCGCCACTTTGGCAACGAGATAAGTTGCACGACTGGTCGGCAGCTCTTCGCCAAGCGCGATCGGTAATGTTTTTTTCACCAGCTTGGGATCAACCGCGGCGGCCAGCGCCGTGTAGTAATTCTGTTTTTCTTCGATGCTCGTCGTCGCCAAACCGAACTGGTGAAGCTTGTTCCAGGTCACTTCATCGGCGTAACGCCCGACCACATTCAAAATCGGCGGACGCAGATCGGGCGCGAGCGAGGCTGGTTCTTTCATGTACTTTTCAAAACGCTCGCGACAGCCGGCAATAATCTCCGGATCGTTCACCTGGCCCAGTGCGATGATCAGGCTCGCGCGCAAACTTGAAGATTTGACCGGTTCGTTAGGCTTCGGCTCCCATCCGAGGATGTCGAAGGTGGGCCGCAAGATGGATCGGGCATAGCGCTGGAAATTTTCGCGTTCGGGTTGGCCGGCTAGCAATCGGCTCACAAAATCGAAGACGGTAATGATTTGCTCGCGCTCGGCCAGCTCCGGAGTGGCGGACAACTTTTCCACCAGCTCGAGATAAAGCGAAAGCGGCACGCGATCCGCCTGCACCAGCGCCCACGCGTCGCTTAGAAGATTCACCCGGTCTTCCACTTTGAACTCGGGCACAACAGCGAGCAGCAATTTCCACGAGGTGTCGTCATACTCCACCCGATAATTTCCCGCGCCACTTGCATTCAGCTTCAGCGCGTGGTCCGGCGGAATGTCCTGGAGTGTGTCGGTCTTCGCCGTCATTAGCAGATTCTTGGGCTCCTCGTTGCCGGCGACCCGATAAGTGAGCGGAATTTTCCACTGCAAGGGCGTCGCGTTCCCATCGTTCACGGTGAATCGCTCCTGGGTAAGCGAGACTTTCCCGCCGTCGTCGCGTTTTACTTTAACCACCGGAAACCCAGGTTGTTGGGTCCAGCCGGCAGCGATTTCACCCACTGGTTTACCTGATGCCTCGGAAATAGCGTTCCAAAGGTCTGCCGTCGTTGAATTCGAAAGCTTGTGCGCCGCGATGTACCGGCGAATGCCGTCACGGAAAACATCTTCGCCGAGAAAACTCTCCAGCATCCGAATGAACGACTGGCCTTTCTTGTAAGTAATGTCGTCAAAGGCGCTGTTGGCCTCAGCCTCGGTCGCGATGGGTTGTTGAACGGGATGGGTTGTCGATCTTGCGTCGCCTTCCATGGCCTGTTCCTTGGCAATGCCGACCCGCCGGGACGGATCGCGCGGATGATTCCGGCGCAGCCAGACTTCCCATTGCGGATTGAAATGAGCGCTGCATTTCGTTCCCATCCAGGAAGCGAAACCCTCATTGAGCCAGAGATTGTCCCACCACGCCATCGTCACCAGGTCGCCGAACCACATGTGCGCGACCTCGTGCGCAATTACCTCGAAAACGTTCTGCTTGGTGTCTTCGGACGATTTCTTCGGATCGAATAACAAGACCGATTCGTAGTAGGTGATGCCACCCCAGTTTTCCATCGCGCCGCCGAACCCGCCGGGAAGCGCGATCTGGTCCAGCTTTGGCAACGGATACGGCTCGCCGAAATAATCGTTGTAATACTCCAGAACTTTAGCGGTGCTTTCGAGCGCGTACCGCCCCCACTCTGCTTTGCCTTTGGTCGCGATCACCCGGATTTGGGTCCCGGCCGCTTTCGTTTCGATTAAATCGAGCTCGCCGGCGCAAAAGACGTTTAGATAACTCGACATCGCTGGCGTCACGGCGAACCGCACTTCCTTTCCGGTATCGATCTTCCGCTCGGATTCGATCGGCATGTTCGAGACTGCGAGCCAGTTCTCCGGCACCACCGTGGTCAATTGAAAGCGCGCGCGAAAAGCCGGCTCATCCCAGCAGGGAAAAAATCGCCGGGCATCGGTCGCTTCGAATTGTGTGCCCAGCATCAACTTTTTAGCGCCGGTGCCCTCTTCCTGATACTTGCAGTAGAACAGCCCCTGACCCTGCTGATTAATTTTTCCCGAGAAATCGAGTCCGAGGGTGTGATCGCCGGGGGGAAGATGGGCGGGCAGGGCGATCGTGAGCAGCTCGTTTTTCTTGTCGATCTTGATCGCCGACTTCGGGAGGGCCTTGCCATCGACGGTCGCGTTTGTTACGTCGAGCTCGAGGGCGTTGAGGACAAGTTCACGAACCGGTGTGCGAACCTTCACCTTCACTGTCTCCGTGCCGGTGAAGATCAGCTTGTCGATGTTCGGCACGATCCGTATCGAATACTCCGTGGGGACAACTTGCTTCGGAAGCTTTCCCGGAGTGCTTTCAAAATTAAACGGTTTTTCGGCGTTCATGCTGGCAGGGAACGTAATGCAAAATAGACTGAGCACACAGAGAAGGGCCGTTCGCATCTCCTGGACTAAACAGCACGCGCCCAAAGTTTGCATCTGCAAAGGTGAATCGACCGCTCCGCCGGGCGATGTTTAATATTTGCGGCTCCGCCGCCTAGCTTAGCATCGAGCAAGGGACTGCTCGATCCACCTATTCGACGACCAAAACGAGCAGCAGCTGACCACTGCCCACTTGCGGACCCTTGATCAAAAGCGGACTGCGCTTACTCAGCTTTGCCTCACTCTCGAGCAAAAGTTCCTTCTCCTTATATAGACGCAGACTCAAAATGTAGCCGGCCTTTCCATGGCCACGAGCATCGACCTGCAGCGAGAAATACCTGCTCCAGGCGGCCCAATCTTCCTGTCCACTGGTCAGAGTCTTTGTCGATTGCCCGATAATTTGAAATTGATTGTAGCCGAACAACGTTTTCAACGATTGCTCGAGCGGGCTCAATTCCGGAGGAATAGCCGCGGGTTGCGCGACGTTCTCCGCCATCACCAAGCCACTCCAAACGGTTTCAGCCCCGCGGGCACCAGCCGCGCTCATTGTTACGGTGAGAACAATGGCGAGGATCAGAAACCGGGAGTTCATTGAAGATTATTTCGCCGCGTACTCCGCGGGTAACGATTGCAACCCTTCCGTCCAAAGCACAGTCACTGCGTGTTCTTTGGCTTCGAACATCGAGACGGTTGCATTAGGACTAATTGTCGGATCGACCCGCGCATTCAGGACCTGGGTAAGATATTCCGATTGCTCCGCCGGTTGTTTTTCCCTCATAACGAGGACGGCACAGACCGCAAACACGGCAAGCGACGTGGCGCCGGCCCAGAACATTCGCTGAATGCTCCAGCCGGTCGAGCTGGCTTCCGCAGGCTCCTCAGATCGCTCATCGTCACTCTCGATTCGTTGCCGAAGTTGATGATTGAAAAAGTCCGCATTGCTCAAAACGCGCGATCCCAGTTGCTCTTTCAAGAGCGCGCCAAGTTTCTTCGCCTCGCGTTTCTCGCCTTCAGCCGCGGCCTTGTCTGGCAATGACGCCTCGAACTCCGCCAGTTCCGGCCCGCTCAACTGGCCGTCGAGCCATGCTGTCCATTTTTCTTCAAACGTTTTCATAAACATCCTTCAACATGATTTGCAGTTTCTTGCGCGCGTAAAACAGGCGCGACATCACCGTGCCGATCGAGCAACCAATGGCCTCGGCGATTTCATGGTATTGCATCCCCTCGGTTTCCTTCATCAAAATTACGGCGCGATGTTCCGGTGAAAGCTGGGCGATGGCGCTGTCGATCCTGGCGCGAATTTCAGATTGCTCCATGCGTTGATGCGGCAACGGGTCGGCCTTGGGCGCAGTCCTGGCCGCGGGATCAATCTCTCGCAATTGAATCTCATCGTTAAATTCCGCGCCCCCGCCCTTGATCTGCTTCTTGCGCAGCCAATCGATGGTCACATTCATCACGATCCGGTAGATCCAGGTGTAAAAAGAGGACTGGCCACGGAAACGACCGATCGATTTCCAGGCCTTCACAAAACTGTCCTGGGCGAGATCCCAGGCGTCCTGCTCGTTATGGACCATATTATATATCATGGCGAAAACTCTTGTCCGGTAGCGTGTGACTAGCTGGTCGAATGCCTCGGTCTGTCCCGCCTGGCACTGTTTTATCAGGTCCAGTTCCGACACATCGACTTGAGCCACAGTCGCTTCCGTTTCCATATTGGACGGACGAGCCGCTATTTCATTCAACTCCGAAAGCCTTCGGAGCCGAATCGGCGACGCCATTCACCACGATACTCGCCCATCAGGTTAATGATGCCATCGCGAACCTGAAAAAGACGCTGCTCCAGGACGGAATGCTCTGGGACGCCGATAAGCTTGCCGGCCAAAAGCTGGGCAGCTGCCTCCATCGCCAGGGTGATGGCCTTGAGCGCCCGCTTTAGATAGGCGATTGTCATTCCCAGCTCGTCGCCATCATCGTCGCTCAGTGCCGCGGCCAATTTCGCGCTGGCCAGGGCGGCGTGAGTGGCCAATTTCACAGCCGCCGGGTCATTTTGGAGCACAATGTTCTCGTCGAATAGCTGGTCAATCCAAATGGTAAGCCCAAAGGCGGCACGATAAAGACCGTGATCTTCAAAGCCCTGTGAAAAGATCAGGCCCTGATCCTCTTCTACCAACGAATCTTCGTCGTTCGATTTCCAGTCGTCGGCGGCAAAGGCGTCGATCTCCTCATCGTCGCCGCTGGCCTCCAGCAGATGCGACCAGCCCATTTCCCGCGCAATGATTTCGTCCCGGCGCGGGTCGTCGATGTACTTCTCGAGCAGCTCCATATACTTCTCGGTTTTTTGATCCTGCTGCTGGAGAAATCGCTCCCACTGATATTCGTCCCAGACTTTTTCAGGTCCACCCTCGTAACCGGCCATACTTCGACTAAACGCCGCTTCTGCGCGCGTGCAAAAGTTTTTCCTACTGCGTTTCCGCCAATTCCGAGCGCTTGGCCTGCAATCGAAGCTGCCCGCAGGCGGCATCGATATCGTGGCCTTTCTCGCGCCGCAGCGTCGCGGCGACGCCGTGCCCGCGAAGAATCGAGAGGAATTTTTCCTGGCGATTTCTTGACGGTCGGGACCACGGCAGACCCTCCACCGTATTATACGGGATCAGGTTCACTTTCGCGGAGAGCCGACGGGCATGACCGGCGAGCCGATGGGCCTGGTCCTCCGCATCGTTAACGTCCGCGATCAAAATATATTCGAACGTCATCCGCTGTTTCCTTCGAGAGACATAATAATCGCAAGCGGAAAGGAGAGTCTCGATGTTGTGACGGCGGTTGATCGGCATGATCTGATCGCGCACTTCATCCGTTGCGCCATGCAGAGAGACGGCGAGGCGAATTTGCAGCGATTCGTCGGCGAGCTTCTTGATTTGCGGCGCGAGGCCGCTGGTAGAGACGGTGATATGTCGCGCTCCGATACCGAGACCCCACGGCGCGTTAATGATGCGGATTGCGCGCATAACATTCTCAAGATTGGCCAGCGGTTCTCCCATCCCCATGAAAACGATGTTATCGATCTTTTCCCCGCTCTCGCGCTCGATCGCCATGATTTGATCGACAATTTCGTTAGCGCGCAGATTCCGGGTGAAGCCATCCAGGCCGCTCGCGCAAAACTTGCAGCCGTAAGCGCACCCGACCTGCGTCGAGAGGCAAATCGTCCGGCGATCGGATTTTTGCCCGTAAAGAGCCGGCGAAGCCGGGATCAAGACGGATTCGATCAGGTTTTCGTCGCTCATGCGGAAGAGGAATTTCCGAGTCGTATCTTTCGAACCGAGCGCGCGGACGATGTCGATCCTGCTGAAGGAAAACTTGTCCGCGAGCTGCGCTCGCAAGGGTTGCGGCAGATCAGTCATTTCCTCGAAGGCTCCTACCCGTTTTTCGTAAAGCCATTTCAAGATCTGGCCCGAGCGATAATCGGGCTGACCCAGCTCGCGCAGCCCGGCCTCAAGCTCATCCCGGTGAAGGTTTTTAATATCGAATTTTGGCGCGTCGCTCACGGGACAGCTTACCGGACGGCGGCGATTGCATCAAACCTGTAGCAGAGAGCAGTGACGTCGACCGTTGCGCTCTGCACGCACATAATCACCGCGGCAAAGCCAGCGGCTACAACTCTTGCATTAGAGATCACGCCTGTTAGGTTCGTCCCCGTGACCAAACGCTTGGGATTCTACGCGATTCTATTTTCGGCTGTCGCGATTCTGCTTAACGGCTGCGCTTCCGATTCCGGGGCCGCCCAATCCAGTGCGCAACCCAGGGAAGCCGTGCCCGGGGAATCACGCTCGGGCGACAGTGTAACGCCCGGAATGGGGCCCGGCGGCCCGAGCGCGAACGTCCGCTTTTAGCGTTTTTCCTCGCAGCCAGCGATGGAAAAGTCGCGGACGCCGCTAACGATTGGGTGGGAAGCGGCGCGGGCCAATGCCGTCCCGGGATTCATTCTGCAGGGCGCTATGCTGGCGATCCTGATCGCTTACTACGCAAACGCGCGCTTTGCGAACCTCCTGAATCTCCTTGCCCATTATAAGGAAAAACACGGGCTCGTTTTCATTCTGGCAGCAGGAATTCTGGCCGGAGCGCTTTTGCCGGAGCTTTTTTTGATCTTCTTTTTTCAAAAAGGAAAATTGAATCGACAAAATCTCCGGAACCTCGCGTTCACCGTGCCCACATGGGCAATCGACGCCGTATTGGTCGACCTGATGTATCGCGCTAACGCAATGTGGTTCGGGAGCGTCGTTACCGTGCCGGTCGTGTTCGCAAAAATTTGCGTTGATCAACTTGGGTACAATCCATTCCTGGCCGCCCCGGGCGAGGTGCTCGTCTACGAATGGAAAAATGACGGCTTCTCCTGGGCATCGGTGAAGCGCGCATTCACGTGGGACCATTATCGCGACAAAATCGTTCCGACTTTGCTCGCGACATGGGTGGTCTGGGGCCCGCTAATGGCGATCATTTATTCATTGCCCTACCCGTTGCAATTCCCCCTCTTCAGTCTGGCCCTGACTTTCTGGGTTCTGCTGCTGACCTACATGACCAATCGATTCGCCGGAAAAATCGAAGCCGACGCGCCGCTGGCTCTGGCAACTGCAGAAAAGAGAAGCCACGGATGAACACGGATTTTCACGGATTCGAAAGACCCATTCTTTTCCAATCTGTGTTTCATCCGTGTCAATCTGTGGCTAAAAGTGGTTAGGCGTCTGTGAAATGTTTGAGCGCTTCGTAAACGCCGGCACCATGTTCACGTTTGGCGACGTAGCCACCGGCGCTACGCACCACCTCTTT
Organism: Verrucomicrobiota bacterium; assembly: GCA_040005265.1. Classification (GTDB taxonomy): domain Bacteria; phylum Verrucomicrobiota; class Verrucomicrobiia; order Chthoniobacterales; family UBA10450; genus JBDTZF01. The sequence goes on from JBDTZF010000035.1 coordinate 8,754, forward strand.
GACCTCGGGAATCGCGTTCGCCGGGCATCCCGGCATAGCGGCAAACTTACCATCCAACATCGAGATGTCGTTGTGGTGATCGCCGGCGGCGAAAATGTTTTCGCGCGGAATTTCGATCAGGCGCGCCAGCTCGGCCAGAGCGGCACCCTTGTGATAATCGACATGGCAAAAACGCAAAAAGACCGTGTTTTTTTGGTAATGGAATTTCGGCTCTCGCGCGCGAGCCAGGTCGACGAATTGGGTGATGCGCTCCAATTCTTCGTCGTCCGTGGCCACTAGTCCTTCCAAGCCTTGGGAATGATAAAGCAGGCGCGCCTTTGTTTTTTGAGTCACGAAATCGACCACCTCGGCGAGGATCGAATGCGCGGAAGTGAACAGCTCGGCGTGATCGCGGGCCACCCGCTCATTCCAATCGCCGAACGCTTCCCATTTTTCCCCATTCGTGGCCGGTCGAAAGATGTCGCGCTCACTGGTGAGAATGAAATCGGGGCGAATCGGGACAGCGAAATCGGCCAGACCCGATTCGAGCAAATCGACCGAACGGCCGGTGTTGATCGCCCAAGTCGCACCGGCTTCCTGCAGATCGCGAATCAGCTCCATGCATTGCCGATCCAAAACGGGCTCGCTCACGCGCGAAACGATCGTGCCGTCGAAATCAGTGCTAAGGAGGCGAACTTCCATGATAATATTCTACCTTGTCGATCTTGCACACCGGAGCAAGAGTTAGAGTAGGAATAAGAATACGATACGACGATGAAATCGGCATATGAACTCGCCATGGAGCGGCTGCAGAAAGGCGCGCCGTCTGTTTCGCTGACCGACGATCAAAAGAAGCAGCTGGCGGAAATCGACGCGAAATTCAAAGCAAAGACCGCTGAAAAAGAGCTATTTCTAAAGGACCAGATGACCAAGGCGCAGCACGCTGGAAAACCAGACGAAGTCGATTCTATGGAAAAACAGCTCGCGATCGAAATTCGCCGGTTACAGGAGGATTGCGCGGCAAAGAAGGAAAAGCTCCGAGCTAGCTTTGGCAGGTAGGGGCGGTTCACCCGAACCGCCCGTGCGCGCGACTAAGCCAAGGGCGGGCGATTGAGGTCAATCGCCCCTACCTGAGCACGTTCGACTTCGCCGCGCTTCGGAAGATCAGGATCGAGAAAGCCGAGCATGTGAGCGCGCTTGATGGTGCGAACTCCTTCCTGCTTTTGTAAGTCTTCGATGCTTTGGCGAAATCCCTCCATCTTTATCCAATGGACTTTCGGGCGGAAATGATGCTCGGCGTGATACCCGTTATAGAAGAAAAGCCAGTTATAGATCTTTCCGTAGCTGCTCACACCCCACGCGATCGGCTTGTCGGGATTCGCGCCGTAATGGCGGTAATAACCGTTCAAATAGCTGAAACAGTGGCCCAGATAAAAAAAAGGCAGAAAATAGAAAGCCACGTAACGCCAGTTGAATAGAAGCATGACTAGTATGGTCGTGGCGAACGCGGCCAACTCGATGTTGCCCCACAATAGATCGCCGTTACCGCGTTTGCGCAGCTCCTTGCGGATCGCGCCGAGATCGTCACGAAAGAAACTAAGGAACACATAGCTCCAGGGACTTTCCGCTTCACCGTCGTGGCCATGTTTATAAATCGAAAGCCAATCGATTGTGTCACCATCCTCGCCCGGCCGGTCCGAGTTGCCTTTGTGATGCTGCATGTGAACGGCGTCGTAGTAGGTCTGGGAAAAACAACACGCGATCGACTGGGTGACCCCAAAGAGGCGATTGAGAAGCTTCGAGCGAAAGAACGGGTTGTGAATAAAATTGTGCCCGATCCCGTTGATGTTGGCGTTAACCATCAACGCGTAGACAAAACCTAGAACCAGCATCAACCAAAGAGGGGCGTGGGGATAAAGAAAGAATAGCCCGAGAAAATAGGCGAGATGAAAAAGGCCTGCCAGCGCGGGCACGGCATCCCAGCGAGTGTGCGCGAAGAATTTCGAATTCGTCGTAGGGCGTTCAACTCGAATGGCGTCGGCGGTGATCATTGCGTCGGGGGTGCCGAAGATCGCATATTTTTGGCGTAGGTTCTAGCTTTAGCAATTCCCGCCCCCGAGACGCCACAACGCGCGCCCGGCACCTTCTCCCGCGAATTATGGAGAGAATCCCCTCCGCTTCCGGTCAACCCCGTCTGCGAATGCCGGCTACAACTTCTCGATTTCGTCCCTGAGCGCTTCCTTTGTTTTTCCCAGCCTGGCTTGGAGCCGGCCGAAAAGCTCATCATCCTTACCTTCGGCAAATGTCAGATCGTCATCCGTCAGCTGTCCATATTTCTGTTTGAGTTTACCCTTAATTTCGTTCCAATTCCCCTTCAATCCTAGATTCGTCATAATCCTCATTCATTCGTCTCCCGAGTCCGAATCGGTTCTTCTTTCGTGTCCCTTTTGAGGTGATTTTAGTGCCAGTGCACTTCGGGTTTGCTAATGTCGATCCAGTGCGCCTAACTTAGCGCCCTTTCCTATGTTCGCGCGTCAGCCAGAGATGAAGATTTTCAGCGGTTCGGCCAACCGCGAACTCGCGGAGCGCATTTGCAAATACATCGGCACGCCACTCGGCCAGGCCTCGGTAAAATCGTTTCCGGACGGGGAAACATACGTGCGGATCGAGGAAAACATTCGAGGGCATGACGTGTTTATTATTCAGCCGACCTGTCCGCCGACGAACCAGCACCTGATGGAATTGCTCATCATGGTGGACGCGGCGCGCCGGGCAAGCGCCGACCGGATCACGGCGGTGATCCCATTTTTTGGTTACGCCCGGCAGGATCGCAAGGACCAGCCCCGCGTGCCGATCACAGCGAAACTGGTGGCGAACCTTCTCTACGCCTCGGGAGTGAACCGGGTTCTGACGATGGATCTGCACGCGCAACAGGTGCAGGGGTTTTTCGACATTCCAGTGGACCACCTTTATTCGCTACCGGTGTTGATCAAGTATCTCCGGCAGCGCCTGACGCGAAAAACCGTGGTGGTTTCGCCCGACTTGGGCGGGCTGAAAATGGCTTCGGCCTATGCCGACGCGCTGGGCGCAAATCTGGCGATCGTGGCAAAAGAACGAAAGAGCGCGACTGAGACCGAGGCGCTTTACCTGATTGGCGATGTGAAAGACCACGACGTCCTCCTGGTGGACGACTTGACCGAAACGGCGGGCACGCTGACTTCGGCCACCAATATCCTGAAAAAGCACGGCGCGCTGGACGTTTACGCCGGGGTCGCCCATGCGGTGCTTGTCGATGTTGCGATTCAGCGGTTGCAAAAATCCGGAATTGCGGAATTAATAACGACTAACAGCACGCCGGTGCGCACCGTGGAGGGGTTTAAGGTCACGGTGCTTTGCGTCTCCGAGCTTTTGGGCGAGGGGATAAAACGGATTCACAACGACGAGTCTGTTTCGTCGCTGTTTAAGATCGAGAACGGCAAGAAATAACATGGCTAAACAAGTTAAACTCAAAGTCGAACGACGGGATACCACCGGGCGGTCTGCGGCGCGCAAGTTAAAGGCGCGCGGCATTGTTCCCGCGGTCATTTACGGCGCTAAACACAAACCCCAATCGTTGCAAGTCACCGCACGAGACATCAACGCCATGTTGAGCCACGCCTCAGGCGAAAACATTCTCGTTGAGCTCGAGATCGCGGGCGACAAGTCAAACCGGATGGCGCTCATTCAGGAAGTGCAACATTCGCCGTTGGGTGGACGGATCTTACATATCGATTTTCACGCAGTTTCCATGGATGAGAAGATTCACGCCGAAGTTCCGCTGGAACCGGTGGGCGTCGCGAACGGAGTTAAGAACTTTGGCGGCTTGCTCGAACAAAGCTTGCGTGCCTTGCCAATCGAATGTTTGCCGGCCGACTTGCCTGACCGGCTCGTGATGGATGTCAGTGCGTTGAACATCGGCGATTCGATTCACGTGCGCGACATTCAGCTGCCTTCCGGCGTCACGGCGAAGGCGCAACCCGACCTAACCGTGTTTTCTGTTGTCGCGCCGGTTGTCGAAGAGGAGCCAGTGCCGGTTACGGCGGAAGCCGCGGCGGGACCGGAGGTTATTACGGAGAAAAAGAAGGACGAGGGCGAAGCGGGCGGGACGGCTGCCCCGGCAGGCAAGGAAAAAGCCGCGCCAAAGGACAAAGAGAAGAAATAATCCAAGTTGGATTTTGGATTCTCGATTCTCGATTGAGCGGATGTGGCAGGGACAACTCCACAAATTCGCCTGATTGCCGGCCTGGGAAATCCCGGCTCCGAATATGCCGGTACGCGACACAACATCGGCTTCATGGTGCTCGACCAGATGGGGATACAATCTGGATCGGCATGGGAAAAGTCGGCGAAATGGGAGGCATTGTCGGCGAAGAATGGTGGCGCCCTCCTGGTCAAACCGATGAGCTTCATGAACCGCAGCGGCCACCCGCTCTTCGCAATCGCGCAATTCTACAAGATCGCTGCGGCAGAAATGCTCGTGGTGCTCGATGATATGGCCCTGCCGCTGGGCCGGATCCGAATACGGACAGGTGGCGGCGCGGGCGGCCACAACGGGCTTGAGTCGGTCATCATGCAATTCGGCACGGAGGAAATCCCACGCTTGCGAATCGGCATTGGCCAACCGCCGCCGCAGGGTTCGGTCGACTATGTCCTGGGCCGTTTTTTCGAAGAAGAAAGACCAGTGGTAAGGTCGGCGATCGATAGCGCAGTCGAAGCAGTGAAATGCGCGATTGACAACGGCCTTGATTCCGCGATGAACAAGTTCAACAAAATCGAAGAACCATGAAGAAGCGTTACGAAGCCTTACTCGTGCTCAATGCACAGGGCACCGAAGAATCTATCAGAGATATTATCGATCGCCTGGAATCCGAATTTAAGAAGGAAGGCGCCGAGGTTGAGCAGGTGCAAAAGATGGACAAGCGCCAGTTTGCCTACACTGCCGGGGCACTCGATTCTGGCTACTACGTTAACTTTGTCTTCCACGCCGAGCCGGACCTCATCGTAAAACTGCGATCGAAATTCAAGCTCGATGCAGAAGTTTATCGTCAGACCTACGTGTCGCTGCCCAAGAAAAAGGAGAAGAAGGAACGGGCACCGAAAACACTGGCGAAAGCGAAATAGCCTCGCTATAACGAGGCATGGCCAGCTTCAATAAAGTTCTCCTTCTCGGGAATCTGACGCGCGATCCCGAGGTGCGTTACACACCTAAAGGCAGCGCAGTCTGCGATCTCGGCATCGCCGTAAATCGAGTTTACACGACCGACGGCGGCGAGAAACGCGAGGAAGCGACGTTCGTAGATGTCACCTTGTGGGGCCGAACGGCGGAAGTCGCAGGCGAATTCTTGAAAAAGGGGCGGCCTGTTTTCATTGAAGGCCGGCTCCAGCTCGACTCCTGGGACGACAAGCAAACCGGCCAGAAGCGTTCGAAGCTCAAAGTGATTGGGGAGACCATGCAGCTGTTGAGCGGAGGACGTCCGGGGGGCGGTGGGGGCGCACCCGTCGAAGGAGCTGATGAGGGACGGCCCTCAGGCAAACCAAGCGCACCTCCAAAATCCGGCGCGAAAGCGGCGCCGGACGAGGACGAGATTCCCTTCTAATGCCGGTCGGGCGAGACAAGCGCCATTTATCCGAATCGACCCGAGCCGACTAGGGGTTAGCGGGCGATCAACGACCCCTACCTGACTGCATGTTTGGTAAGATCAATCAATGAACGCGACCGAAGCTTGTATCGCGCTCAACATGCTGCCGACGATGGGGCCGGTGCGGCTGCGCAAGTTGTTGGAGATTTTCAAAGAACCGCACCAAGTCCTGTCTGCAAAACGAAGCGACCTTCGCAAGGTTGAAGGCATCGGCAATGAAGTCGCCGACCAAATCTCAAACTGGGAATCGATTGTCGATCTTGGAGCGGAGCTCAAACGGATCCACGATTTTGGAGCGACGGTTATTACCCAGGACTCGCAGTCCTATCCAAGATCGCTGCGTGAAATTCATGCACCGCCGATCGTGCTCTACGTCTGGGGAAAAATCGAAGAGCGCGATCATCATGCCATCGGTGTTATAGGCGCACGGCGGACGACACACTATGGCACCGAAGCAGCGAAGAAACTGGCCTATCAACTCGCCTATGCCGGCTTAACCATTGTGAGCGGGCTGGCCCGCGGGATCGACACGGCGGCGCATCAGGGTGCCATCGCAGCCAAGGGGCGCACGATCGCTGTGATTGGTTCGGGATTGTCGAAGTTGTACCCGCCGGAAAACAGCGTGCTGGCGGAGAAAATTCAAAACGGAAACGGCGCGGTGGTTTCAGAGTTTTCGATGGAGATTGAGCCGGACCGGCAAACTTTTCCGATGCGTAACCGGATCATCTCGGGCTGGAGCCACGGCATTCTCGTGGTCGAAGCCGGCTTGAATAGCGGCGCACTGATCACCGCGGCGCAGGCTTTGGAACAAGGTCGCTCGGTTTATGCCGTCCCGGGCCACATCAACGCGCCGAGCGCGATGGGATCGAATCGATTGATCCAGCAGGGCGCAAAACTGGTGATGGATGCGCGCGATATTTTGGACGACATGCAAATTCTCCTGCCCGAGGCAAAGCCGTCTCCGGAAGCGGCGGTCCGGGTGCTGCCTCCGCTTTCGGTGAATGAACGCCGTGTCTATGATGCCATCGACGCGAGCGAAACACCGATCGATCGAATCGCAGCCAAGTGCGATCTGCCCAGTGCAACAGTTTCTTCCACACTTCTTGGCTTGGAATTGAAACGGCTCGTCAAACAGTTACCCGGAAAATATTTCGTGAAGCTGGGTTAGCCCGCAGCCGATGTTGCTGATCTGGGGTTGGCCTCGGAGTACTTGAACTTTCGCGGTGCGTTCGTGGTGAATCGATTGCACACGAGAATGTATTTTTTCAATGGGCGCCCGAAGGTCATCATCCCAACCTGTTGGCCAAACCGGCAGTCTGAAAACGTCATCACCGAATCCACCCGCGCAGTAATTCCCCGAATGGCTGGAAGCTTTGTCTGCGCGACCACGATAAGAACGAATTATACAATTTGGCGACTGATCAGAGGGAGGAGCGGAATTGTTTGATGCCGGAGACCATCGCGAAATCATCGGCCGCTGACCGGCGACATTCGCGCCTGGCAGGAGCAGGTTGGCGACAACATTGAAGGTGTAGTCAGCTACGTTCAATGGCGGCTGACGATTTTTCAGATCCACCAATAACTGCCTAAGTCGGACGACTTCAAGAGCAAAAAGCTCGTTGCTATCCCGCTCAGGTCGGTTATGACAACGCATGCAACTATCTCTTAAAGCTTTAGAGGAAGCCATCGCGCTTCGCCGCCAAATAGAATCTCTCGAGAAACGTTTTACTTCTCTTTTCAATGGCGTTTCACCGCGCTCAACTTCGCCTGCCACTTCCAGAGGCAGCGGAAAAAGAAGGGTAACTGCCGCGACCCGGGCCAAGCTCAAGGCAGCGGCAAAAGCTCGCTGGGCTCGAGCAAGGAATGGCAAGATCGCTCCGCGCAGTTCCAAGAAAAAAACCGGGCTCACTGCCGCAGGACGGCGCAGGCTATCCCAACTCATGAAAGCGCGCTGGGCTGCGAGAAGAAAAAAAGGTGCAGGGCGCCGCTAGGCTCTCTTTAAAGAGTAGCACGAGGGAACATCACGTTAGGTCATGGACCTATTCGGTCTATGACCTAAGTAACGTGTAACGTTAATCGTTCGCTGCGACTTTCGCGGGCGACGATACAATGGCCGGCTGACCTTTGGACTTGAGCGCCTCGTTCAAGGTCGACAAGTCTTTGGTCGTTAATTGATCGAACTCTTTCGAGACGTCGCTCAATTCCTTTTTCAACGTGTCAATGTAAGCAACCTGATACACTCCGGGTTTGCCTTCATAACTGAGCAGCGCTCCATAAAGCTGATCGGTGTGCTCGCGAATTCGTTCTTCACCCGTAATCGCTCCACCCTCAGTCGTAGCAACAATCTTCTTGCGAGCGCCGTCGATCTTCCCATCGAATTCCGCAATCTTCTTCCGGATTGGATCGTCCTGCTTCAAAGCATTCACTCGCTTCGCCACTTCGCCACGCAACGACACGATTCGCTCCATGAGCGCGCTTTCGTCGCCAAATAACGCGTGCACGCGCATGGCAGCGTCGTACTGCGCTTTGCGATCTGCCTCGCTGAACTTTGATCGGGTATCCAGGCCGACCGTCAACTTTGCCTCCGACGCTTTTCCCGCCTTGGTCAGGCGGACGGTGTATTCACCCGGCAAAAGCCGCGGTCCTAAAATACCGGCCTGAGCAATTTGTGCAGCCGGCGGGACCCGTGGCGGTTTTTCGCGCATTGCCCAAATCACTCGGTTCAGGCCAGGTCGCTTGCTTGCTGGCAACGTATCGACAACACGCCCCGATGCGTCCAGGACTTCCAGCTTCAGCTTGCCAAACAAATGTCGCGTGCGCTGATAGTAGGTGATCGCAGTGCCATCTGGCGGATTGCTTCCAACAAACACGGCCTCGCCATTGGCCCAACCACCGTTTGCTTCAATGCGCTGCTGAGCCGGACGAGCGGAAACAAATGCTACTTCCTGTGCTAAGACTTCGGAGGTAAGCGCCCGCCACGGAGTGATATCGTCGATGATCCAGATCCCCCGACCATGAGTCGCCAGAACCAGATCATTATCACGTGACTGGATCGCCAAGTCGCGCACTGCGACCGCGGGGAAGTGGCCGCCTTTAAACTGGGCCCAGTTCTTTCCGGTGTCGATCGAGACCCACAGTCCAAACTCAGTGCCGACGAAAAGCAAATTGGGCGAAACGAGGTCTTCCTTTATCACATGTGCATAACCGCGAACGCCCTTCAAGTCCTGCGCCGTAATAAGAGGCGCCCACGTCTTGCCGTAATCGGCCGTCCGAAAAACGTATGGAGCCATGTCGCCAAATGTGTGTCGGTCGAACGCTGCGTAGGCGGTTGCTGCGTCGAAGTTGCTTGCCTGGACCCAGCTGACCCATGAATTCTTCGGCAAACCCGGCACGTTGGCCACCACGTTGGTCCACGTTTTTCCGCTGTCGCGCGTGAGTTGAATGTTGCCGTCGTCCGTCCCGACCCAGATGAGCGACTTGTCCTTGGGCGACTCGCTGATCGAATAAATTGTGGTGTGCATTTCTGCCGACGAGTTGTCGACAGTGACGCCACCCGACTGTTCCTGCTTTTGCTTTTCCGGATCGTTCGTCGTCAAATCCGGCGAGATACGTTCCCAGTTTTGGCCATGGTCGCGGGACCGGAAGAGAAACTGCGCGCCGATGTAAATCGTGCCTTTTTCGTTCGGCGATAGGGCAATGGGCGAATTCCAGTTGAAGCGCAGTTTTTCGTTATAACCGGGTGTCGGCTTGATATCGCGCGCTTCATGCGTGTGGCGATTGATGCGGCCTATAATTCCCCCCTGATATTCCGCGTAGATGTAATCGGGATCGGACGGATCTTCGAACATCCAGAAGCCGTCGCCGTTATACATGTTTTCCCAGCGCGAGTTCGTGATGCCGCCGGGATATTGGGAATCGCCCACCCATGAGCTGTTGTCCTGCAATCCGCCGTAAACATGATACGGGTCGGCGTTGTCGACGCTCACATGGTAAAACTGAGAGACTGGCAGATTTTCGCCTTTCCACCATTTACTCCCGCCATTGTAAGAATACCAAATGCCGCCATCGTCGCCGCAAATGACAGTCTGGGGATTGGTCGGATCGATCCACACGTCATGCGCATCTCCGTGGGCGCCTTGGAACCCGCCGATCGTCGCAAAACTTTTTCCCCCATCCTCGCTCAAGATCAACGCGCCATCGGGCTTGAACAGGCGGTCCGGATTCTTTGGATCGACAATCAAGTTCGCAAAATAAAACGGCCGCCAGACCATCCAGTTGCTCTTGTCGCGCTTGTCCCAGGTCGTTCCGCCGTCATCGGAAACGAAAAGCGCGCTGTCGGGCGATTCGACAAAAGCGTAAACGCGCTTGGAATTCGAAGGCGCGATCGCAACCGCCAGTCGGCCGTATGGCTTTTTCGGGAAACCCTTATTCGCTTCGGGTGTGATCTCCGCCCATGTGTTGCCACCATCAGTTGAGCGGAACAGACCACTCGCCGAAGGCTTGTCGGGGCCGCTCCCACCGGAGCGATATTCCCAGCCTTTCCGCCGGAAATCCCACATGCAGGCCAACATCACGTCGGGATTCGAAGGATCGATAGCAACCGAGGTGCATCCGGTCGAGAGATTGCCACCTTTCAAAACCAGGTTCCAAGTCTGCCCGCCATCACTGGTCTTGTACAAACCACGATCTGGTGAATCGCTCCAAAGTGCGCCAAGCACAGCGACAAACACAGTGTCGCTGCTTTTCGGGCTGACCACAATCTTGCCGATGCGCTCCGATTTTTCCAATCCGGCGTGCGTCCAGGTTTCGCCACCGTCGGTAGATTTGTACATTCCATCACCGATGGAAACACTGTTTCGCGTCCAGGCTTCGCCGGTGCCGACCCATACGTTCTTCGCATTCTTCGGGTCCAGCGCGACTGCGCCGATCGACTGCGCCGTTTGCTCGTCAAACACTGGCCGGTAACGAGTGCCGCCGTCCTCAGATTTCCAAACGCCTCCGCTGGCTGCCGCGATGAAAAGCGTGAGTTTGCCTGAAGACTCGCGCGTTCCCGCAATCGCCGAGATCCGGCCACTCATTGCCGCCGAGCCAATGTTGCGCGCGCCTAATCCCGAAATTGTTGAGTAACTATAAGGAGGCGCCTCTTCCGCGAAAGAGGCAACCGAGGCTACACACAGACTGATGAGAGCGAGCGATAATGAAGTGCGCATAGGAATTACTTGGCGGGACCAGGAAAATGGAAGAGGGAATCGTCCACGGAGCCGTTGCCCTCAGCCTTTTCGATAACCACTTTTTGCTTGTCCGTGTCCCCTTTGGCTCCGGACTCAATCGAAAAAGGGATGAAAACGCCGTTAATTTTTTCGTAGTCACTCAGATCGGTTTCTTCCTCCACCTGGGCGCCGTGCTTCATTCGCTGCGTCAGGATTCGAATTTCGAGGAAATGATCCGGGTCGAGATACACGAAACTCACATTGCCGTTCTTGCGCACGACTTTCAGTTTGTAGGCCATCGTACCATCGACATCTTCCTTCCCTAGGTACTCGACCGTGCTTCCTTTGGTCTGCCAATCCACTAAAGGCCCGTCAATCTCCGCTTCCTCGACCAGCTCTTTCACGTCGTCGGCCGACATTTTTTCCGGGTCCTTGCGGCCGCGAAATGGGGCGATTCTCCACGCTTCCTTGCCATCGCAGGCCGCGATCTGGGTCATCCCCTGGAGGGATATTTCATCGCGCACTGCGTCCGGCTTCTTCCTAATCTGGACATATCCCAATTCGAGCTGCCCTTGGCTCACCAACATTTTGCCGGTGAGTCGCACTGCCTTCAGAGCGCGTAACGCCTCGGGACCACCTTTGGCTTTGACGTTCTGAGCGACCAACTCGCCAACCGTTGCCGGTTTTTGTTCCTGAGTGAATCCGGTGCTGGAAATCAGCGCGGCTGACATGAGCAAAATAGTAGGACGTAAAATCATATGCGTAGGATGGAGTCACGAATAACGAGTCTCTTTGGACAGTTGTAAAATCAATTGTGTTCACCCGGTGCGCGAGGATTACGCGGCGATTTCTTGAATTGATAACCTGTCAGGAAAAATGTGCTCGCGAGAGGAGTCGAACCTCCACGGGTTTCCCCATACGGTCCTGAGCCGTACGCGTCTGCCATTCCGCCACGCGAGCAATACGAGGCGGCTCTTATGTTGCGCATGCATCAGAGAGTCGCAAGGCGAAACCCGATTGCGTTTCTCTCTGGAAGAGCGATCCGCCACCAGGCCCGGTTACAAATACCGGGCCCGGCGGGGAGCAATGTTGGGCAGTTGACCGGTTAAACCGGTCACTAACGAGGAAGGCTCCAGTTGCTTGATGCTTTCGCTCAAGAGTGGCACTCGACGCGGTCACCGTATTACTAATAGTAGTTCCCACAGGTGTGCTGCTGTTCACGCTTACCACAATCGTGAACACTGCTTGCTCTTTGGCCGCTACCGAGGGTTTGCTAAACGTCACGTTCCCCGTTCCGCCCACTGCCGGGGACGATGTCGTGCGCACCCGACCTTCTGGATCCTGAGTCCGCAACGAAGGCGGTTGAGAGGCGCGATTCCTGCAGTAGAATATCTCGGATGTGGGAGACGATTATTGGGTGCGTTAAATGGGCCGTCGTCGGGTTCATCGTGGCGTTCGCGTTGATGAAACTTTACGAAGCGAGCCACATTTATGACGATATTCCCAAACCTGACTTCAAGACCCGGCAGGCGAGGCGGGCCGCACTCGTGCTTTCCACCTTCGCCGCTATGCTTTCGGCGCTAGTCTGGCTTTTGGTCCAGAAGTGGGACTGACATCTCGCTCTCCCCGCATTTTTTTCGTTTTTCGGATGCGCCAGTGACCTTATCGATGAGGAACTGTAATCGAGTAGGTTACAAGCGCGCACACCGCAACCATTCCCACCATGGCAACGATAAATATTCCATCAGCCATTCGTTCAAGCCGATGCATCCGCTTTAATCCACGCGACCGGAGTGCCCAATAGGAAAGAAGACACGAGAGCAGGAACAACAGGGCGTCCATAGCCAGGAAATCATCCGCGAGCGTGTCCGCACTCCCGAGTGTGATAACGACCCGGATGAGTCCTATTACGGTCAAACAAACGCCGACCATGC
>JBDTZF010000036.1:0-21463 GCA_040005265.1 Verrucomicrobiota bacterium
CCAGAGCGTCGAGGTATCTGCGGCCGTTTTCGTCCCACAGATATTGCATCTTCCCTTCCACGAACATGATCGGCTTTTTGTAGTAGAGAAAAATTCCCGGATTCAGGAATTGTTTGCGCAAGCGCAAGACTTCATCGGCCGACGGGCCAACGTACTTCTTTGGTTGATGGTCGAATGCCGGCAGTTCGGGAGCTTTCATGTTGGTCTTAATGGAGGGGTGAGCTCCCGCGAACCCAGCGATGGCGTCGCAGAGCTCCGCCCTCCACTCGTTAAAGTGCGCAGGAGGAGATAAACCACAAACGCGATCGCGAACCCAACGAACCAGGCGTAGTCATAAAGCCGCACAAAGAACCCAGGCACGTTCGCTGAATCGACAAGGTTCACCTTCACAAGAAACCCGGGAAGGTTTGGCAAAATGGCGACCATAAGAGCGAAAATCGCCACCAGACTGAACCCGCCGCTGTAACGGTATTCGCCATTTTCCTGATAAAGCCCGGCGACATGGAGCTGTTTGCGGCGCCATACATAATAATCCGCGATCATAATTCCGCCGATCGGGCCAAGAAGCGCGCTGTAGCCCACCAGCCAGGTAAAAATGTAACCGGATGGATCGGACACTAATTTCCATGGCATCATGACCACGCCGATGATTCCGGTGATCAATCCGCCGGTGCGGAATGAAATGTTTCTCGGCGAAAGATGCGAAAAATCATTTGCAGGGCTTACCACGTTGGCGGCGATGTTCGTGGCCAGGGTCGCGACGCACAGCGACAGCAACGCAATCACGAGCACAATCGGATTTTTGAAACGCATCAGGACATCGACCGGGTCCCAGATTGTTTCGCCGTAAATAATGGTCGTAGCCGAAGTGACAGCAACGCCGATGAAAGCGTAGAGCGCCATCGTCACAGGAAGGCCGAGTGCTTGCCCGACGATCTGATCCTTTTGGGAAACGGCGTAACGCGAAAAATCTGGAATGTTCAGCGAGAGGGTCGCCCAAAATCCGATCATGCCGGTGAGAGCGGGAACGAAGAAAGCGAAGAACTGCCCGGCTTTCGGTTGACCGGGATCGAAGGCGGATGGTTGCGAAAGAATGGGACCAAAACCGCCGGCGTTTTTATAGGCCCACCACAGGAGTAATAATCCGAGAGCAATGAGCACCGGCGCTTTGATGTTAAGCAGCCAGCGAATGCAATCGATCCCCTTGTAAACGACAAGCATGTTGATGCCCCAGAAAAAGAGGAAGCAAATGAATTGCGGCAACGTGATTCCAAATGCGCCCGCCGAACTCTCCGCCAGCGACGGAACGAAGATCGACATGATCTTGTAAATGGCGTTGCCGCCGATCCACGTTTGAATTCCGAACCAGCCGCACGCGACAAACGCGCGCATGAGCGCGGGAATGTTCGCGCCGCGTGTTCCAAATGACGCGCGACAAAACACCGGAAACGGAATCCCGTATTTCGTGCCGGCATGCGCATTCAGAATCATCGGGATCACCACGATGAAGTTGCCCAAAAAAATAGTAATGATCGCCTGCGACCAATTCATTCCGCCTCCGATAAGCGACGACGCCAGCATGTAAGTCGGAATGCAGGCCGCCATCGAAATCCAAAGCGCGGCGAAACTGCCCACCCGCCATTTGCGCCGATCAGGTGGGACCGGGGCAAGATCGACGTTGTAAAGGTGGCTCTGCGCAAGATCGACATCGACATCCGGCGCGAGCGAAGGAGACACCGTGCTCATCGGAGTCGACGATGGTGCCGCACCCAATCGGGGCACGCAATAGCAAACCTCTTGTCATGAACGCCTCTCTCCGGTGAAATCGGTGGATGCCACTGCAATTGGTCAGCGCGCTGGGTCTTGTATCGATGATCGTCAGTGCGTGGGCGATCTCATCGAATCGCAAACAGTTTCCATGGCGCACCGTTATCTGGGGGCTCGGTCTACAGTTCGCGTTTGCGCTGTTCATTTTGCACACGCCATTTGGCGGCGCTCTCTTCGCCGCCGCTCAACGGATCATCGATAAGCTAAACATTTTTGCGACCGAGGGCGCGCAAATGGTTTTCGGCCCACTGGCCAAAGGCGACCTGCTCAAAACCACATTCGGCCAGGGCAACAGTTATATTTTTGCTGTCTCGATTTCCGCGACGATCATCGTTATCTCGGCGCTTTCGGCACTATTTTATCACTGGGGAGTCTTGCAACGCGTAGTGCATGCAATGGCTTGGGTGATGCGAAAGGCCATGCGCACCAGCGGCAGCGAAAGTCTCGGCGCGGCCGGCAACATTTTTCTCGGACAAACCGAGGCCGCGCTGCTGATTCGCCCGTACATCCCGCACATGACCATGAGCGAGCTGATGGCGCTAATGACAACCGGCATGGCCACGATTGCCAGCGGCGTGATGATCGTTTACGCGCAGATCGGCGTTGACGCGGGACATTTGCTGACCGCTTCCGTCTTGAGTGCTCCCGCCGGACTTCTCATCGGCAAGATCATGTTTCCCGAAACGGAAGAGAGCGAGACCCGCGGCACGGCTTCGGCCGAAGTGAAGAAAACGAGCGTTAACAGCATTGACGCGCTCTGCCGCGGTGCCGGCGAAGGAATCTGGCTCGCCATCAACGTGCTTGGAATGCTGATCGCGTTCGTGGCCACGGTCGCTCTGGCGAATTACGTGTTCACCAAATTGCAAAGCCTCTCCGGCATTTCACAACCGATGACGATCCAGAACGTGCTCGGCTATCTCAACTGGCCGTTCGCCTGGCTGATGGGTATCGCAGCGAAAGATTGCCAGCTCGTGGGTCAGGTTCTCGGAGAACGCGTCGTGTTGAACGAGTTCATCGGTTATCTCTCACTTTCTCAGGGTAAACCGCAGCTCGATCCGCGCAGCTTCACGATTGCGACTTATGCGCTTTGCGGCTTCGCGAACTTTTCCAGCATCGCTATCCAAATCGGAGGCATCGGCGCTCTGGCGCCTGAGCGCCGCAGCGACCTCGCTCGCCTCGGCTTTCGCGCCATGATCGGCGGTGTGCTCGCCTGTTACCTCACCGCGACAGTGGTCGGTATCCTGATCTAGAAATGGGTCGGCTCGCGCTGGAGGAGTTTGCCGCGACCAAATTCGCCCACGAATTTTCCATCGCGAGCGGCGACCCTGCCGCGAACCGTGACAACGTGCGGTCTCCCTTCGATTTCAAATCCTTCAAACGAATTGTAATCAAGATTCATCTGGTGCGTCTTCGCTGAAATCTTGCCCCGGTAATTCGGATCGTAAACGACAAGATCGGCGTCGCTGCCCACCTGGATTGCCCCTTTACGTGGAAATAATCCGAAAAGTTTCGCGGCGGCCGTGCTCGCTGTCTCCACAAACCGCTGGATGTCGATCTTGCCGCCTTTCACGCCGCGGGTGTAATAGAGATTCACCCGATCTTCGAGCGACGGAATCCCATTGGGAATTTTTGTGAAATCGTCTTTGCCCATCTGCTTTTGGGTGAAATCGAAGGGCGCGTGATCGGTCGCCAATGTGGAAACAGAACCATCCCGCAACGCGTTCCACATCACATCCTGGTTCTTTTTGTCCCGGAGCGGCGGCGACATCACGTTTTTTGCGCCTTCAAAATTCGGCTCCGCCGCAGTTCGATCGAGCAACAAATATTGAATAAGGGTTTCCACCCAAACGTTGACGCCGCGCGCTTTACCCCGCATCGCTTCAGCCAGCGCTTCTTCGCAACTGGTATGCACAGTGTAAACATGGGCGCCGGTCGTCTCCGCGAACGTCATCAGATGATGCACGCCTTCGGCTTCCACAATCGGCGGACGGCTCCAGTAATGGAACTCCGGTCCGGTCTTCCCTTCCGCCAGAAGTTTCTTCTGCAATTCCAAAACCAGATCGGCGTTCTCACAGTGCGTCGTAACGATCACGCCCAGTTTCTTCGCCAGCATCAATGCGCGATAAAGTTCTTCATCGGTCACACCGAACGCGCCTTTGTAAGCGAGGAAAATCTTGAAGCTGGCAATTCCGCGTCGAACGATCTCCTTAAAATCCTGCTCCGCTTCGTCGTCGTAGCGGGTCACGCCCATGTGAAAGGTGAAATCGCACGCACTTTTTCCTTCCGCTTTGCCGCGCCAAAGTTCGAACGCTTCCAGCGGCTTATCGCCGCGGGCCGGGCAAATCATTTCGATGAACGTTGTCGTTCCTCCGACCAGCGCGGCGCGACTCGCCGTTTCGTGGGTGTCCTTCGCATACGTGCCCATGAACGGGAGATAAATGTGCACATGCGGATCGATGAACCCGGGAAAAACATATTTGCCGGTCGCGTCGACAACTACATCCGCTTTCACATTATCGATCTTAGGCTCAATTCGGGTGATCGTTTCGTCTTCGCAGAAGATGTCGGCGACGTAGCGCTTGCTATCGGTAACGATCTCGCCGTTTTGGATTAAAAGGGACATACAGAATTAGCCACGGATTAACACAGATGGACACGGATTCAGAATCACAAACATCTGTGTCTAATCCGTGTAAATCCGCGGCTTCCCTATTTCTTCCAGACGTCGCCGACGTTGTCGCCGAACCAGCGCGTGGAGACGACCTTCTGCTGTGTGTAAAACTGCACACCTTCTTTGCCTTGAATATGCAGATCGCCGTAAAACGACTCATCCCAGCCGGTAAACGGGAACATCGCCATGGTGGCAGGCACTCCGATGTTAATACCGACCATGCCAGCCTTGACCCGGTGCTTAAATTCTCGCGCTGCTTTGCCCGAGTTGGTGAAGATGGCCGCGCCGTTTCCATAAGCCGACTTGTTCGCGGCTTCAATCGCATGATCGAGATCGTCCATTCGCATCACGTTGAGGACGGGACCGAACACTTCCTCGCGCGCGATAGTCATTCCTTCCTGCACCTGATCGACAATTGTCGCGCCTATGTAGAAGCCATTTGGCGCCTCCGTGACTTTAACACTACGACCGTCCGCGATGATCTTCGCGCCTTCTTTTTCGCCGCTCGCGACAAGGCTCATCACACGATCTCGATGTTCCCCGGTGATCACCGGCCCCATGTCAGGCTGCGCCTTGGTATCGGTCGGACCAACTTTTATCGCCCGCGCGGCTTCAATTAACGACGGCAAGACGTTGTCGGCCGCTTTGCCGACAGCGATGGCCGTCGATCCGGCCATGCAACGTTCGCCCGCGCATCCGAACGCGGCGGTTGAAAGCGCATCGACCGTTCGCTCTACATCGGCATCAGGCATAACGACGATGTAATTCTTCGCGCCGCCATTCGCTTGCACGCGTTTGCCATGGCGCGTCCCGGTTTCATAGATATGTTTCGCGACCGGCGACGAACCAACAAACGAGATCGCTTTCACTTTCGGATGCGTAAGCAGCGCATCGACACTTTCACGACCGCCGGGAACAACGTTGAGCACGCCTTTCGGCAAACCGGCCTTTTCCAGCAACTCGATAATTAGCAGAGCCGTAAGCGGAACTTTCTCGCTCGGCTTCAACACGAATGTGTTCCCGCAAGCAAGCGCGAGCGGAAACATCCACATCGGAACCATCGCCGGAAAATTGAAGGGCGTGATGCCGACACATACACCGAGCGGTTGATGCATCGTTTCGCAATCGACGCCGCGCGCAAGATTTTCGAGGGTGTCACCCATGAGCAGCGTCGGAATGCTACAGGCATACTCGATGTTTTCGATCCCGCGAAAAGCGCTGCCCCGGGCTTCGGCCAGCGTCTTGCCGTGCTCGCGCGAAACGCTTTGGCAAATACGATCGAAATTCTCCTCGATTAATTGGCGATAACGAAAGAAGAGACGGGCTCGTTCGATCGGCGGAGTATCGCGCCACGCGGGAAATGCTGCCGCCGCCGCCTCGACCGCTTCATCGACATGTTCCTTCGTGCATAGGGGCACTTCGGCAATCACTTCGCCGCGCGACGGATTGTAAACGGGCGACGTATCAACGCCGGAAATTTCGCGCCAATCGCCACCGATGAACGCAGGACACGGGGAAAGTGACGAGTTAGAATTCATGCCAATCTATTTAATTGTACTCGTCACTTTATTTCACCTCGCCAACGCGTCGGATTGTTTGACGAAATCGTCGCCGCTCCACTCACCGTCGGCCTTGACCATTTTCTTCGCTTCGGCCGCGGCCTTGTCTTTGTCTTTTCGTTCCTTCTGCATCCGCACCAACTCGGCGTGAGTGGTGAAGTAGTCGAGGCTCTTGCCTTTAAAATCAGCCAGCGTCTCGAATTTGTGTTTCTCCATGAAGGCAAGCAACTCATCGGACATCCGTTTCACCATGTCGTAGCCATGCTTCATCACCCCGGTGCAAACCTGGGCGGTGTCGGCGCCTAACAATATAAATTGCGCAGCGTCACCGCCGGTTTCGATACCACCAATACCCGACAAGGTTTTTCCGGGGAATTCGCCACGAATCATAGTGGCGATTTCCATCACCATGCGCAGGGCAATTGGCCGCACCGCCTTGCACGAGTAACCACCTGGCGTGGTATGACCTTCCACACTCGGCTCCGGTCGTAAAGTGTCCAGATTGACGCTCATGACGCTGCGGATGGTGTTGATCGCACTGACGCCTTCGCAGCCGCCGCGAAACGCCGCGCGGCTCGGCTCGGCGATGCGCGTCACATTCGGAGTCATCTTTGCCCAGACCGGTTTTTTCGCCGCCGCCATGACCCAGCCGACCACTTCCTGGACGATCTCTGGATTCTCGCCCATCGCTGCACCCATTTTTCGTTCGGGCAATCCATGCGGGCACGAGAAATTCAGCTCAAATGAATCGGCCCCCGCATCCTGGCAGCGCTCGACGATTTCAGTCCACGCATCTTTGTTGTACTCCTCCATGATCGACGCGATCAAAATGCCGTCGGGGAATTGATCTTTGCACTTTTTGAATTCATCCATCCAGATGTTGAATGGGCGATCGCTGATCAACTCGATGTTTTCCCAGCCCACCACATCCTTGCCGTCGTCCGCCATGAGTTTGGCATAACGCGGCGTGACGTTAACCACCTTCGATGAGTCGAGGCTGATCGTCTTGGCAATCACCGCGCCCCATCCTTCGCGAAAAGCGCGCGTGATCACGTTGAGGTTGGTTCCAGGTGGACCTGACCCGATCACGAACGGGTTCGGCAATTTTAATCCATCTACAGTAGTGGCTAGCGTTGGCATGGCTGATTCCTTTTGATCGAACGTCTTGTTTAGCAAAAAGAATGACGGGTGGCCAGCTACAAGTGACCCCTACCCCGCGATCCATTGGATCGCCTTTTCGGCCAGTTTATCGAGCGCCTTCACCGCCAACTCGAGATGCTCCTCCCTGGTATCTTCAATCTTATTGTGACTAATGCCGTGCAAACTTTGGACGAACATCATCACGGTGGGAACACCGGACCGCGCGACTTCAGCGGCATCGTGCAACGGACCGGATGCAAGGCGATGCAATTTTGCACCGGTTTCGGAGATGGCCTTGTCGGAAAAACCGATCAAGTCGTCGTTAAACAAAATCGGCTCAATGTTCCAGATCCGTTGCCATTCAACATCGACACTTCCTTCCGCTGCGAATTTTTCGCTGGCTGCTTTTGCTTCGCTTAACATCCGGGCAAGCGCCTTCGCATCGAGATGACGCTGGTCCAACGTAATCCGGCATTCTTCAACCACGCTCGTCACGATGCCCGGCTTGGTAATACACGAGCCGATTGTGCAAACTCCGCCGTTGCTGCGTTCCGCGATTCGATAAATTTCGGGACTCATCTTAGCGGCGGCGAGTAAGGCATCACGGCGCCGATTCATTGGCGTGCTGCCGGAATGCGCAGCTTGACCGCGAAATGTAATCGCGTGTCTCTCGACGCCGAAGGTTCCAAGCACGGTCCCAAGCGGAAGATCGAGATCGAGCAGCACCGGACCTTGCTCGATGTGCAACTCGAGATACGCGGCCGCGTTTTTCAATTCCTTGCCGGAGTCTTTCACTTTTTCAAAATCGATTCCGTATTCCTTCAAAGCGTCCACCAGGCGAATGCCCTCCTTGTCCTTGAGTTTCCGTGTTTCGTTCATGTCGATCTTGCCCGAGCACGCGGATGATCCGAACAAACTCTTTCCAAAGCGCGCCCCCTCTTCATCGGCCCAATCCACCAGGCGCACCGTGACCGGCGGCTTACCTTGGTATTGCGAATTAATGCGTCGTAAAACTTCCAGACCCGCAAGTGTATTCAGGCAGCCGTCGAGCCAGCCGCCATTTGGGACCGAGTCGATATGCCCACCCATTAACAGGGCTTTGTCGATCTTGCCCGGCAGCGTCGCCCAGAAATTTCCCGCTGCATCATCGTGAATTTCAACTGCGCCGATCTCTTCGGCCTTCTTTCGCAACCAACTCCGCGCCTTCGCCCAAATGGGTGTAAACGCGACCCGCTGCGCGCCATTCTCATCGGCGGTCAGCGATCGTAACTCCTTTAGATCAAGGACCGTTTGCTTCGAGTTCAATGTTTCGGCCATGCAGGGCTATCTTGCAGGGAGCAATACGGGAAGTCCAGAAAGGGACTCCCATACGAATACTTTTTAGGGGCACGATCATGAAAAACAAAATCTCGTTGTCATTAATACTGGGCATTTGCGCCGCTGGAATACTCCTGCTGCAATTTGAAACTCGCGCGCTGGGTCAGACTCAGACGGCTCCGGCGCCTGCACCCGCACCACCGGTCCGGCCGAATCCCGCGCCGCCAGTCAACCCAAATCCCGCTCCGCCGGTTGTGCCGAACCCCGCTCCCCCGATCCAACCAAATCAGGCGCCGCCAGGGAATCCTAATCCCGCTCCGCCCGTTGAACCGAATCCAAATCCGAACCCGACGTTTGCGCCGATAACACCATTGCCGACCATAACGCCGTTACCAGCTATCACGCCCACTCCCACCATCACGCCGACCCCGACACCGTTCTAGTCGGTCAAGTTACGGGAGCGGAGTCATCGCCATTCGGGCATGTATTTCCAGTTCCGTGGCTTGCCCTGCGAGAGCCACAAGATCGACATCTTCAAGCGGTACCCGCGCGTTTCGGTGCGCTTGGCCTCGGTCAGCCATTCGATGTAATCCCGCTTGTGACTTGGGCTAAGATTCTCAAACGTATTTTTCGCTTTCGCGCTCTTGCCGAGCGCGGTCCGGAAGTAACTTGGGACCTTGGGAGGGGGCCTTTTTCTCGGTTTTGAGCGCGCCGTTCTTATTCCAGCTTCATTCAGCTTGGACGCCTTTCTGACATAACTAACCAACGTCCTATCACTCGGCAGATCGGCGAGCGACGTGATCTGGCCGAATTGTCCCATCGCTTCCCGGTCCGCACGCCTATCACCATCAAAGAGTAATTCCGTTTTCCAAAAACCAAATGCGCAATGGTTGTTAAACGCAGCCATGCCGCACATGAGGCCCTTGTGTTCGAAGCTCGGGCACTGCCACTTAATAGTTTCCTCCACTTGCGGGCAACTGGCGTGAACGAGCGCGCGGAGATGCTTAAGAATCGGACGGGCAAAAGGCGCCGCTCTCTTGATGTATGCGTCCACGCGAGGGTCTTTGCGCGCCATATTTCGGGAAACTGTTTTAGCCAAGAGGTTGTTGTTCGCCAAATCTTTTTCCGCTAATTTTCGATTCTTAATTTCGAAAAATCACAAAAGTCGGGGTTTGTGGCGCGCGAACAGCTTCTTTTTGCCGCATGCAGTTTCCCTCCAGAATAGGCCTGTTCCGCTGTTCGATAGCAGCCGTACTGTTGTTCGCAATCCCGCGGGAATCCAATGCGCAAACACCAAAGGTTCGCCGACATCGTCCGCAAAGCGCAGCGGTCGCCCTTCAGCCATTTTCTTTTGATGCGTCGCCTCCGGTTCGCCTCGCCTATAATTCTTCGCGTTCGATCATGCCGGCCGAACCGGTCGCACGCGACGATGAAGATTCGGATTCTCCTCCGAGGATCGCTCCGCCTCAGTCGGGCGCCCAGCACCCAACGGTCCCCGGTAAGCGCGCGGTTTTACGGAACGGCATCGCCTACGCGCCCGCCAGCGCTCCTTCAAACGTGAAGTCCGCTATCTGGGCGGCGAATCAAATTCGTCGGAAACCTTATGTGTGGGGCGGCGGTCACGGATCGTTCAACGACAACGGCTACGATTGTTCCGGGACGGTTTCGTACGCGCTTCATCATGCCGGTGTTCTGGGCTCACCGATTGGCTCCGGCGATTTCTTGCGATACGGCGAAAGGGGACGCGGCCAATGGATCACAGTTTATGCGCGACACGGGCACACGTTTGCCATCATCGCCGGCCTGCGACTCGACACGACCGATTTCCGTTACGGCGGTGACGTCGGGCCCCGTTGGTATCTCGATGGGCGCGATACGCGTGGGTTCAGTGCCCGCCACCCGGCGGGTTTGTAATTGGAGGGACGACCTCCGTGTCGTCCCATTTCCCTCAGTCGGACGGGACAGAGCGCGTCCCTCCACCCCTGTAGCGTCCGCTGTCCTCAGCGCATGGGCCTATCGAATTCTGCATTTAAAGCTTTCAAGACAAGCGGCTTTGGCTCACAACGTCGGACATGAACTTCACTAAGAACCTCGGAATGCTCGTGCTAGCTATCTACCTGATCCTCATTGGCCTGATGTCTCTCATCCCGGCAGTCGCGATCCCCGCGATAGTGATGGGAATCCTGGCGCTCGCCGCCGGAATCCTCATTCTTATCGGAAAATAGTCAGCAGGTGGATCGAGCAGTCCCCCTGGCACGCCGTAGCCTAGGCGAAGGTGGCTTGCTCGATACCAATTCAGGCGGCCAAGCCGTATTTGTTTAGCATCGCCCGCAGAGCGGCCGATCCACCAGCGCGTTCACAAGACGCCCACGGCTCGCGATATCAGTAGCACAACGATACTGAGCGAGATAAAGACCTGTACCATCGCGAGCACTTTGGCCCACCGCGCCAACAGCGGCGCATCGGTGGGGCCGAAGGTGGAGCTTTGGGTAAACGACACGAAAAGATAATCAACAAAGCGCGGACGCCACCCGGTACAGGCAAATTGCGAGCGCTCATCGTGCGGGACCTGCATTTGCGGGAAGAGAAAGGAGGTGCTGCCAAATTTTTTCTCCTCCTGGCGCGTAGTCGGGCCACCGCCGTCCAGCCGCCAGTACCAGAGCGCAAAAACGATCACGTTCGTTAGCCAGAGGATGCCGCCTGAGCGCAGGAGTTCCAACGGCGATTCCTTATGTGACGGTAACGCGCGCACCAGCAGAACCACCGACCCAATGAGCGCAACAGTTGTGATTCCGTTGATTAGAAGTCCAAGGGCGCGATTGAGCGAGCGTTTCCCGCTACGATGGGTCATTACGGTCGGCACGAGTAGAACCACGATCAGCGACGGCAATAACCAGATCGGGCCGATAATGAGTGAGCGCGGCAGCGCCAGATAAATTGCGCCTATCGCCAGGAAGGCGAGCAGCGCCTGCCAGCGCGGCTCCGGTTTATCGATGTAATTATGTCCCTCGTTCATGATGTTGACGTATCACTGGTCCACTGTTGCACGAGGCTTCGATTACCGGACAATTTTTATTGACCGGCACCCAGTTGGGAGACTGTTGTAACGCATGTTTAAGACGCTGTTGAAGTATTTTCTGGGGATCATACTCGCCGTGGTGATCGGAAGCGCGATCCTTCTGATCAATCTGTTTTATTTTCGCCCGTGGAACCTGAATCTATTTTACGAAAAGATTTTCGCGGAAACGGTTTTTAGCGAACCAGAGCTGCTCTCGGCTCTGGGATTGGTCGAACAGTTCGGAATTACCGCACACAACGCGAAATTGAACGACGAATCGCCCGCCCATCAACAGATGGTGATCGAGCGCTGGAAGAAGGATCTCACACAGCTCCGGGAGTATCCGCTGGATCGACAATCGGCTTCGCAAAAACTTTCGACCCGAACCCTCAGCTGGTTTCTGGAACGCCAGGTCGAAGGAGAAAAATGGCAGTTTCATAATTACCCGGTCAATCAGCTCTTCGGGGTGCAAAATCAGTTTCCCTCTTTCATGGCGAACACCCACCGGCTCCTGGCCAAGCAGGATTGCGAATACTACGTAATGCGGCTCGATGGGGTACCGAAGAAATTCGATCAACTCCTTGAGAGCTTGAAGCTCCGCGAGAATAAACAAATCCTGCCGCCGCGGTTCGTGGTCGGCGAAATCTTGAAGGAAATGAGCGAGTTCATCGCTAAACCGGCGACAGAGAATATTCTGGCCACGTCATTCAAAACACGCGCCGCTAAGATCGACAAGTTGACCGAATCGGAGCGCGCCGATTTCCAGAAGCGAGTGGAGTCGTCGATCACTGCCAATGTCTATCCTTCGTATCAGAAGTTGATCGACTACTTCAAAGGCGTCGAGCCAAAGACGACGACGGATGACGGAGTGTGGAAATTACCGGAAGGCGATGCGTTTTATGCATACGCATTGCATGAGAATACCACCACGACGCTGAAACCGAATGAAGTGCACGATCTCGGCCTGAGTGAAGTGACACGCATCGAAGCCGAAATGCGCGCGATCCTCGACGCCAATGGATTCGCCAATGTGCCGATCGGCGAAGCGATGGACAAACTGGGCAAGGATCCGCGTTTCCTATTTTCGAATGACGACAAAGGCCGGGCCGATGCGCTGGCTGAATACACGCGATTGATCGACACCGCGACCGGGCGTTGCAAGCAATTGTTTCTCTCTTATCCGAAAGCGAAATGCGAGGTGCGCCGCGTCGAGACATTCAAGGAAGCAACGGCACCCGGCGCGTATTACCAGGGCGGCGCCATGGATGGAACGCGCCCGGGCATCTTTTTCGCGAATCTGCGCGACATGAATGAAACGCCGAAGTGGAGCATGCCGACGCTCGCCTATCATGAGGGAATTCCCGGACATCACTGGCAAATCTCGATTGCGCAGGAACTCAAAGGAGTTCCGCAATTTCGAAAAGTTATACCATTTACCGCCTATTCCGAGGGTTGGGCGCTCTACTGTGAGTGGCTCGCCAAACAACTCGGCTGGTACGAAGGCGATCCGTTTGGCAATCTGGGACGTTTGCGCGATGAGCTCTTTCGCGCCGTCCGTCTCGTGGTCGACACAGGAATTCACGCCAAGCACTGGACGCGCGAACAGGCGATCGCTTACATGCGGGAGAAGACCGGCATGGGTGAAAAGGAAATCACCTCCGAAATCGAGCGTTACATCGTCAACCCCGGCCAGGCATGCGCTTATAAGATCGGCATGCTGAAAATCCAGGAATTGCGAACACGCGCTCAAAATGAGCTCGGTCAAAAATTCGACCAGCGCGAGTTTCACGACACGCTTCTGAAGAATGGCGCACTGCCGTTGGAGATTTTGGAGGAACAGGTAAACGAATACATTCAGCGAAAGAAGGCATAACCTGTAGTCACGGCCCTGTGGGCTGTTGAATAGCTACAACAAAATGCGAAAAATTCTGACTACGCTTCTCATTGTGATCGCAGTCGTCGCGACGATGTCGATCTTATGGATATTCGGTGGACGTGAGTTCTCCTTGTTTGTCGATCGGTTCAAGACGGCCCAAATAAGTTCAACTCCGATCAGTTCTCTGACTTATGAAGGGACTGGCACGGGCGGTACCATTGTGGTTAATGACCTTCGTCTCGACCTTGCGCCAGCGAATCCGCAGACCGCCCCGCCACATATCGGCACGACTAAAGATGGCGAGCTCGCCCTTTCTCTTAATGGCAAAGTTTTCGCCTTCAGCCAGGTCCCCGAGACGACCGGAGGAAACGATGAAGTTTTCGCCGCAAAGCCGAAGCCGGACGATCAGGCGTCCATCACCATCCGGCACAGCCTGATCGGGTGGAGCGAGCCGTTTAAGATGAATTTCATGACCGGGCAGACGGCATCTCGAAAGCGCAATATCTATTATGAATTTGCCTGGAAAAAATCATCCGGGGCCAAATTGGAGATGCTTTGGCGTTACGAACAATATTCTTTTGCCGACAGTGGCTGGGGAAGCGGCTTCATGACCCGCGAGGGCGAGACCGGTTTGATTCGCGTTGAAATTTCCGGCGCAACTCATTAAATCTTATCCATGCGGCGTTGTTTCGCTGTTGTCATTTCCATCCTGGTTGTTGCGGCATTCCTTGCTTTACAATTAGCGCGCTCCGCGAGCGCAACATCGCCGATCGTTCCGGGCAAGATCAACATCGCGCAGGCACAAGTGCCTACCTGGTCGAAGGAGGATCTGGATTTTTTCCTCCACGGGACGATGAGCACCGAAGTTGTTCCCGAGGCAGTGTTGCGCGCATTCATCAAAACATATCCGCAACTATTTCCGGCGGCCGACCTTTCCTATCTGGGTTTGATCCCCGACCCGGACTTTGGATGGCCAATTGGTATCAGTCGGAAGAGTGAGGTGAAACATCTCGGGGGACTTTCGGCCGTCGGGATTAATTGCGCTTCGTGCCACGTAGCAGAGTTGACGTCCAATTCGTCGAACAAGCCGGTCCGCATTCTTGGAGTAACCAGCCATTTCAATGTCGAGGCGTTCTTTGGAGCGGTGCTGGTGGCGACGTTCAAGACTGCTGATCCGGCAAACATGAAAAAATTCCTGGGTGCATATGCGGAAGTGGATCAGAAGTCATTCGAGAAGGCCTGGCAGCAGCAGGAAGGGGAGATTGCCGAAGCTCTGAAGGCCGATCCGTTCGGGGCAAAGGAGATCGCGCCCGGTGAGTTGCATGAGATCACCAACGGTGAAGTGCGACTGGATCAATATGCGCTGGAACACGATCTCGATCTCGCGGCTTTCGCGCACACGATGGTGAAACTCTTTCACAATATTCGTGCGGCCCTTCACGTTCCGGACAAGCCGCCGGCTAAGGCACCGCCCGCCTCGGGCCCCGGTCGCAACGACGCCTTCGGTCTCCTCGCCGCCAGTCTGCTCAACTCGCCGCAGCCCTACTCCCCTATCAAATTCGGACTGGTTTGGAACGTCGACCAGCGCACCTGGGTGCATTGGGACGGCAATACCAATTCACCGCTCGCTCGCAATCTGCTGGCTTCCCTCGGATTGGGCGCACCGATGCATGGAAAGCATGGCGATCTTGAATTTGCGATGGTGAAGCGACAAACCGATCTATCGGAAACGATCCGGCCGCCGAAATATCCTTTCAATGTCGATGCTCCTGCGGCGAAGCGCGGCGCCACCCATTTTGTGGCAAAATGCGCGGGCTGCCACGCAAGTCCCGAGAGCGATAAGAGATTGTACCCGGTCGCCGAGATTGGAACGGATCCGCATCGAGCAGAAATGTTCACGCAAAAGCTGGCCGATGGGTTTAACAAGTTTCTCGCGGAACTCGAGACGGAGGGTTATGAGCCGCCGAAGGAGTTCGGCGTGCGCAGCACCGGGAAATATTTTGCGGCAACATTGAACGGTGTGTGGGCCCGCTCTCCCTATTTGCATAACGGCTCTGTGCGCACCATGCGCGAATTACTGAACTCCCCCGACGGCCGATCTAAGACATTTCACCGCGGTTCGCGCAAGTTCGACGAGAAGGAAATGGGCTACACCGATGAGGGCGCCTACGTGCTTGAGACAGGTCTGCCCGGAAATTCCAATTCGGGTCACAATTACGGCACAGATCTGTCAGCCGATCAAAAGCGCGATTTGATCGAGTATCTCAAAACGCTTTAGAAGTCCGATTGTCATCCTGTCGCGCAGTCGCGTTGGACCACAAGCATCGCCCAAGATTCTCATGTTGAGCGTAGCGACACATTTCTGAATTGCTCCGGCTTCCTCGATAGCGCAGTCAGAGATCCTTCGCTGGGCTCAGGATGAGTGGCTAAACAATCGAAACGGTTAAGCTGCCAGCCAACCAGCTAATTTTTTCTTTAGCTCATCGATCCCCTGCCCTTTCGCCGCTGAAACTGCGGCGATGTCGATCTTGGGGAATCGCTGCTGCAGCGCTGTCAGATTTTCCTCCGCCTCCGGCAAATCCATTTTGTTCGCGACCACAAACCATTTTCTTCCCGAAAGCAACGGATCGTAAAGATCGATTTCACGACGAAGTTTCTCGAGATCTTCCACCGGCGAGCGCCCCTCGCTTCCAGCAATATCCAAAACGAACAGCAAGACCCGGCAGCGCGTGATATGTCGCAAGAATTCGTGCCCGAGTCCGAGTCCACGATGCGCGCCTTCGATCAAACCTGGAATATCGGCGATAGTAGTCCGGTCATACCCGGACAATTCCACCACGCCGATGATCGGGTGCAACGTAGTAAACGGATAGGCCGCCACTTTTGGGCGCGCGGCGGATATTTTGCGAAGCAGGGTCGACTTCCCGGCGTTCGGGTAACCAACCAGACCGGCGTCAGCGATGGTACGCAATTCGAGAAGGAAATGCCCCTGCTCGCCTTCTCCGCCATCGGTGTATTGGCGCGGCGCGCGATTCCGCGAACTCTTAAAATGCACATTCCCCTTCCCGCCTTCGCCACCCTGGCAAAGCACAAATTCCTGTTCGTCCTGCGTAAGATCGACAACAAGCTCGGAGTCCATTTTCGATTTGTGGGCGGCCGCTACGGCGGATCCGTCCTTTGGCGGGTTGGGTGTTGAACGTTTTCCCTTGTCCGGATCCTCCCAAACAATCGTGCCTACCGGCACCTTGACCACCTTGGAAACCGCCGCCTTCCCGTACATCTTCTTCCCCATTCCATGGCCGCCATTTTTGGCCTTGATGATCGGCTCGTAAAAAAGATTCGAGAGATTATCGACGTGTCGATCCGCGCGCAGGATGACGTCGCCGCCGCGGCCACCGTCGCCGCCATCAGGTCCGCCCTTCGGCACGTACTTTTCCCGGCGAAAACTCACCGAGCCGCGCCCGCCATTCCCCGCCTGGACAAAAACTTTGATTCGATCGACAAACATAAAGTGAGGTTAGATCGTTAAACCGATCAATCGTTACAACGTCGCTCCACCAGCCCCTTCTGTCATCCCGAACGACGTGAGGGACCTCGCGAGCGAAAGGTTGATGATCGAGCGAAACTAGCGCGATGCTAATATCTTACGCGAGATCCTTTAGTACGCTCTCGCCACGGCGAGTCTACGACGCGGATGACAGCGTTAGTGTTATCAACGCGATAACAACGATTCGTAAAGCGTTTTGGTTTTTTTCGCGATCGCGGACCAGCTGAAATTTTCTTCGGCGCGTTTGCGGCCGGCTTTTCCGAATTTTTCCCGCAGTGCCGGATCTTTCATGAGCTGATTGATCCGCGCCGCGAGATCGCGGGCGAACTTTTCGGGATTGGTTGGCGCGAACGGGGTCTCTTTCATTTGATCGATCGGCACCAGAAATCCGGTTTGACCATCGACAACTACTTCCTTAATCCCGCCGACGGCGGTGGCAACCACTGCCGTTTCACAGGCCATCGCTTCAAGGTTGATGATCCCGAACGGTTCGTAAACTGACGGGCAACAAAACACCGCCGCCTGTGCGAATAGCTCGCAAGCGGTTTTCTTGTCCACCATCTCATCGATCCAGATGATTCCGGGTCGCTCCTTTTTCGCGCGATCTACCGCAATCTTCATTTCCTGTTCTATCTCCGCCGTGTCAGGCGCTGCAGCGCAAAGCACGATCTGGAAACCCGGGTCCATGAACCGGATCGCATCCACCAGATTCGTGATTCCCTTTTGGCGCGTGATCCGGCCGACAAAAAGCAGATAAGGCCGGGCTGGATCGATTCCGAAACGTTTGAGGGCATCGGTCGACTCAACTTTTCGATACTCATCTAGATCGACGCCGTTATGGATGATTTGGATCCGATTAGGATCGACATCGAACAAGCGCTCAATGTCGCTCTTGGTCTCGCCGGACACCGCGATGACGGCATCGGCCATTTCGAGCGCGGTTTTCTCGACCCAGAGTGAGAAATCGTACCCTCCGCCCAGTTGTTCCCTCTTCCAGGGGCGGAGCGGCTCGAGTGAATGAACCGTAACGACCAGTGGAATCGCGTAATTCTTTTTCGCCAGAATGCCGCCGAAATGACTGTACCAGGTATGGCAATGAACCAGATTGGCGTCGATGTTCATGGTATTGAAATCGATGCAGCGTTGGACGGCACCGAAAACGGATCTCAATGGAGCTGGACAACTAAACTCACTAGCATCCAGTTCGAAGCCTGTGACTTTTAGGTTTCCCTTTTCAAGACGTTGCTCGCCGAAACAGCGCACCTCCACAGGCATCGTTTTGGCAAGCTCGCGCGAGAGATAATCGACATGCACGCCGGCGCCGCCGTAAATGTGCGGCGGATATTCGTTGGTGAGGAAGAGAACCTTCATGACGCCATTGCTCCACCACTCCAATACTCCACTTCGGTCAATTCTTCACTTTTAGCAGCAACACTGGCACTTCGACACCGTGACGCACCTTGTCCGCAGTTGCCCCGTAGAGAATATCGCTAATCAACCGGTGACCGTGCGTGGTCATCGCGATTAGATCGACCTCTTTCTCCCGGGCAAGTTTGATTATCTCGTCGGACGGCTCGCCCAAGGCGAGGACAGCATCGCACGCAAACCCCTCGTCGGTCAGTTGGCGGTTTCGCTTCTCCAGATAAACGCGGTCATCCTTCATCTCTTCACTCTCGGCCAGCTTGAGTTGATTGAAATTTCGCGCCACCCAGCCGTCCGACACATGAACGAGAAGTAATTTCGCACCGGTCATCCGCGCGAGCTGCTTGATGTGAGTCAAAATCGTCTCGTCAGCTGCAGTGTTCTCAAGGGGAATGAGAATGTGATGATACATAGCGCCTCCTTAGTGCCCCGATCCTGAAAGACCCATAGCGGCGTAAAAGGCCTTAAGAACTGCGTCCGGCATAAAGGTATCGAAGAGTAGCTTCAAGTTGAGGAGAATGATAATGCTTGCCGTGGTCCATCCCAGGATCTTTACCCAGAGACGATTTGCGAATTCGCCCATTTTCGCTTTTTCGCCGGTGAAACGCATGAGCGGCCAGACCGCAAACCCGAGTTGCATGCTTAGCACAACCTGACTGGCCACGAGCAGTTGCGTGGTCTTGCCCTCCCCGTAAATGGCTATGATAAGAATTGCGGGAACGATCGCGATAAGCCGCGTGATCAACCGACGCAGCCACGGAGTGATCCGAAAATTCAGAAAGCCCTCCATCACAATCTGGCCCGCCAGCGTGCCGGTAAGAGTCGAATTTTGCCCCGACGCCAGCAAGGCGACGGCGAACAGAATGCTGGCAAAACTAACGCCCAGTAACGGACTGAGCAGTTTGTAGGCATCCTGAATTTGGGCTACGTCCTGGTGCCCGGACCAATGAAAAACCGCAGCGGCTAAAATCAGGATTGCTGCGTTGATGAACAGGGCGAACATCAATGCAGCGGTCGAGTCGATTGTGGCGAACTTGATCGCCTCACGCCGGCCTCCGGGGGTCTGCTCGAACCTGCGGGTCTGAACAATAGAAGAATGCAGGTAGAGATTGTGCGGCATTACTGTCGCGCCAAGGATGCCGATGCTGACATAGAGCATTCCCTGATTCGCGATAATGTGTGGGCCGGGAACAAATCCGAACAATATCCCGCTTAGACTTGGCTTGGAGAAAATAAGTTCGGCAGCGAAACAGCCGCCGATGGTGGCGATGAGCGTGATAACAATGGCTTCGATGTAACGAAAACCCTTGGTTTGGAGATACAAGACGAGCAACACATCGGAAGCGGTGATGAGACAGCCCCAGACCAGTGGGATCCCGAACAGAAGCTGCAGACCGATCGCCGAGCCGACCACTTCAGCCAGATCGCACGCCGCAATGGCGACTTCGCAAAGGACCCAGAGAAACCAGACCGTTGGGGTGGAGTAATGGTCGCGGCAGGCCTGGGCGAGATCACGACCGGTGGCGACGCCCAGCTTGATGCACAAATGTTGAAGCAGGATCGCCATCAGATTGGAGATCATAATGACGGCCAGAAGCGAGTAACCGAACTGGGCGCCGCCGGCCAAGTCGGTGGCCCAGTTGCCCGGATCCATGTAGCCGACGGCCACTAAGAATCCCGGGCCTGAAAAAGCGGCAAGTTTACGCCAGAACGAAGCGGTCGTCGGAACAAGAATGCTGCGATGGACTTCCGGCAATGAAACCTGTCCCGCGGTTTTGCGCCACGCGCCCTCGGCTTTTTTCGGTTCTGATGTAGTGATTCGGTCCGATTGGGCCATGGAAATGTTAGTCTCGACTAATTTAGTTATTAGCTATTATGAATCTGTCAATGTGAAACTAATTATTTGTTTGACTATGCGCGGATGGGTTTTATTTTCCGGCCGTGCCATCCAATAAAAAGAGCTCTCAATCGGCCCTGGGCAGTTCCGCTGCGGTTGAGGATTACCTCGAGCGGATCCTCGAGCTGATTAATTCCAAGGGATACGCCCGCGTGGTCGATATCGCCGCGGCGTTAAAGATTTCTCAAGCCAGTGTGACCAATATGGTCCAGCGGCTCGATGCCGAGGGCCTTCTCAAATACGAGAAGTATCGCGGCCTCATCCTAACCACGGCCGGCAAGACTCTGGCCCGCAAGATTGTGCAGCGGCACAAACTGCTTACCGACTTTCTCACCCTCCTCGGTCTCGACGAGCGTGTGATTTATCACGACGTGGAAGGAATGGAGCACCATATCAGCGCGCCGACCCTTCGGGCGATCGAGGCGCTTACGGTTCAATTGCGGCGGCGTCCGGCGCTGCGAGCGCAGTTAGCAGCGGCTTGAGGTAGGCGCGATTGACTCCAATCGCCCGGGGTTGGTTCGGTGAACCGCCGGCAATCGCATGATTTTTCGGAAGAGGGCGCTCAGCTTCTGCGTCTGGTAAGAGGGCAGAAGCATGTCGCTCCGGAGTGTAGCGGCGGCCGTGTCGGCCGCATGTCCCAAATTGCGCGGGCGACACGCCCGCCTCTCAACCAAAAATGCGACGGTCACAGACCGCCGCTACAGGCAACGTCGAGGACCTCTCCGGGACGGGATCGAATAGTCAGCGTAATTGGCCGGCAACAGACGGTGCAATCTTCGATCAGGGTCTGCTCCGATTCGGAAGTATCGACCTGGATTGGAAAAGTTTCCCCGCAGTGCGGGCAGGAGATCTCGGTCTCGGCGATCAAGTCCATGTTGGTAATCACGAGTTTCCTGGGCGGATTTGCAACCATCGTTTCGATCACGAACCGATGGATTGGACATGCGGAAGCATGTCGCTCCGGCGGAGGGACGCGCTTCTTCGCGTCCTGCTGAAAATATAAGCGGCCGACCAGCCTTCGCACAAGGCTACGGCTGGGCATGCACGGCCGCCTCTACGCTGAAAATGAAATGCCGGATGTCGATCTTGCGATCGTCATCCGGCATGACAGTCGATGTGCAGCAAAGACTGAATTGTGCGTTACTCGTC
>JBDTZF010000135.1:0-6326 GCA_040005265.1 Verrucomicrobiota bacterium
GGACAGCAGGGCTCACGCGCAAAATTCTGCTCCCGGAAAGCCCGCCGACGCAACGCAAGGGCGTGGCAGGGATTTTATCTGGCGAGTCACTGACGCGCCCGCGCCGTTCTATTTGCTGGGGTCGATGCATGCGCTGCGCGGATCCGATTTGCCGCTCAGCCCGGAGATCGATCGCGTAATCCGCGAGTCGAAGCGCGTCTTCTTCGAGTCGGAGATACAGGAAGAAGATCTTCAAACCTCGAAGAAGATGAACGACGCCATCCATTATCCCAGGGGCGTGACTTTGAAACAAAAGGTCAAGCCCGCGACCTACGCCTACATCCAGAAATCTCTCAACACTCGCGAGAGCGAATATTACGATGTCAGACCGTGGGCGATCGCTTACTTCATGCTGGAGGCGCCAGGAATGAAGGCCTTCAGCTCGCGCTTGAGCGTTGATCGTTACATTTATCAAAAGGCCACCGGTCGCGCGCAAGTCAGCGGATTGGAAACGACCGACGAACTGGTTCGCGCGGTTTCCGCGATGACCGATGCCGAGAATGAGTCATTCCTGCTGCAAACGATCGCCTATGGCGAAAGATCGCCGCGGCTCATGATTGACACGATCGAAGCCTGGAAATCGGGCAACGCGATGCGGATGTATCAACTTTACGTTCCGCGCAACAACGAGCCGGGTGGCTATTGGAATTGGATCGAGAAGCGCAATGCGGTTTGGCTTTCGCGAATTGAAGAGGCAATCAAATCGGGCAAGCCGACATTGGTGGTAGCAGGCGCGCTGCATTTTTGCGGACCGAACAGCATCATCGCGCTGTTGCAAAAGCACGGACACAAACTTGAGCAATTGTAGTCAGCCACGGATTTACACGGATGAAACACGGATCCGGAGAAGCAAATTTGGAATTGAGGACCTCTCTTCCTCATCTCCTGATTGAAGGCTTCTGTTCCTAATCCGTGTTTATCCGCGTAAATCCGTGGCCAACGAGACGGGCAGTCATCAGCGCGCGACGGCGCGATTTTTGTCTCGAAAACGGGACGACAAAATCCCAAAAACGGGGAGATAATCAATTCCATCTTCGAATCTGTTGAATCTAAATCGCACGCCATCAGCGATTTGAACATTTCCATCTTCTCTGGCATGTCGATTGCAATTAGCTTTGCCATCTCTCGAACTCGGTTGATGGTAAATTCCTGTCGCCGCTCCGAGATCGAGACGCGAAGAAACCTCATCGATAAAATCATTATGCTTAAATCAACCCTGTTCACGTTCATCAGCCTGCTCTGCGCCACATTTCTGTACGGCCAAAGCGAGCCGGAAAAATCCGCTGCGCCGCTGGCCAGCTCCACTCCGCCGCCAAACGTTCACGACGCCGGAAAACCTCCGACACAAGCGAGTCCGCCCCCCGCCGGTGCTCCCGCAGAAGCGGCGACCGGCGAGTCGGCTAAACCGCCGGTGGAAAAAAATCCGCCTGCGCTTGATCCCAACAATTTCGATACCTCGGTCAAACCGGGCGACGACTTTTACAGCTACGCCAACGGCGGCTGGCTCAAGCGTAATCCCATTCCGCCGGACCAATCACGCTGGGGCAGCTTCAATGCGTTGATCGAAAAGACGAACGACGACTTGCACGATGTGGCTGAGAAAGCGGCCAGGGCCGCGACCGAAAGCAAGGTCGACCCGGACACGCAAAAAGTGGCCGATTATTACGGAAGCGGCATGGACGAAGCCGCGGTTAACGAAGCCAAGGCAACTCCCCTGGCCGACGAAATGAAGCGCATCGACGCGGTGAAAGATCGACAAGGCGTGCTCGCGGAGATTGCGCATCTGCACGCGCTGGGCGTGACATCACTCTTCGGGTTCACTTCGGGCCAGGATGAAAAGAACAGCACGATGGTGATTTCGCAGGCATACCAGGACGGACTTGGTTTGCCCGACCGCGATTATTATACCAAGACCGACGACGCTTCGAAGAAAATCCGCGATCAGTATGTCGATCACGTGTCCAAGATGCTGACCCTCGCCGGTCAGGACGCGGAAAAAGCGAAGGCAGCAGCCGGGAAAATTCTAGCGATGGAAACGGACCTGGCCAAGGCGTCGCGAACCCGGGTCGAACTGCGCGATCCGCAAAAGAATTACAATAAGATGAAGGTCGAAGGGCTACAGAAGCTCATGCCGGACTTTAAGCTGGCCGATTATTTCAAGGAATTGAAGCTTTCCGATCCGGGCGCCATCAATGTGGGCCAGCCCGATTTCTTCAAAGGCGCCAACAAGGTTTTCGTGAGCACACCGGTCGAGGACTGGAAAAATTATTTCCGCTGGCATCTGGTGCACGCCACGGCGGCCGAATTATCGCAGGATTTCGTGGATGAGAACTTCAATTTCTTCCTGAAGACATTGACCGGAGCGGAACAACTCAAGACGCGCTGGAAACGAGTGGTCTCCTCCACCGATGCCTCGTTAGGCGAAGCGCTGGGCAAACTTTACGTGGCCGATTATTTCCCGCCCGAATCCAAGACGCGGATGGTCGAGCTGGTCAAGAATGTGCAGGACGCCATGGCCGACGCGATCAAGAATTGCTCCTGGATGGACGAACAGACGAAAAAGGAGGCGCTGAAGAAACTCGCGGCGTTTACGGTCAAGATCGGGTACCCCGACAAGTGGCGCGATTATTCGATGCTGAAGGTCGATCGCGGCTCCTACGCTATGAATGCGATGCGTGCCTCGATGTTCGAAGTCGATCGTGAATTAAAGAAAATCGGCAAACCGGTTGACCGTTCCGAATGGAACATGACGCCGCCGACGATCAACGCGCAGTACCAGCCGACCCTGAACCAGATCTCGTTCCCGGCCGGAATCCTGCAACCCCCATTCTTCAATGCCGCGGCCGATGATGCGACTAACTACGGCGGAATTGGCGCCGTCATCGCCCACGAAATTACCCACGGGTTCGACGACCAGGGGCGGCAGTACGACGCGCAGGGAAATCTGCGCGATTGGTGGACTCCGGCGTCGGCTGCGAAATACAAGGAGCGCGCCGCGAAGATCGTGAAGCAGTATTCCGAATACGAGCCACTGCCCGGTCTCCACATTAACGGTGAGCTGACCCAGGGCGAAAACATTGCCGATGATGGCGGCGTTAAGATCGCGTTTGCGGCAATGAAGAAAGCGCTGGCCGGCAAGCCTCAGGAAAAGATCGACGGGTTTACGCCTGAACAACGTTTCTTTTTCGGATGGGCCCAGGTTTGGCGCGCTAACATTCGCGACGAAGCGTTGAAGATGCGGCTGGTTACCGATCCGCATTCACCGACGAAGTATCGCTGCAACGGACCGGTTTCGAACTCGGCCGATTTTCAAAAAGCATTCGGATTACCCGACGGCTGCCCAATGGTCCGTCCGGCCGATAAGCGAGTCAGCATCTGGTAGTCCGAGCCGGACTGGCACTTCTCGACCTTTTTAACCGCCGCTCGTAGAAAACTGCGAGCGGCGGTTTTGTTTTTACAATGTGGGAGCGGCCTTAGTGCCGCGAGTCTCCCGACTGTCGGGACGCTGAGGTCCCTCCCACGTTTTGCTTTATCGAGCCGCCACGCGCAGCCCGAATGGCTCGGGCGCTTTAGCAAATGACAGGATGCCGTGCTCGGCTGTCACGCCGACGAACGGATCGTTGGTGATGAGAAGCATTCCATCAAGGTCAAGCCAGTCGGCCAACCCGGCGAGATGCGCGCCGGCGGAGATGAGAATACTCGATTCAACCATGCAACCGATCATTGTTTTCAAACCGGCCTTGCGAGCCGTCTTCAGCGCTTCAACACCGCGCGAGACCCCACCGGTTTTGCATAGCTTCACGTTGATGCCGTCGAAACATTCCGCGCAAAGATCGACATCGCCGGCGTTCATGTAGGATTCGTCACCGATCAGGGGAAGCGGCGAGCGTTCTCGGAGCCATTTAAAATCCGCGGGGGCTCTGCCGGCGGGCATCGGTTGCTCAACAAATTCGATCAGAGGATCGCGCGCCAGCTCCTCGATGCAACGCAACGCTTCCTCCTTGGTAGTCCATGCTTCATTCGCATCAACGCGCACAACCTTTTTCGGCGCGACTTCGCGCAGGGCGGCAAGATTTTCGCGGTCGTTTGGGGCGCCCACTTTCATCTTCAGGATCGGAAACGGCCCGGCTTCGCGCACCTTCCGTCCTATCATCTCCGGCGAATCCAGACCGATCGTGAACGAACTGACATGCTTTTCTTCCGTAAATTCCAGTCCGAGGAATTTGTGCAACGGTTGCTCGGCCTTCTTCGCCGCGCCGTCCAGGAGCGCGACATTCATCGCGCCTTTCGGAGAATAGTTTCCTGTCGTGACGCTCTCGATGTAGGACATCCCGGCATCTACATCGTCGAAGCTCAATCGGGAGCCGTCGATGCGGCTTAGAAACTCGACGCAGGTCTCAGCGGTTTCGTCGTAGCGACGAGAGGGCGCGGCTTCACCGCGACCGACCACCCCATCGCGATCGCGCAGTTCGACAACCACCGCTGGATAAATCATCTTCCCACCGCTGGCCTGGCTGCTCGCCACCGTCCAGTTATGGACAAGCTTCCAGTCGTGCCGCCGAAAAAGTAGCTCCATTGTCACCCGCGACGGCGCTTTACTCTTTCGCGATCTTGCCGCCCCCATTTTGTCATTCCGAGCGAAGTCGAGGAATCTCTCAATTTATCGGACTCGTTATTCCTTCGCGATCTTGCCGCCCCACCCAAGAACCTTGGCTTTCCCACCGGCGGCTTCGGCTTCCTTGATGTTGCCGGCGCGGTTGTAAGACAAAGACAAGCTCGTCCAGGCGATTTGATCGTTTGGCCGAAGCTGGGTCGATCGTTTCCCCGCTTCGATCGCCTCCTCGTAGCGGCCGAGTTTCATCAACGCCATGCCGAGCGCATGCCAGCCGTCGAAAAAATCGGGATCAAGCTCGATGCAGCGCCGATACTTCTCGACTGCATTTCCCAATTCTCCCACAGCCAGGTCGCCATTGGCGTCGTCGAAAATTTCGTCGCGTTCTTGCACTACGACTTTTTCGGAGGTGGAGGCCCGCCAGTCTCGGGCTCGCTTGAGATCAGGCCAGCATCGCGCTGGCGATCGCGTAGCCACTCAAAAAAGACAACTTGTTGCTTGTTAGTAAGATAGCGTTCGTCAAATGAACTCTTGCTTTGGGTGTAAGTCGCAGGATCCGGAGGCTCCCTTTTTTCCAGGGTCGTAATCAAACCTCCATCCTCCCACGGCATAAATTCACTCACCTCACCCGGCTCAAGCCGGGAGGAGATGTTTTTAATCGCGACAAGATCCGGCGGATCCTTTTTGTCCGCTTTTTCATCCGGTTTCACCTTCGGCTCGTCCATTAACGAGAACGGCGGAATCTTCTCCGCTTTTACGCCCGCCTTTTTTATAGCCGCGTCGAGCGACGGGGACGACTTCAGCGCCTCACGCAACTGGTGCGCGATCTCGGCGCCCTTGGTCGAAAGTAACTCACGGCTGCGAGAACGCTTCAATGCATCGACAATTTTCGGCTTCGCCTCCTCGAGGGTCAGCGGCCGGGATTCAACGATCCCGGACAGCTGCAAAATGTAAAATCCATCCGCGACCTGGACCGGATCACTGATTGGTTCCTGCATGGTCAACTTGAAGGCCATGCTCGCCGCCTGAGGAGCGTCCTTTAATTGTGGATCCGCTGCCGCCGCGGTGAATTCGCCCGTGCTCCCCACCGGAAGTTGAAACTTGGCCGCCGTCGTCTTAAAATCCGCGCCCTTTTCCAGCAACGCCTGCCCAAAATCGTTAGCACGATCGGACAGTTTTTGTAATTGATCGATGCGCTCCTTGCCGGCGAGCTTCTTTTGCTCCTCCGTCAATGCGAGAACCACAAAGTCGATCTTGCGCTTCTCCTCGCTTTTGTATTCCGCCTTGTGAGTCTCAAAATACTTTTGGATATCTTCGTCAGTGATCTTGATTTCCTTGTCGACATCCGCTCCGCGCAGCCGAATCGCGCGCACAGACAATTTGCCGTACGCTTCGTCGAAATTCGCCTTGCTCACCGATTCCGGAACTGAAACCCCGATCGCCAATAGTTGTCTAAGACGTTTCACGGCAAGGTCGTCGCGAACAACCCCCTCAATTTGTGCTTCGCCCATGCCGTTTGGCGAAAGTGCATTCTGCACAAACTCATCGTATTTCTTAAGATCGAACCCCGATGGGCCGCGAAACGCGGGCAGATTATGGATGACGTCAACCACCTCGGAATCGGTAGGCCGGATCCCAAGCTTCTCTGATTCGTGCCGCAGGACCATCAGGTTTA
>JBDTZF010000136.1:0-6320 GCA_040005265.1 Verrucomicrobiota bacterium
GGAATCATGCCGGTGGGTTTTGATTTCCCACTCCAACTTTTCAACCTG
The DNA here is from genome assembly GCA_040005265.1 of Verrucomicrobiota bacterium. Taxonomy (GTDB): domain Bacteria; phylum Verrucomicrobiota; class Verrucomicrobiia; order Chthoniobacterales; family UBA10450; genus JBDTZF01. Next base: position 49 of record JBDTZF010000136.1, read on the forward strand.
GGAAGCGGCGGGCAATTTGGCGAGCGGGCCGATATCTGGAAGCCGCTGGCCTTCGCCGATGCTGAGATGAAGCAGCGAAGTTCGCGGAGCTATGCCATCATCGGGCGCCTGGCGCTGGGAACGTCGGTCGCGCAGGCACAGGTCGAGATCGAGACCGTTAATGGCCAGATGCGGCGCGAGCATCCAAAAAGTTACTCGCAGGATAACAGTTTTGGCGGCGACGTTTTGCCTTTGCACGAGTTAGCCGTGGGTGGAATGCGCCCGGCCCTGTTCATCTTGCTTGGCGCAGTCACTCTGGTTCTCCTGATCGCCTGCGCAAACCTTACCACCATGCTGCTGGCCCGCGCGTCGGCGCGCGAACGCGAAATGGCCATTCGAGTGGCGCTCGGCGCGAGCCCGCTGAGGATTCTAAAACAGGTTCTGACCGAAAGTATTTTGCTCGCACTGTTTGGCGGAATTGCGGGCGTTTTTCTGGCGTTGTACGGCGTGGAATTGTTGAAAACAATCGGCGCGCAAACTGTGCCGAGACTGAGCGAAGTCGATGTCGATCTTACGGTACTGGCGGTGACGGCGGCTATCGCCGTCGGGACCGGTATCATTTTTGGCCTCGTTCCTGGTCTCGCCTCCGCGAAGCCGGAATTGACCGAATCGCTCAAGGAAGGAGGACGCGGCTCAACATCGGGCAAGCGTCGCAATCTCCTGCGCAACGGCCTGGTTGTCGCTGAAGTCGCGCTCGCGCTCGTCCTGCTCACCGGTGCGGGACTTCTCATAAAAAGTTTCGCGCGCTTGCAAGATGTGAGTCCGGGTTTCAATCCTCACAATGCTCTGACCATGGAGATTTCATTGCCGAAAGTTCAATATCCTGACGACCCGTCGATCGTTCGGTTCAGCAATGAAGCACAGCGCCGAATCGCCGCGCTTCCCGGAGTGCAAGCCGCCGGGCTCACCACGATTCTGCCGTTGAGCGGCACAAACAGCGATTCATCATTTGCCATTGAGGGTCGCCAACCCGCGAGCGAAAAGAACCCCAGTCCCGACGAAGAGAAGCGTGAAGTTTCGCCTGATTATTTCCGCGCACTCCAGACGCCGTTGATCGCTGGCCGGTTCTTTACCGACGCGGACAACTCAGATGCGCCGCGAGTCATTATCATCAATCAAACTTTTGCCAAGAAATTTTGGCCGAATGAAGACGCGCTGGGCAAACGAATCGTCATGGGAGGAATGTCCGACAAACCAATTTGGATCACGGTGGTCGGAGTTGTCGGTGACATGCGGCACTTCGGTTTGGACGTCGACCCAAAGCCCGAGATGTATGTGCCCTTCGCACAGGACCCCTACTTTTCGATGATTCTGGTCGTCCGAAGTTTGAAAGATCCTCGGGGGCTGCTGCCGGCCATTCGACACGAGATCCAGGCTATCGATCCGGCCGTGCCGCTGGCCAACATTCGAACATTCGAAAATGTGATCGCCGATTCGGTCGCGCCGCGACGGCTCTCCGTGATTTTACTGGGAATATTTGCTGGTGTGGCGGTGCTTCTCGCCACCGTAGGGATTTATGGCGTGATGTCGTTTCTGGTTGTGCAACGCACACATGAAATTGGAGTTCGAATGGCGCTCGGGGCACAGCGCGCTGATGTGCTGAAACTGGTCATTGGACGCGCCCTGAAGTTAATTATTGCTGGCACATCGATCGGGTTGATTGTCGCCCTCATTAGCACGCGAGCGTTGCGGGCATTGCTCTACAGCGTCAGCGCGTTCGATGCGCCGACATTTGCGCTGGTAACACTTTTGCTCGGGTTTGTTGCTTTGGCCGCAAGCTATTTGCCTGCCGTGCGCGCTACGAAAGCGGACCCGATGATTGCCTTGGGTCACAACGCTTAAGTTCACATTATGATCAAGCTACGAAACCTGGAACGTTCTTACCCGCTGGCCAAAGCGCAATTCTACTTCGTCCTGCGGGACATTAACCTTGATGTCGCGGAAGGAGAATTCGTTTCCATCATGGGACCTTCAGGCGCGGGCAAGTCGACCTTGTTGCATGTGCTCGGCATGCACGATCACGGATGGTCGGGAGAGTATTTCCTTAACGACGCCGCGGTCCATCATTTGAAGGCGAAAGAACGCGCTGAACTTCGCAATGAGCAGATCGGTTTCGTTTTTCAACAGTATCACCTGCTCGATGACCTGACCGTTTACGAAAATCTCGAGATCCCGCTCTCTTATCGAAAGGTCAACAAAAGCGAGCGCGCGGCAATGGTCGGGGATGCGCTCGATCGCTTTCAGATCGTCGGGAAAAAAGATTTGTATCCCCGTCAATTGTCCGGCGGCCAGCAGCAACTGGTCGGAGTCGCCCGCGCCATAATCTCGAATCCAAAACTCCTGCTTGCCGATGAGCCGACCGGCAATCTGCACTCGAGCCAGGGCGAGGAGATCATGAATTTGTTCAGGAAGTTAAACGCCGAGGGCACCACCATCATTCAGGTAACGCACTCGGAAAAAAATGCTGCCTACGGAAACCGTGTCATCCAACTGCGCGACGGTTGGGTGGTGTAAAACTCAACCCATCTAAACACCATGTTCACTATTCTGCGAAACTCGTTCGTCCTGTTTGTTCTCACTCTCACTGCTTCCGCCGCGTCCAAAGAGGACGTTTCACGCCAAGTCGACGTGAAGCCAGGCGAAAAACTGGTCGTTGAAGTCGACTTTGGAACGATCGACGTCACCGCGGGAGGAGATAACAAGGTCATATTGGAAGCACATCGCAAGATCGATTTCGGCAACGAATCTAAGGAGAAGAAATATCTTGCGAACACTCCCATCACCGTCACCAAAGACGGGAATGTCGTCACCATTCGCTCGCGCGGAAAGAAGACCAACCACTGGATTTTTGGTCACCAGGAAATGGACGCGAAATACACTGTTCGGATCCCGAAAAGATTTGAGGTCGGCCTGCACACGGACGGCGGCCCGATCAGTGTGACAAACATCGCCGGTAATCTGAAGGCGCATACCAGCGGCGGTGATATGACGTTCGCACACCTGGAAGGAACGCTCGACGCGCAAACCAGCGGCGGAGCTATCGAAGTTGAGGATTGCCGGGGGCCAATCGACATCGAAACGAGCGGCGGCGACATAAAAGTCGCTGACGGCAATGGCGGGCTGAACGCGCATACTTCGGGAGGCCGCATCGACGTTCGGAATTTTTCCGGCGACACGGAGGTGAGAACCAGTGGAGGAAATCTCACTCTGGAAAAAATCTCCGGAAAGCTCGTGGGCAAAACTTCGGGCGGTGCCATCCGCGCTTCGATTCCCGGGGCCGTGGCCGGTGACATAAGATTAGAAACGAGCGCGGGCAACATCGACCTGGCCGTGCCGGCCAGCGCCGCCCTTACGATTGATGCCAATACAAGTGTAGGCAAAGTGGTAACCCGGCTGCCGATCGAAGGGAGCGACGTTCACCGGGAGCACTTGCGCGGAACGCTTAACGGTGGAGGAAAATCGGTGAGGCTCGAAACCTCCGCCGGGAATATCACGATCAAACCAGCTTCATCCGAACTTGTGGCCCGCTAAAGAGGATCAAACGGCTGCCCCGGGAGCCAGATTACGAGAATCACATATGTTAGGCGACCTGAGATATGCGTTGCGAGTTCTGGGGAAGTCGCCGGCATTTACAGCGATTGCCATCCTGACTCTCGGGCTGGGCATCGGGGCCAACACTTCCATCTTCAGCGTGGTGAACGCGGTGCTCCTTCGGCCCCTGCCGTATCCGGAACCGAGCCGCTTAATCATTATCCGCGAGCGAACCGACGTTTTTCCGAACGGCTCGGTAAGCTACCCAAATTATCTGGACTGGCGTGAAGCGCAGCGCTCGTTCACCGACATCGCGCTCCTGCGACGCGACAATTACAACCTGTCGATGCCGAAGGGCGGGAGAGAGCCGCGCCAGATCGGCGGCGCGCGCGCCACTTGGAATTTTCTTTCCATTATGGGGTTGCCAATCCGGATCGGCCGGGGTTTTGCGGAGAGCGACGATCGCCCCGGTAGCGCCAAAGTGGTTTTGATCAGCGAGCGTTTCTGGCAGGAGCGCTTTGCCGGCGCGGCCAATGCAATCGGCGAACAACTGATTGTTGATGCTGTTCCTCGGGAGATCATCGGAGTCTTTCCCAACACGCTGCGATTTCCGCGCAATACCGACATCGTCATTCCGCTTGCGGAAAGACGGGCGGAGGAAGGCGTTCTGCGCCGGGACAATCATCCTGGTTTTTCGGCTATCGGCCGCTTGAAAAATGGACTCACGCTGCAACAGGCGAATGCCGATTTGGATAACATCGCGCGCGAGCTCGAGAGAAAATATCCCGAATCGAACACAAACCGCCGGATCCAGACCGCATTGCTCTTAGAGTCGGCAGTCGGCGATTATCGTCATGCGCTGAATCTACTACTCGCAGCCGTTGGTTGCGTCCTGCTGATTGCCTGTGCCAACGTGGCCAACCTGCAACTCGCGCGCGATCTCTCCCGTAGCAAGGAGCTGGCGGTACGAGCTGCGCTGGGCGCTAGCCGGTGGCGTATGGCGCGCCAACTTCTTACCGAGAGTGCCGTGCTCGCAATCGGCGGAGCCGCGCTGGGAATTATTTTGGCCGTCTGGAGTTTGGACGCGATCCTTGCCTTGAGCCCGTCCCGAGTTCCGCGATTTCACGAAACACGAATCGATCTCCCCGCTCTTTTCTTTACCGCAGTCGTCGCGCTGACGTCCGGTATGGTGGTCGGACTTTGGCCGGCCTGGCGCGTTTCCCGCACTGCGTCGTTGACCAACGCGTTGCATGAAGCGGGAACGCGAGGCGGGAGCGACGGCGCTCGGCGGCATCGCGTCCGCGCGGTTTTGGTCGTAACTCAGGTTGCGCTCGCCATCATTTTGCTGGCCGGAGCGGGTTTAACCTTGAAAAGTTTCTGGCTCGCGCAACACGAGGCGCTCGGATTCGAGCCTCGCGATATTCTAACCATGACAATCGCGCTGCCAGCCGCGCGATACGACAAGCCTGAGAAGATTGCAGCATTCAACTCGCAACTGATCGAACGAGTGCGCGCCCTGCCCGGCGTTGAAAGCGCGGCCATCGGCGTAAATGTGCCGTTTGACGAATCGGAGTGGGACAGTTCTTTTCACCTGACGGGAACACCGCCTCCTAAACACGGCCAGGAACCCTCGGCCGAAGTCAATGTCGTTTCGCCCGGTTATTTCCACCTTATGGGCATGCCGATTCTTCGTGGCCGGGACTTCGGGCCTGAGGAAGTTGCCGGACGTCCGCGCTCGATCATTATCGATGAATCGTTAGCCAAGCGTTACTTTCCCAATGTCGATCCAATCGGCCAGCACCTGGACGACAATCAGACCGAGAAAAAAGATCCGCCCGCGATGACGATCGTCGGAGTTGTTCCGCGGACGCGAAACGAAGCCCCCGGCGAAGAGAACATCGAAAAACTGCATTTCCCGCAGATGTATTTCTGCGCATCGCAATTTCCCCAGGAAGAAAACAGCCTGCTCGTGAAAGTCTCGTCGGGCGATCCCCTTTCGCTTGCCTCCGCTGTGAAAAGAGAAGTGCAGGCGCTCGATCCAGATCAACCGGTCGCCGCCATCTCGACCATGGAGAAAAATATCGGAGGCAGTCTGGCAGCGCGACGCCTGACCATGACATTGCTCGGAGCGTTCGCCGGACTCGCACTTCTGCTCGCCAGTGTCGGCTTGTACGGAGTCATGGCCTTGAGCGTGACGCAAAGGACACGTGAGCTTGGGATTCGCATGGCTTTGGGCGCGGCGCGCAAAGACGTATTTAGTCTGGTACTCCGCCAGGGTGTCGCTTTGGTTGCGCTGGGAATTGCTCTGGGACTCGTGGGAGCAATCGCCGCCAGCCGCGCTCTAGGCAGCGTACTTTACGGAGTCGGCTCGCTCGATCTTGGCGCTTTCGTGATTGCGATCGCGTCGCTCGCAGTCGTGGCGCTGGTTGCCTGTTTCGTTCCAGCGCGGCGGGCCACACTTGTCGATCCGATTGAAGCACTGCGCGCTGAGTAACCAAATTGCTGATTTATGAATTCTGATTGCTGATTGAAGAAACCCAAGCCCATGAAAGCCCTCGACACGCTCTTGGAATCAGAAATCAGCATTCAGCAATCACCCATATGATGACCGACCTCCGTTACGCTTTGCGACAACTCGTGAAGTCGCCCGGCTTCACCGCCATTGCCATTCTCACCCTCGCGCTCGGCATCGGCGGATGCGC
>JBDTZF010000003.1:0-57272 GCA_040005265.1 Verrucomicrobiota bacterium
GCGGCCCTGGCCGGTCTGGCCGCGAGTTTCTACAAACGGCCGGCCGAGAAGCTCAAAATGGCGGCTGTCACCGGCACGAACGGCAAAACGACCACCACGTTTCTTATCAAGCACATTTGCGAGAAGGCCGGTATGCGTTGCGGTTTGATCGGCACGGTGCGGTATGAAATCGGAGAGCGCGTTTTGCCGGCCACGCGCACAACGCCAGAGTCGCTCGATCTTCAGGAGTTGCTGGCCCAGATCGTGAACGCCGGGTGCCGTGCCGCAGCCATGGAAGTTTCTTCTCACGCGCTGGCCCAAAATCGCACCGGCGAGATTGAATGGGACGCTGCCGTGTTTACAAACCTGACCCAGGACCATCTCGATTTTCACGGCACGATGGAGAATTATTTCGAGGCGAAAGCAAAATTGTTTACGCAACTGGGGCAGCAGGAGAAAAAGCGAAAATCGGTCGCCATCGTTAACATCGACGATCGCTACGGCGAGCAATTGCTGAAGAAGATCGGCAAGGAGAATCCCGTCGTGACTTTCGGCGTGAGCTCGCGAGCGGATTTTCGGGCTTCGAATTACCGGATGGAATTTGGCGGCACGTCCTACCAACTCGACGCCCGTGGCCGGAGCTATTTGGTGCGCGTCCCATTGATTGGGCGGTTTAATGTCTCCAATTCAATGGCGGCCCTCGCGGCGGCCACCGCTCTTGGTGTGAATCTGCGCGAAGCCGTTCTGAGTTTGGGGAAATCGCCTCAGGTGCCGGGCCGGTTGGAAATGGTTCCGGCGAAGCGGCAATTTCAGATGTACGTCGATTACGCGCACACACCTGACGCGCTCCTCAACGTGGTCAAGACGCTGCGCGAGCTGCAGCCGGGCCGTTTGATTGTCGTCTTCGGATGTGGCGGCGATCGCGACCGTCAGAAGCGCCCGCTCATGGCCGAGGCGGTGGATCGGAATGCTGATTACGCGATCATCACATCCGATAACCCGCGCAAGGAAGATCCCGATGCCATCATTGCCGAGATCGAGAAAGGTTTTCAGTCCGATCACTATGAAAAGATCGCGGATCGTGCTCAGGCAATCGCGCGCGCGGTGAAGATTGCCCAACCGCGGGACATTGTTCTGATCGCAGGCAAGGGGCACGAAGCCTATCAGGAATTCGCCGATCACACGGTGCCTTTCGATGACATTCAAGTCGCGCGCCGCGCCATCGAAGACCATCCGATGGAGTTCTAATGAATCGATTGTCGATCCTACAAGTTGCCCAATTTGCCGGGGCGCCGGCTCCACCCGGAGACCGAAAACTTTTCATAGAGCGAATCAGTACCGATTCGCGCACGTTGAAACCCGGCGATTTATTCGTCGCGCTGCGCGGAGAGAATTTCGACGGGCACAAATTTGTCGAGGCCGCTGCAAAGGCCGGCGCGACCGGCGCAATGGTCGATCTTAACTGGCAGGGAAATGTTCCTAAGGAATTCGCACTGATTCGTGTGCCTGACACTCTGCTGGGCTATCAAAATATCGCAGCCAATTACCGGAAATCGCTTCCAATCAAAGTTCTGGCGATCACGGGAAGCAATGGCAAGACGAGCACAAAGGATTTTGCTGCCTCCGTGCTCGGAAGAAAATTTCGAGTTACGAAAACAGAAGGCAACTTCAATAATCATGTCGGCCTCCCTCGGACAATACTGGAAGCGATGCCGGACGATGAAATCGGTGTTTGGGAAATCGGCATGAATCATCCGGGCGAAGTCGCGCCATTGGCCAGGATCGCCGCCCCCGATGCAGCCATTATTACCAATATCGGCGTTGCTCACATCGAGTTCATGGGAACCCGCGAGGCCATTGCAAAAGAGAAGGGCGATCTGGCGGCGGCGGTCGACCCGCAAGGATCGGTTATTCTCAATGCCGACGATCTATTTAGTAAAAGGATAGCGGAGCGGACCCGGGCAAAAGTAATTTTGGCGGGAACGACTGCCGGAACAATCCGGGCCAGCGATATCACGCAGAGCGCGGGCGGGGCGGAATTTACTATTCTCGAAGGCGCACATCGTTGCCGGGCACAATTGCCTGTTCCCGGCTTGCACATGGTTCAAAACGCGATGTTTGCCGTCGCGGCAGGACGAGCCTTTGGACTTTCACTCGAAGAATGCGCGGCCGGCCTCGCCGGAACTCCGCTCACCAAGGCGCGGCTACAGATCAAGCAGGTTCGTGACGTGCAATTCATCGACGACAGCTACAACGCCAATCCTGATTCAATGAAGGCAGCGCTGCGCACTCTGGTAGAACTCGATGCCGACGGGAAACGCATCGCGGTGCTGGGCGAGATGCGCGAACTGGGCACGGAATCGGAGCGCGGTCATCGTGAAGTGGGCGAGACCGCCGCTATGCTTGGGGTTGATCATTTGATTGCGATAGGAGAAGAGGCCGGCGCAATTTCGCGCGCCGCGAAAGACGCGGGTCTGCAAAACAGTGTGACCGTAGGATCGACAACGGAGGCCGCCGATCTTCTTAATGAAATCACCAGCCCCGGCGATCTTGTATTGATTAAGGGGAGCCGCCTGGCGCGAACCGAATTAGTGATCGACGAATTCGCCAAGCATCAACCGGCGGGAGGAGTAGCCTCATGATGTATTACCTCCATCGGTTGAGCGATGAATTCGGCCCGTTCAACGTTTTCCTTTACGTCACGTTTCGCGCGGTGGCGGCAGCCGTGACAGCGTTCCTGATCTCGCTCCTGTTTGGAAACCGCGTTATCCGAACACTCACTGCATTGAAGCTGGGCCAGCCGATTCGATTGGCATCGGAAGTTCATCGCCTGGCCGAACTCCACGGCGGCAAGCAGGGAACGCCCACCATGGGGGGCGTGCTCATCATCGGTGCCGTGTTCATCTCCTCCATGCTTTGGGCGCGCCCCGACAACCGCTTCGTCTGGCTCGCCTTGTTCAGCATGCTTTATCTGGGAGGACTGGGTTTTGCGGATGATTATCTCAAGGTAACAAAGAAAAAATCCGCGGGCGTGAGTGGCCGTTACAAGCTGCTGTTCCAAATCATTCTAGCCGCCATCGTGACGGCTGTTTTTCTTACCAGTCCGCTGCTTCAAGTGCAGGCGCGCTCGCTCTACGTCCCATTTGTGAAGTCGGCGGTCATCACCAACATGGGGTGGTTTACTTTTCTGTTTTTCGCGCTGGTGATTGTGGGGGCGTCAAACGCAGTCAATTTGACCGATGGTCTCGATGGCCTGGCCACCGGGTGCACTATTACGGTTGCGTTCGCTTACGCCCTGCTCACTTATGCCGCCGGCAATTTTCGGATCGCGGAATATTTGCAGGTCCCGTTCTATTCGTTCACCGGCGAACTCACTGTGGTCGTCTCCGCGCTGATTGGCGCGGGCCTCGGTTTTCTGTGGTTCAACTGCCATCCCGCGAAGGTGTTCATGGGCGATACCGGTTCGCTCGCAATCGGCGGCATGATCGGTGTGGTGGCGATTTGCTGTAAACAGGAACTGCTTCTCGCCATTGTCGGCGGAGTCTTTGTGATCGAAGCGGTCTCGGTGATTCTGCAGGTGATGAGTTTCAAGCTGACCGGCCGGCGGATTTTTGCGATGTCGCCGATCCATCATCATTTTGAATTGATCGGTTGGAAGGAAAACACGGTCATCGTGCGATTTTGGATTCTTTCCGTCATCTTCGCGCTACTCGGGCTTGCCACGCTGAAACTGAGATGAACAAGCCGGACTACGAGAATCAGAATGTTGCCGTGCTCGGCGCGGGCCTCAGCGGAACCGCGGCTGCTCTGTTACTGCGCTCGGAGGGCGCAAACGTTACTGTTCTCGATAGCGCAGATGAAAAGAATGTGCTGCGTTCCGCCGTCGACAACTTGCGGTCAGAGGGCGTTCGAGTGGTCTGCGGACCGGATGCAGAGAAGGATTCAGCGGCCTATCAACTCGCGGTTCTGAGCCCGGGGATCGATCCAGCTTCGGCGTTGGCCCGCAATTTTTCCGAACGTGGGATCGACATGATTGGCGAGATCGAGCTGGGCTGGCAATTTTGCGAAATGCCGGTGATCGCCGTTACCGGAACAAACGGCAAAACGACAACGACGGAATTGCTCGCCCAAATGCTAAATGCCTGCGGGCAACGCTCGATTGCGTGTGGGAACATAGGCAAACCGTTTTCGGAAGTGGTGCGGGAGAAGAATCAATTCGACGTGCTTTCGGTGGAAGTGAGTTCGTTTCAGCTGGAAACCATTCGCAAATTCCGGCCGTCCATCAGCCTCTGGCTGAATTTCGCACCCGATCATCTCGATCGATATCGAGCAGTCGGCGATTATCGTGCGGCTAAGCTGCGCATCTTCGCGAATCAGACGGAGGACGACGTGGCGGTGATCAATGCGGCGGAAAGCCTGCCCGAGATTCGGCCGCGCAAAATTACTTTCAGCGCTTATTCCGACAAGGCGGATTTCCGGCTCTCCCAAGGCGCGATTTTTTATCGAAATGAACCGGTTTTGCGCATGGCTGAAACAAAGTTACGCGGTTCGCACAACATTGAGAATCTAATGGCGACGCTGGCGGCGGGCATGGCGCGCGGCTTGTCGTTCGGCGAAATGGTAACGCCTCTCCGCAGTTACGAGCCTCAACCGCACCGGTGCGAATTGGTGCGCGAAGTAGGGGGCGTCACTTTCATCAACGACTCGAAGGCGACGAATCTCGACGCGGTTGAGAAAGCGCTGCGCTCGCAATCGAAACCGGTGATCCTCATCGCGGGTGGTAAAGACAAAGGTTTTACGTTCGATCCGCTTCGCGAGCTGGTGAAAGAAAAAGTTAAATCGACAGTTCTAATAGGCGAGATGGCGAAAAGCATCGCGGGCTCGTGGGACGGCGCGGTCAAAATCGAAATCGTTAGTTCGCTGGCCGGCGCCGTCGAACGCGCTCATGCCATCGCCAAACCTGGCGAGATTGTCCTGTTCTCACCGGGAACTTCCTCTTTCGACATGTTCAAGAGTTACGCGGATCGAGGCGATCAATTTCGCGCTCTCGTGCAAGCACTCCCCCAACCAAAATGAAAATGCCAAAAATCCTTCGACGCAAAAAACTCCGGGCCACCACTACCGCGCGCCGTTCTCTCCGCGCTTCAGCGGAAATGGGTTACGACGATTTGTCGGAGCCGAACATGAAACTGTCGCGCGCCCTGCTCATTGTGCTGGTGCTCCACATCGTGGCGGTCTCTGGGATCATCGCCTTCAACGCGATTAAAACGCGGCAGGGTTCGTTCGTGCCCATCCCGCCGGCAAGCATCGCGAGTAGTGTAACCACGGCGGAGCCTGCCGACATCAAATCGGAGAAACAAGTCGCGCAGCGGCAAGAGGCCAAGCCATCCTCGTCGGCCGCAAAAACGATCGCGAAAACCGAGCATAAGACTGATCACGCGAAGCCCATTGAGCATACGACGACAGCCGTCGATTCCGGGAAAAGTTACGTCGTTCTGAAAGGTGATAACCCGGTGGCGATCGCGAAAAAATTCAAGGTCTCCTATGACGAATTGCTCGCACTAAATCATATCGACGATCCGCGGAAATTGCAGATCGGACAAAAACTGCTGATTCCGAAAGCGCCGAAGGCAAAGAAGCACGACGAATGAAAGACAAGGCAAGATTCTGGGGAGCACGAGTAAGTAGAACAGCCATCTTGGCTGTGGGTAGTGCGGGCGTCTCGCCTGCACAGCTTTATTCGGCAGGCAAGATGCCTGTGCCACGTTTCAAAAATGCATCGTAAGAGCGCTTACTTTCTTTTTCTGGCTGTGCTGGCGCTGCTCGTGATCGGCATTGTCATGCTCTTTAGCACCAGCGCGTTCGCCAGGGACAGTCACGGCGACGTTTCCTTTTTCATCAAACGCCAAGGCGTCTGGTTTGGAGTGGGACTGGTGGTTTGCGTGGTAGCCGCGCTGGTGGACTACCATTTCTGGCAACGCACCTGGTGGATTTGGTTCGGTCTCGCGCTCATCGCGTTGACGCTCTGCTTCGTTCCACACGTTGGGATGCGCATTAACGGTTCGCGACGCTGGATCGGGCTTGGCCAGGTTGGTTTTCAACCCTCGGAGATCGCGAAGGTAGCGTCCCTGTTTTTTCTAGGTTGGTGGTTCGCGCGATATGAAAAAACCGGCAACAACCCGCTTTACAGTTTTCTACTTCCGCTTCTGATCGTCAGCACTTTGCTTGGCCTGGTTTTGCTCGAAGTCGATCTGGGTACCACAGCTTTGATCGCCACGACCGCGTTCGTCGTGATGTTTGTGGCCGGTGCAAATCCGATTTTGCTCGGCGTGGTTTCGCTCTCGGGTCTGGGCGGAATTCTCGTCGTTGCCACGCAAATATCGGAACGGATGAGCCGCCTCTCCGCGTTTCTCGATCCGCAGCGGTTCAAGGAAGACGCCGGTTTACAGCAGATGCAGGCGTTGATCGCTTTCGGCAGCGGTGGAATCGATGGGCTCGGCCTCGGTAACGGCCGCCAGAAAATGCTCTACCTGCCCTACGCGCACACCGATTTCATTTTTCCAATCATCGGCGAAGAGCTCGGCCTACGTGTGACTTTGGCCATCGTTTTTCTGTTCGTGGTCATCATCATTTGCGGAATGATGATTGCGCTTCACGCCAAAGATCGCTTCGGACTGCTTCTCGGCTGCGGTATTGTCTCGCTGCTCGGTTTGCAAGCGGCGATGAATATCGGCGTGACCACTTCACTCCTGCCAAATAAGGGTTTGCCGCTTCCATTTATCAGCTACGGCGGCTCGAACCTGGTGGCCTGCCTTTTTGCCATCGGGCTGCTGCTGAACATTTATCGTCAGGGGATTTTGGAACCAGTAAGCAACAAACGAACTGCTCTCCAGGTGCGAATCACACCGCGAATCTAATTAAGATCGACATCGAACAATCATGAATGCAGTCATCGCATGTGGAGGAACAGGCGGGCATCTCTTTCCCGGGATCGCCGTCGCTGAAGTTCTGCGCGATCGCGGCCATCAGGTTATGCTGCTGGTTTCGGAGAAGGAGATCGATATGCTCGCGCTCTCCAGTCACGGCGATTTTCGATTCGAGAAACTCCCCACCATCGGGTTGCCCTCGTTTTACTCGCCGGCCATTTTTGGATTCGTCAGGCGCTTCAACGGCAGCCTGTCGATTTGCAGGTCGCTCTACCGCACGTTCAAGCCGCAGGTCGTGCTCGGCATGGGCGGGTTTACTTCCACTGCCCCTGTGCTGGCTGGCCGCATGCGCGGCGCGGCCACGTTTCTTCACGAATCGAATGCGATTCCGGGAAAAGCGAACCGATGGACGGCGCGTTTCGTTCGCGCGGTGATGCTCGGGTTCAAGGAGACCGCGACATTTTTTCCGACGGTGAAAACCGAGGTCACGGGGACGCCCGTTCGGCATGAGCTCAAGCGACTGGATCGGCATGAGGTTCGCCAAAAACTTGGTCTGCGCGATGATTTGCCGACGTTGCTGATAATGGGCGGAAGCCAGGGCGCAAGCGGGATCAATCAGGCCATCATCAAGTCGCTTCCGTTATTGCGCGATTTTCCGTTCCAGGTGATTCATCTTTCCGGCGCGCGAGACGAGCGCCTGGTGGCCGATAACTATCGCCGGGAAAATATTCCTGCTTACGTCGCTGCGTTTCACCATGAGATGGAACAGCCCTACAGCGCGGCTGATCTGGTCATCGCGCGGGCGGGCGCGGCCAGTCTCGCCGAGATCGCATTCTTTGCCTTGCCGTCGATCTTGATTCCTTATCCCTACGCTGCCGACGATCACCAAACCCGTAACGCCGAAATTTTCGTCGGCGCGGGTGCCGCGATCCTGTTGAGAGAAGCGGAATTATCGGTCGAAACCCTCGCCCGAAAGATCAAGGAGTCGGTAGGCGACCCGCAACAACTCCAGCGAATGTCGGAAAGCTGCGCGCGGCTGGCGCCGAAGAATGCCGCAGGACTCGTGGTGGCAACCATGGAAAAGTACACAACCCATGAAACCCGTCTCTGAACTGGACCTGACAACGATGCTCACGCGCGAGCGACACAGGATCCATCTTATCGGCGTGGCCGGGAGCGGGATGAGCGGGATTGCGGCACTGCTCCTCGATCTTGGGCACGAAGTAAGCGGATCCGACAAAGTGAGCACGCTTGAGACCGACCGCCTGCAGCGGCTCGGGCTGCGGTTCCATCAAGAACATGGTGCCGATGTTGCGCGCGATGCCGAGCTGATTGTTTTTTCGTCGGCGATCAAGAGCGACAATCCGATCTTACTTGACGCACGAGCTTCGAAGAAGACGGTGTTGCGCCGGGCTGAAGCGCTCGCTGCGATCATGCGCGGTAAGCGCGGCATTGTAATCGCCGGGATGCACGGCAAGACAACCACTTCAGCCATGACCGCGCATGCTTTGCGCGAAGGCGGCCTTCATCCATCTCATTACGTCGGCGCAGAAATCCCGATTCTCGGGACGAACGCGCACTGGGACCCGCGCGGCGAATACTTCGTGGCGGAAGGCGACGAAAGCGATGGAACGCTGCGATTTTTCCATCCCGAGCACGCCCTCATTCTAAATATAGAGGAAGAACATCTGGATTTTTACAAGGACCTGGAGGCGATCGAAAAAGTCTTCGTGCAATTAATGGAACAGACCAGCGGATCTGTTTTTTACAGCGCCGATGACGCGAACTGCGTGCGCTTGTGCTCTGCTCGAGCGAACGCGGTCTCGTACGGATTTTCGGAGCGGGCTGATTATCGCGGCGCCGATATTGAGCTGCGTGATTTCGCTTCGGTGTTTTGCGTCTATCGCCGCGGTGAAAAGCTGGGAGAAGCCAGGTTGAACGTTCCGGGCCGGCATAACGTGCAGAATGCGATCGGCATGATCGCGCTCGCCACCGAGCTCGGAATTGCCTTTGAAAAAATTTCCGCCTCACTCGGCAAGTTCGAGCACGCGCGGCGTCGCTTCGAGGTCAAATACCAGAGCGATCGTTTTCTGCTGGTAGACGATTACGCCCATCATCCCACGGAAATCCGCGCTACACTAACCACCGCGAGATCCGCCGGCCGCAAGCGCGTCCTCACCATGTTTCAGCCGCATCGCTATTCGCGCACGCAAGCGCTGGCTAAGGAATTTGGCCGGGCGTTTGACGACGCCGATCGTCTGGTGGTGAGCGACGTTTATCCAGCCAGCGAGTTGCCAATAGAAGGAGTGAGCGGTCAAACAATCGTAGACGAAGTTGCGGCGCATGGTTATCGCAACGCCAGTTACCAGCCGCGCTTGGAGTGGATTCACCGCGATCTGGGCAACATGCTGAACACGGGCGACCTGGTGCTGAGCCTCGGGGCAGGAAATATTCATGAGCAATTGTCGATCCTCGCGGCGGATCTCGTAACGGCAGAGAAATTGAAAGCCATTGTCGGCGACGAAGGCGACGTTCGGCTCTACGAACCGCTCGCGAAGCACACCACGCTGCGGGTCGGTGGCCCGGCTGAATTCTGGGTCGAGCCGCGCAGCGAAAGCGCGCTTGTTGAATTGGTGCGTTTTTGCCAGCGCGAAGGTCTCCCGCTGTTCGTTATCGGGCGCGGATCGAACCTTCTTGTGCGCGATGGCGGAATTCGCGGCGTGGTTGTTCATCCAAACGGCGGAGACTTCGAGAAGATCGACATCGATGGCAACGAGATTACAGCGGGCGCGGGCGCAAAATTGAAGGACGTTGCTTACGCAGCCAAGAACGCCGGCCTGGGCGGGCTGGAGTGGATGGAGGGGATTCCTGGCGGAGTCGGCGGTGGATTGCGGATGAACGCCGGCGCGATGGGTGCACAGCTTTTCGAGAGTATTGTGCGTATTCGTTATCTCGATGCGGAAGGTAATCTGCATACGAAAACCCGCGACGAATTAAAAGTGCATTACCGGCATTTTCCGCTGCTCGAAAAGAATGTTGCTGTCTCGGCAGTCTTTCGGGCACAACCGGCTTCGCCTGAAGAGATCACACGAAAATTGGAGGAGTCTCACGAAAAACGCCGTACGTCGCAACCGGCGGCCAAAAGTGCCGGCTGCATTTTTAAGAACCCGGATTCGTGCCCGGCGGGGCGACTGGTCGACGAACTGGGATTGAAGAATTTGAGTGTCGGCAACGCGCGAGTATCGGAAGTGCACGGCAACTTCATTGTAAATGACGGCGGAGCTACCGCGACGGAAATGCTCGAGTTAATTGAGAAGATCAAAGCGACCGCTCGTGCAGAACGCGGAATTGAATTGGAAACAGAAGTGCAAATAGTGGGGGAGTCGACGTGAAAGATTTGCCGAAGACGATTGCGGTGCTGATGGGCGGACCCGGTTCGGAACGCGATGTTTCGCTCGCGACCGGGCGCGGCATTTCAAAGGCGCTGCGTTCGCTGGATGTCAACGTGGTGGATGTCGATGTTCGCGACGAAAAATTCGTTTTGCCGGACCATGTCGATCTCGCCTTCATCGCGGTACACGGCACATTCGGCGAGGACGGTCAGGTGCAGAGAATTCTCGAGGACCGCGGCGTGGCATACACTGGCGAAGGTGTGAAAGGGAGCGAACTCGCATTCGATAAAGTCCGATCCAAGGAAAAATTCTGCCAGCGAGGCGTAGAAACGCCGGGGTGGGAAGTGGTGCAAGCCGGTGACCGACCGCGGATGGAATTGCCAATCGTGGTGAAACCATCGCGGCAAGGATCGACAGTCGGCGTGCACATTGTGAAAAAGAGCGACGAACTCGAGAAGGCGATGGCCGACGCGGCCGAGTTCGACAGCGAATTGCTTGTCGAGAGGTTCATTCCCGGCCGCGAGCTGACCATCGGCATTCTGGGCGGCCAGGCGTTGCCGATTTTGGAAATCATCCCCAAGGGCGGCTTTTACGATTTCGCTACGAAATATCCATTCCTAAATCCGCAAGCGGGCGCGAGCGCCGAGCATGTTTGCCCCGCGAAGATCGACAAAGAGAAGGCCAGCGAGATCCAGGAGCTCGCCTTGCGCGCGTTTCGATCACTCGGCCTGCAGGTTTACGGCCGCGTCGACGTAATGCTGCCGGAAAACGGCGCAGCCACGGTGCTCGAGGTGAACACAATTCCGGGAATGACGGAAACGAGTTTGTTGCCTGAGGCCGCGGCGGCTGCTGGAATTGGCTACGTGGATCTTTGCGTGCGGATCATCGAGCTTTCGCAGGCTCGCCTGAAGGGAGCGGTCAAATGAGACGCGTTCAAAAACGCGTTCGCAACCAACGGGTCTCGAATTGGCGTCAGCGACGGCAGCAACACTTGCTCGACGTAAAGGTCCGCTCGCGCAGTGCTACGCAGCAGCGCAATCGGCGGGCGTTGGTGTTCGTTTCGAAACTGGTTCTGGTGTGCGGAGTCTGCACCGGGGCTTACCTCGGGATTATGCGTGGCGCGGACCGGTTCTTCTTTAAGAATTCTGATTACCAACTGCGCACCATCGAAGTGCAGACCGACGGCACACTGCAGCGCGACCAGATTGTGAAACGGGCCGATCTGCACGAGGGCGAGAACATTTTTGCAGTGAATCTTGGCCGGGTGCACGACCGGCTGCAGGAGCTTCCGCAGGTCGATGAGGTGCAGATCATGCGCAAGTTGCCGGGCGAGATCGACATTCAGATTATCGAACGTAAGCCGATTGCGTGGATCACCGGAGACAAACAGATCGTCGATCCATTTGCGGCGGAAGGCGCTTTTCTAGTGGACGCGCGGGGAGTTTTGATGAAAGAGAAGAAGTTGTTGCCGGAATACCTGGGACTTCCTCTCATTTTGGGATGCTCGAGCGAATCACTCGAGGCCGGGAAAACTGTCGAATCATTCGAAGCAAAAGCAGCTTTGGAGTTGTTAAGGCAGAGCACCGGCAGCTTCATGCAAACGCGCTTTCAGATTCGCGAGATCGATGTTTCCAAAGGTTACTGCCTGGTAGTGACCGACAA
The DNA here is from genome assembly GCA_040005265.1 of Verrucomicrobiota bacterium. GTDB lineage: Bacteria > Verrucomicrobiota > Verrucomicrobiia > Chthoniobacterales > UBA10450 > JBDTZF01. The sequence goes on from JBDTZF010000003.1 coordinate 11,960, forward strand.
GAATCACTCCCGTGTCACATTCGGGTTCGACAACATCGATACCCAATTGCAGCGACTCGAGCAATTTCTAATTTACTCCGACGACTCGAAGCAGGAGATGGCGACCGTGAATTTAATGGTGCAACGAAATATTCCGGTCACTTTCACAAAAGTCGCCGTTGCGGTGATCAACGATACGATCGATCCCTCCGACGCGCCGCGGATTCCCAAAGCGATCTCAGTGAATACTCCGGCGAAATCCACACCGGCCAAGACGAAACCGCATCCGAATCCAACGTCATCGGCGACGATTCGCAAAGCAATTCCAGTAGAAAAGGGGAGGAAGAACTAACGAAATGGCAAGCGGCGATTTGATGGTTGGTTTGGAAATCGGCACATCGAAGATTTGTGTCGTGGTAGGTGAAAGCCGCACGGACGGCACGGTCAAGATCCTGGGCGTCGGCCAGGCCCCCTCCCGCGGTGTGCGAAAAGGAGAGATCGTAGATTTTGAAACGGCAATGAAATGCGTGCACGAAGCCGTTGTCGATGCTGAACAGAAGAGCGACGTGATGATTCGCAGCGTTTACGTCAGCGTCGCCGGCGCGCACATCCAGAGCTTCAATAACCGGGGATCGGTGAGTTTGCCGGAAGATCGAGACGAGATCGACGAGCAGGACATCGAAGACGTGAAGGTCAGTGCCCGAGAGGTGAGTATTCCCGGGCAAAACGCCTTCCTCCACTCCATCATTCAGCATTACCACGTCGATGGTCAGGATGGTGTGCTTAATCCGATCGGAATGCTTGGGCAAAAGTTGGAGGCCGATTTTCACATCATCCATGGTGTGCGCACTCGCATTCAAAACACCATCCGATGCGTGAAGGAGCTGCCGCTCGAAGTTGAGGATGTTGTGTTCGGCGCGCTCGCATCGGCGCAGGTGGTGCTGACGCAGCACCAGAAAGATCTTGGCGCCCTTGTGATCGACATGGGAGGCGGCACGACCGATTACATTTTATATGCGGATGGCGCGGTGAAACAGAGCGGCGTTCTTGCGGTCGGCGGCGATCATGTCACCAACGATATTTCGATGGGCTTGCGCATCCCAATGGCCCGCGCCGAAAAATTGAAGCTCGATGAGGGCAGCGTGGTCCTGGGCAATTGTCTGCCGGGCGAAACGATTTTGTTAAAGGACGATTCCGGTTTTGCCGGCAAGGAGGTCGAACGGGAGACACTCAATACGATCATTCATATGCGCGTTCGCGAAATTTTCGAGTTGCTCAAGCGGACGCTCGAAGAGGAGTCGTTCATCAATTATACCGGCTCGGGAGTGTTCGTGACCGGCGGATGCAGTCTTCTTAACGGCATTGATCATTTGGCGGAGGAAATTTTCGAAATGCCCGGGCATGTGGCGCACGCGCAAACGATGTCCGGGCTTACCTCTGCGTTTGAAAATCCGCAATTTTCCACCGCGATCGGTTTGCTGAAATACGCACAAGCTGTGCAAGCGGATCGTCCACGGCGCGGCATTAAAGGAATTTTAGACAAGATTTTCAACGGAATGCGATAACGAAGGATCGACATGATTCAACTCAGCAAGAATTACAGTTTGCCTGAACGCGAAGCGGAAACTATTCCGATCAAAGTGGTCGGCATCGGCGGCGCCGGTTCGAACGCGCTCGATCGCGTTGTGCTCGATGGTTTGGAGCGCGCCGATCTGGTGGCCATCAACACCGACGTGCAATCACTGGCCAGCTCCGTGGCTGCGGTAAAGGTCCAACTTGGGCGGAACGTGACGCGCGGGCTTGGCGCCGGCGGCGATCCTGAACTCGGCTATCAGGCCGCGATGGAATCGACGGATGAAATTCGCCAGGCGCTTTCCGGCGGGCGAATGGTTTTCATTTGTGCAGGATTGGGCGGCGGCACCGGCTCCGGCGCTGCGCCAGTGGTGGCGCAGATCGCCCGCGAGGCCGGTTCGCTCGTGATAGCATTTGCTACGTTGCCGTTTTCATTTGAAGGCAAGCGTCGCAGTGCCCAAGCCGACGAGGCTCTCGCCCGGCTGAACGAGGTCGCGAATGCGGTCATCTGTTTCGAGAACGATCGCATGGGCGACATGGTTGCGCCGAAAGCGGGCATCCATCAGGCGTTCGCCGTAGCTGACATCACGATCAGCCAAAGTGTGCGCGCGATTGTGAATTTGATCCAGCGGCCCGGCCTTATTCGAATCGGATTCGACGATTTGTTGGCGGCTTTACGCAGTCAGAACGGCCGTTGCTTGTTCGGCTTCGGTGAAGCTGACTCCGACAATCGCGCGCACGACGCGCTGACACAGGCATTGAAGAATCCGCTAATGGACAAAGGCCGCATGCTGGCTGAGGCGGCGCATGTTCTTGTCCAGGTGGCGGGTGGACCGGCCATGACCCTGTCCGAAGTAGAAATTCTGATGAAGGAACTCGGGCGTCACGTGAACGATCGGACGCAAATTCTTTTCGGGACCGCCGTCGATGGACGAATGGGCAACCGATTGAGCGTTACGATTATTAGTTCGCTCGGGACCGAAGTGGCTGCTCCAGCCGAGAACCTCGCGCCGCCAGCTCCGGCTCCGGTGTTTGTTCCGCCGCCGGTTGTTGAACCAGCACCAGAAGCCCCGCCGAAGATCGACATCCTGCCTGAACCGGTGACGTCGGAGGTGTCTCCGGTTGATTTGATTCCGCTCGAGGCGCCCCCGCCGGTTGAAGAGGTTGTTGCGCCATTGCTGCCGCCGGTCACCAAGACTTTCGAACCGAGATTGATCGTGCCGAAGAAGAAGCCGATTCTGGAAACCGAAGTGAAACCGGAAAAGAAAAAATTCGTGCAGGCCAAGCAGGAAGTCTTGCAGTTCGAACCGGTCACGCGCGGACGTTTCGAGAAAAGCGAGCCGACAATCGTTGAAGGTCAGGACTTGGACGTGCCGACCTTCCTGCGGAAAAATATCAGGGTGAAGTGATCGACGTTTTCGTCCTCACTTCTTCATTAGTTCCAGTACGGCGCTAGTCATCCCAACGATACCGGTGCGGATCGTGGGCTCGGGAACGGGGGCAAACTTGCTCGAATGCAAACTCGGGAGTGGCGTGCCGGTTTTCTTCGATTCAGCTGCCTTCGCCGGATCAACCGCGCCCACGACGAACATGAAGGCGGGGAGCGAATTGTCGGGGAGGCTGTATTCGCAAAAATCTTCGCCACCCATCGTCGGATCTTTCTTCACGATCTTATCGTCGCCCAAGGCGGTCCTTAACGCACCTGCGACGCGTTTCGTCAGCTCAGGATTATTGTAAGTCGCTCGCGTGAATTCGTCCCGGCGCACGTGCACGTCGGGTAACTTGTCCGGTGGGAGGCCGGCTGCGCTTCCGCACTGTTTGGCGATCCGCTCGATCGCTGCCAAAACTTTTTCGCGCACTTCGGTTTTATAAGTGCGAACAGTCAACTGCATCTTCACTTCGTCGGAGATGATGTTGTGCTTGGTCCCGCCGTGGATCGAACCGACCGTGACCACTACCGGGTCGAGCGGATTATTTTCGCGAGACGCGATCGTTTGCCAGGCATTGATGATCTCCGCGGAGAGAACAATCGGATCCTTCGTCTTGTGCGGATACGCGCCGTGTCCGCCCACGCCATGCACCGTCACGTCAACGGAATCGACATTGGCAAAAGCAAATCCTTCGGTGACTCCAATCTTGCCCGTCTCGATCTCGGCGTCGTCATGCAAGGCGAGCGCGTAATCCGGTTTCGGCCAGCGGGTGTACAGACCGTCTTTCAACATCGCTCGGGCGCCGCCTACTGTTTCCTCCGCCGGTTGTCCGATGAAAAGGATCGTGCCGTGCCATTTGTCTTTGAGTTTGCCGAGCGCGCGGGCCGTGCCGACCAGCGTGGACATATGAATATCGTGCCCGCAGGCGTGCATCACCGAAACATCTTTGCCTTCATCATTTTTCGTAATCACGGTGCTGGCGTAGGGAACACCGGTTTCTTCGTGCACGGGCAATGCGTCCAAATCGCTTCGCACAAGTACGGTCGGGCCAGTGCCATTTTTCATCACGCCAACCACGCCGAAACACGTTGTCTCCGGCTTTTCGTATTTGCCCACGTGCTCGGTCACTTCGCATCCGGCAGCTTTCAACTCCTTGGCTACGATCCCAGCCGATCGCTCTTCATGCGTTGATAACTCGGGATGCGTGTGGAGATCCTTGTAAATCATGATTAACGACGGCAACTCCGCGTCGGCCAGCGATTGGGGTGTTTGCTGCCCCAAAACTGAGACGGCAGACAAGATCGACCCGCCTACGCCGAAGGCTACGGCACGGCAGGCGAGCGACAGGATCGACAAGGAGGAAAGTTTCATATGCATTTATATTCACAGATGATTTGGTGTCATGTCGAGCGAAGTCGAGACATCCCGTTGAATTTGTCTAGCGTTTTGCCGCGGGATTCCTCGACTCCGCTCGGAATAATAGAGTAGCAACATGGATTTCGAGAAAAACACAATCCTGTTCGGTGTCGATCCAACCCCTCGTATCGTGGCTATCGAACTGGGCGACACCGGCACTGTCAAAGTCTATCGCCGGGAGAAGGACGGATCGACCACCGTCGACGTCGAGCCGTTTCATCCATTCGTTTGGGCGGACAGCGACGTTGTCGATCTTGGCATCGAAGCGGACAAACTGCAGGGCGATCTGAAATACGGATGGAGCATCACCGTCGACAGCTGGAAGGAACTGATTGCGCTGCGCAACGGGCTTAAGAACGCCGGGCGCGACTTTTTCGCCTTTTCCGATCCGGTCCAGCATTACCTCACCGCGACTGGCCGGACATTGTTCAAAGGCCTTCCGCTGGAGGAGCTGAAACGAATGCAGCTCGAAGTGCTCTCGTTTTCGGAAGGCGACAGCGACCATATCATGAGCATTGCACTTTCTGACAACACCGGTTGGGAAGAATTGCTCGTTGTCGATCCGAAGGACGTCGAAAAGTCGGAGCACGTGGCCCTGAAGCGAGTCACGGCGCTGATCAAAGAGCGTGATCCCGATGTAATCGAAGGACATGATTTGTTCCGTGTTCATCTTCCGTATCTCGTCGCGCGGGCCAAGAGGCTGAAGACGAAGCTCGATTGGGGGCGCAGCGGTGGATTCTTGCGTTCGCGGCCGTCCCGGCTGCAGATCGCGGAAAAAACGATCGATTACCCGAAGTTTGCCATCGATGGCCGGCATTTCGTGGACACATTCCTGCTCGCGCAGTTCTATGATGTCGGCATGCGCACACTCGCCGGGTTCGAGCGGGGCGATGTTGCGCGGCACTTTGGGTTTTGCGACAGCGAAGAGATTTCCGGCCTGGCGGGGAAGGAGTTGGAGCGCGCCTACATCGAGAACGGCAAGAGATTTCGCCAACGGGCGCTCTGTGGAGTGCGCGAGACCCGGGCGGTTTCAGAGTTACTCAGTCCGAGTTACTTCATTCAGGCGCAAATTTTTCCTTACAACTATCAGGACGTGATCGTGCGCGGCAACGCCACCCGCATCAACGCCCTTTTTCTACGCGAATATTTCCGGCAGCGCCATTCCATTCCGGAAATGCCGATGGCGCGCGGCTTCGAGGGCGGTTACACCGATATCTTCTTCACCGGTGTGGCCCGAAACGTCTGGCATTGCGACGTCGCTTCTCTCTATCCGTCGATCATGTTGCAGTTCGATTGTTTTCCAGTCACCGATCAACTGCAGATTTTCAGGCATTTGCTCACCGATCTGCGGACGTTCCGTCTGGAAGCGAAGGCGCAGATGCGCGCGGCGAAAAATTCCAAGGAACAACATCATCTGCACGCGCTGCAAAACACGTTCAAGATTCTGATCAATAGTTTCTACGGGTATCTCGGTTTCGCGCAGGGACACTTCGCCGATTTTGACGCGGCCGCGCGTGTCACCCAGATCGGGCGCGATTTGTTGAAGAAGATGATCGACTGGCTGAAAGCCCAAGGCGCACAGGTTATCGAGGTTGATACCGACGGCATCTATTTCGTGCCGCCTGTAGTGGCGCCCGTGTCGGGCGCGAAATCGAAGGCCCCTGCGGCCGACAAGGCCGCCTCTACATCGCAGATTGAAAGTCTGCAGGCCGGTCTGGCCAAGGAATTGCCGCCCGGCATTGAAGTCGAGATCGATGAGCAATTCGAGGCCATGTTTAGCTACAAGGCGAAGAACTATGCGCTGCTAACGAAAGAAGGCGAGGTCATCATCAAGGGTGGCGCGCTCAAGTCGCGCGGCTTGGAAAAATTCCAGCGCGTTTTCCTGGAGGAAATAATCAGGCTTATCATGGAAGGAAAGTCAGAAGCGATTGTCGATCTTCGGGAAAAGTTCGAAGGCAAAATCCGCAACCGGGAATGGCCCATCGAGATGCTGATGAAAACGGATACGCTCCAGGATTCGCTGGATAAATACCGGGCCAAGATCGCGGGCTCGGCTCGCAACCGCGCCGCAGCCTATGAGCTCGCGCTGACCAGCGGGCGCAATCACAAACCCGGTGATCAGATCAGCTATTATATTAAGAGCACGCCGAAGAAAGTTGCCGCCTACGAAGCCGCCAGGCTGGCCAGCGAGTTCGACCCGCAAAACCGGGATGAGAATGTCGATTACTATGTCGCCAAGCTCGACGACCTCATGAAGAAGTTCGGCGGAATGGCGGCGGCGGCCTCGAATTCGAAGCAGGGGGACCTGGATTTGTGATCCTACAAGCGGCCGACACGGCCGCCTCTACACCGGCCGAATTTGATAGCGCAGTGGAATGCCGTTAGGCGCGTTTGCGCAGCAGACGACGAGCGACCACCATTACACCGAGGCCAAGCAGAGCAATGCTGCTCGGTTCCGGAACCGCCGAGGCGTTGACTCGCAACACCAAGTTTGCCGCGTCTTGCGCTGAACCACCCAGAACAGGATGAACCCCGCCGAGAAGCGTTGCGTTGCCTGTGTTGTCGAGGTTATACGAGCCGCCCTGGGTCGGACCTACGTCGAAGAACGATCGCATTTGATTCGTGGGCGACGGGCCCGGGGTAAAGAAATCGCTTGCGAACGGAAAGGTGCTTCCGTTAACCCCACGAACGAGAATGGCGGCATAAAAAATTTGACCCGCGGAAAGTACGGTCGGCGTCGCGAAGTTAATTGTTTGCAGCGAACCGGTGGTAGCATTGGTCAGGGTTACCGTATTCGTCGCGGGAATGATGCGAACCAGGCCGGCAGGGTTGGTCAGGCTTGTTCCAGTATAAAGTGCGACCGTGACCTGAAGTGTCAGTGTAGTTACCGAAGGGTTCGCGTTCCCCAAGGCGAACGTGAGAGAATTGATCGTCTCGCCGCCGGGGGCCACCTGAAAGCTGTTGGCCAGCCAGCAATCTTCCGTTTCCGTTCCTACGCTGTTATTGAAGATCTCATACTGGGTCGTTCCAGCGGGCGGCCAGCCGTCCAATTGATAAGTGAGGGCGCGGGCGCCGGGCACGGCCATGAGAAGAATGGCGACAGCAAATGCAAATCGAATGGATCGGTTCATAATGTTCTTTCCGCCGGCGAGCCGGCTAGGGCTAGTTGAGAGTGCGAATCAGATCAGAAAATCACCGTTAAAGTCAAGTAAATCCTAGAATTTTCGATAATGGAGCTGAAGAATAAGCATCACCGGAAAGCCGGGCAGGATTAACAAAATTCACAGAAGTTGGCCTTCTGGAGAAAAAGCATCAGCAACCGCCGGAAGCGCAGCCCACTCCCTAACCGGTGGGGTCAGGAGAGGTCGTTCGGTCCGCGAGCTTTTGTTGTTTGCGGGCCAGCCAGAGGCTCAATGCGCACCAACTGGCTACTACCGGCACGGCGACGAAGCTGGTGCTGGCCAGTCCCAGGCCGAGAGCATGTAGTCCGCTATACGACCAGGAGCCTACCTGGTCGCCCAAGCGATAGATCAGCGTGTCCGTCACACTTTTGACTTTGTATTTGTCTTCGCGCCGCAGAACGGTGAACAGGATTTCGCGAGAAGGGCGCATTAAAGCATATGCGGCAGCGCGGCGCACAACCTGGAATGCGGCGAGCAATGCCAGGCTTGGGGCTATCCCCATGGCGGCAAAGCCAACCAGGCTGAGAGCTGGCATAGCGGTGAGGGTAAAGCCGACGCCGAACCATTTCAGTAAATGACCAGTCAGGAAAATTTGAATAACGACCGTGACGCTGTTGACCCACAGGTCGAGGTTGGCCAGAAAGGCGGTGCGTGCGTTGTTGTCGGCAAAGGCCGCGCGCGTCAGGTCGGATTGTTGAAAATAAGCCCAGGTTGACGTCGTAGTGTAGATCAGCATGGAAGCGGCCAGCCCGAGGAGATAAGGGGAGCGCGCAATATGAGTAAGACCGGACCAAATAGATCCACCGATCGGTTTTTCTTCTACGGAGGTTGATTTTCCTGCCTCCGTGAAACCGCGTGGGAAAAGTCGAACCAGAAAAATGGCGATTAAGAATATTGCCGCGGAAATAGCCAGAAGATTGGCCGGACCGATTTGCTTAACGTAATTCTTGGTGATGTAAGCTCCAAGAATGCCGCCGAGCGAGCCGCCGACCGCGATGAATCCATACAATCTCTTTCCCTGTTCGACGGTGAAGAGATCGGTCATGAACGCCCAAAAGATAGCGGTGTTGAAAAGGTTGAAGACGCTCACCCACACGAAGAGGGCCCGGCCGATCCAAACCTGCTGATCCGCCGAGCCGGTTTGCATCAGGACGAAAAAGAGCGCCAGATTAAAAATGAAAAATCCGTAGGCCAGTGGAATGAACTTGCGGCGGGACATGCGCGCCACGATGGCGGCGAAGAGAGCATTGGCGATGAGCATGGCGATCAGCGTTGCCGTGAACATCCAGGGCAATGTGTCGAGCCTGTTTCCACCGGCGATGCTGTCGCGGATCGGCCGCATAATGTAGTAGCCGGTGAGAATGAGAAAATGGAACAGGAAACCGAGCAGGAGCGCGCGGACTTCGTTCGCGCGAACGTCGACGATTTTTCCTAGCAGCCTTGTCATCCTGAGCGAAGCGAAGGATCTCTGTATTCTTTCACGTGCTGGGACACTCGTGCGATTCCTCGCCGTCTGCGCGGCTCGGAATGACAGATCATGTTTTTTTCTTCCACGCGGCGAGCACCTCGGTTTCGCGCTCGGCTGTTAATCCCGCCTTTAGCTTCGCCTGACGTTCCGGAGTTTGCTGTTTGAACCAGGCCACGGTATCCCGCGCGGTATCGCCCAGGGAACGGAACGTCAAACCTTTCGCCAATGCCCGGCTGATGCTGGTGCGCGCCATGCCGCTCTCTTTGCCAGTCCAGACCGGCATGTCCGACCAGGGCTCGATTTTCTGCTGGGTCAGAAAGTCCTCACTGGCCCAGGTAAATTTGGCATTCGATTTGAGTGCGCTCTTTATTTCATCGAGCATGTTTCCGACTCCCATCGGCTTGGCCGGACCGGTGGCGTTGTACGTCCCGGTCTCGCGATTCTCGACCATGCGGATAGTCCACTCCGCCAGATCGCGTCCATCGATGAATTGGACCGGGTCCTCGGGATTTCCCGGCGCAAGCACTTCGCCGCCACGGTCGATCCTCACCGGCCAGTAACTGAACCGGTCGGTCTCGTCGCGCGGCCCAACGATCAACCCGGGCCGAATAATCAGGGCCTTCCCTGGAAACCATTTCTCGGCTTCTTTCTCCGAGAGGGCTTTGAGTGGCCCGTAGGTCTTGAAACCGGACGCGCGCATCGCCTCCATCGTCTCTTTATAAGGATCGGGTCCTTCATATCGATCCAGCGGGGCTGATTCGTCCACCCCCTGCTTGACCTCGCCGTAAACAGAAATCGTCGAGATAAAAACGTAACGCTCGACATTGCCCTTCAATATTTGCCCGGCGTCACGGACCCAGGCCGGAAGCGTCGTCGGGTTATCGATCACAACGTCCCATTTGCGATCCTTCAAGGCATCGAGCTTGCCGTTGCGGTCGCCGATCAATTGCTCCACTTCGGGAGGCAATTCCTTTGGATGCGTCTTGCCCCGGTTGAACGTGGTGATTTTGTGTCCACGGCTCAGCGCATACTTGACCTGAAATGGTCCGGTAAATCCGGTCCCGCCCAGAATGAGAATGCGCAGTGGTCTCACGGATTGCCCGGCGAACAAGGATGTCGATCTGGAAAAGGCGACGGTGGCACCGGCAGCGGCCGAGATTTTTACGAAATGGCGACGGGTTGCGTTCATCTTATTGTCATGTTGAGCGAAGCTGGAACATCTCTGATTGTTTCCGGATTACAGCAATAGATCGGGATGACAAAGAAGACGATGACTCGCCGCGAAGCAACAAAGTTAATAAGTGCGTCAGCCGCCGGCGTGCTTTTGCCTCTTGTTACATCACGCGGCGAATCGACACGCGAATCATCGACGATGATTACGCGCGCAATTCCATCGTCGGGCGAAAATATTCCGGTGATCGGACTGGGCACGTGGCAGGTGTTCGATGTCGATCTTACGCCTGCGAGCGAGAAACAGCTGGGCGACGTGCTTTCATTGTTCGTAAGACTGGGGGGCCGCGTCATCGACTCGTCACCGATGTACGGACGCTCGGAGGACGTGATCGGCACGCTCGCCGCAAAGGTTGGGCTGCGCGAGAAACTGTTTCTGGCCACAAAAGTATGGACTCGGGGCAAGAGGGCGGGTGTCGAATCAATGGACCGGTCGTTTGCGCGGTTGCAATCCAAACGCATCGACTTGATGCAAGTGCACAACCTGGTGGATGCAGGAACGCAACTCGCCACGATGCGCGATTGGAAGCAGCAGGGGCGATTTCGCTACATTGGTGTGACCCATTACAATGCGAGCGGTTTTGCCGAAGTGGAGAAGATTTTGCGGAGCGAAAAGCTCGATTTTCTCCAGATCAATTACTCGATCCTGGAACGCGAAGCTGAGGAGCGGATTCTCCCGCTCGCGCACGATCGACAAGTCGCGGTGATCGCCAATCGCCCCTTCGGCGGGGGCGATTTGTTTTCGCGTGTTCGATCGAAGCAATTGCCGGAGTGGGCTTCAGAGTTCGATTGTCGATCCTGGGCCCAGTTTCTCTTGAAATGGATCATCGCTCATCCGGCGATTACCTGCGCTATTCCCGCGACGAACAAAACCGATCATCTTCGCGACAATATCCAAGCCTCGGCAGGCCGGCTTCCCGACGTGAAAATGCGGGAACGGATGGCCGAATTCGTCTCGAAATTATAAGAATTCGAGGCTGATTCCACGCTTGGGGATGCTCGTCTCCAGGGGATTGTCCCAGCGGCCGGTTTCGACCGCGTCGGAAAACACGAGATTTCCTTAAAAACCGCTTGCGAGGGCAGTGATCCTGCTCGATAAGACGCGCTTCCAATGCCCAAAATTACCCCCCTTATTGTTGTCCTTACCGGCTCCCTCCTCGCGGCCGGGGCCATTCACGCCGCCAGCGTGGATTTAACGAAATCCCGGTTTAGCTATAAAAACCCCACGGGGAAAGCCGAGTCGATTCCTGTCGTCACAAAATATCTTAGCAAGATTCAGCATCCGCTGGCGAAAGTGGATCGGAACGCCGACCCGAAATTGATGCGCGCAGCGAGCATCGCCCAGGAGCGGGCCAATGCTCATTCGCACTCGCAATGCTGGCGTTACGTCAAAGAGGCGCTCATGGCCGCAGGCGTGGTGAATTCCTACCCGAAAACGGTGTATGCGAAAGAGGCGGGCCGGGAACTTGTAAGTGATTACGGGTTCAAAAAACTTTCAGTGCGCGATCCTTTCAAGGCTCCAGTGGGAGCGGTGCTGGTGTATGGCGCAACGCGCGCGGCCGGCCACGTAGAGATACGCACCAAAGATGGATTTGTTAGCGATTTCAAGTCGCGGATTCCTTCGCCGCGCCCGCTGGTTGGCGTCTACACAAAGTCGTAACCGGCGATGTAGTGGCGGGCCTGGTCTGAGCCGGACTGGCATTGCCCGCAATATTTTGAGTAGCGGTTGACGCACCGCCTCTAATGCTAGTCTCGGCGCCAGGCCGCGCGGACCAATGAACTGGGTGGCATCGAGGACACCATCGCGTCCGTCATGTTCGCGGATGCTTTCCACCCGTCCCGGGTTTGAGAAGAGGCCGCGTTCGCGGTTGCCGGCTGCTTGCTGTTTTGCCTGGCCACGGTAATCCGGCCTTTCGAAGCCGGATCGGGCGATATCACCCGAACCGTGATGAATTGCGGGTGCGTACTCGTCCAGGCCACGGCTTCTCGTTTGGTTTCGAAAAATCGGTCGATCACCAAGGCGCTTTTCTGTGCGGCATTTCTTCCGCAAAAACGCGCCGATTTCCTGCTGACCACCGCCGGGCCGGTATCGACCGCCACGCATTCGATATCGGGAAATACAACCTTGCTCCCGTAAGGGATTTTCCTTGGATCGACCGCACAATGTCCGGCCCGCAACCGGGCGCCGTTCCAGGCGGCTCGCTCGCCGGAGCCTTCGCTGCGCCAGTAACCGGTGATCCGCACCAGCATCGATTGTTCATGGCCAAAGGCGCAGGGCGAGACCTGAATCAACATCAACCCTGTTGCTAGTATTAGGCGTTTCATAATTCCCACTTGATCCGAAGAGCAGAATCGAGACCGATTTCCAAACCGTTAGGAAATCCCTGTGGAACCGTCATTTTAAAATCGGAATTCTTTCGGTGTTTGGATGCTCCGCTGCAGTCGATTCTTTTGAGCGCCAGACTTTGAATTGTTGGCAAAACAGCTTGCGACCGGCCCAATCGCTGCGATTAAAGCAGCGCGTGCGACACCTTCCGTCGGCAATCCTCCTTTCCGTCTTTCTTCTGGCGATCTCTTCGAATTCGGTTCGGGCAATAGGCCTAACTGATTCGAAATCGCGTTTTATGTACCGGGAGCCTACGGGCAAGGTCACCTCCGCCCGGATCATTCGGCATTATTGGAAAAAGCCGGTCGTGCATCCATTTGCTCATATCGATCCGCGAATCGATCCCAAACTGATGCGGGCCGCAAACATCGCCAAGGTGCGCTCCACTTCCCGAACGCGTTTTCGATGCTGGCAGTATGTGAAGGAAGCGCTCGTTGCCGCAGGAGTAGTGAAATCCTATCCTAAGACCGCATATGCCTCCGATGCCGGACAGGAGCTCATGCAGACCTACGGCTTTACCCGGTTGTCGGTTCGCGATCCGTACCAAGCCCCGGTAGGCGCGGTTCTGGTTTACGGGGACAGACGGCGCGGGCATGTCGAGATTCGCACGCAGGATGGCTTCGTCAGTGATTATCACTCCAAGAACCGCTGCTTCTATCCGTTGTTAGCGATTTACGGAAAGTTCGGGTCCTAGAAATGGAGGGCGTCCGCGCCGTTGGCGCCCTAATATTCCGAAGGAAGAGATGATCTCCTCCTCATTATCGGGATGAATTCGGATTCCCACGTGGAATCTCAACGATAACTTTGAGACGTCAGGGCGCTGACCGCGCGAACGCCCTCCTACTGAACTCTACTTCTTCGCTATTAACGCGGCCGCGGTGGCGCGCGGATATTTCGGGGCCGCAACTGGTATTGCCCGCGGGTATTTCTCCTCCGCCAGCCGCTGCTCCGATTGATAACCCTGGTGACGGTTGGGCAAGATCACACGTACGGTCATGAACGGCGGATGCTTCTTTTCCCAGGCTTCCGCCTGTCCTTTGGTTTCGAAAAATCGATCGACTACTACCGCGTTCTTTTCCACTTTGGTGCGGCCGGAAAGGCGCGCAGCTTTCCGGTTAATTACAGCTGTCCCCGTATCGACCGCCAGAAAACGGCCGTCAGGGAAAATGACCTGGCTGCCGTACGGAATTCGGCGAGGATCGACAGCGCAATGGCCCGATCGCAGGCGCACGCCGGTGGCGGTCTTGTGCAGACGGGTAAAACGGTCCGAGCCCGGGCCGCCTTTGGCCCAGTAGACGGTTACCCTGGCGAGCACTGACTGCTCACGGGTATTGATGAGTCCGCTCTGCTCGCGGGCTCTAAGGGGGCGGGTCTGCTCGCGGGCAAAAGCCGCGGCCGGCAGCGCCAGGAGGAGGAATGCAGTGGGGGTAAGCAATCGCTTCATTGGGTTATGTTTAGCAGGGCTCGGGCCTTGAACTCTCGCAAAGGCCTGAAATGCCGGTTTTGGAGTGTCTCGACGGCAGCGCTGCTTCCGGGCGATATGGCGACGGGGAAGCGAAAAAGATCAAACTCTGCGAGAGCGAGTTTGTCCGGGGGGAGAATGTGAACAACTCAATACTTACTAACAGGGCGCGCCTCTTTTCCTTTATGGTCGCCGCAGTTTTATCAGTAATTCCGATAATGTCAATTCATTATAGCCAATTTTTGACACGTGGCCAAAACCCTCGCAGGCCGCCCTTTAGACCGCGACAAAGATAAATGTGCTGGCGGTGTTCCCAGGGCATCGCCCAGGGACTGCTCGCGACCTGTCCCAGGTCTTGCACGGAGGCGAACTGCTCCCTTTCATCGTCGGCTTCCGAATCGAGCACCAGCATGACGTCGCCGGTGTAATCGCGCGGGCCCCAGAGAAAATAATTCTGATGCCCGGAGATTGCCGCCGGCAGCCCGTGCCTCGGCCCGAAGAAATCGATCGCGCCTGCTTGCCCGTAATTTTGACAGAAAATCGCGGCGCGTTTCTGGTCCTCCGGCTGGAGCTGATGATAAGTCTGCGCGACCGAGGAAACCATTTCTTCCCAGCCGAGTTGATCGGCGAAATGCTGGGGCAGGGCCGCAGTGTGCGAGGTCTCCGTGCGCGGCGGCTGGAAATGAATAGCCTTCATGTAGGCGACAAGCTTTTCCGGTGTGATAATCGGCAAGGCGATGGGCGCCAAAATCACTACGGGAACGATCATCAACATGGCCAGGGCCGGTCTCAGCCAACGCCAGCGCACAAGGCGTTCTACGGCAACTCCGCCAGCTGCGAACAACATCGGATACGCAGGCGCGAGATAGTAAACTTTTCCATGCAACAAAATGAACTCGGCCAGCGCGACCAGATAAATAATTGCCAGTGCGCGATAGCGGCGGCCATCAGTTGGCGCGATCAGCCAGATCAATCCGCCCAGCCAAAGCGGGAGTGTTCCCGGGTTCATCAGAAGCACTTGTTGCGCGATGAATTGCGCGGGATCCAGGACGACATTCTTGGTGCTTCGCGCGACATTGGTGAGCAACTCCCAAGTGGCCCAATGATTTTGCATCTGCCAGATGATGTTCGGAAGCGCGACTAGGAGCGCGATCAGTCCGCCGAACCAAATCCATTTCTGCCCGAGATATCGGCGCTCGGGTGTTAGGAGCAGTGCCAGCAGAACTGCCGCGCCGAAAAAGACGGTTGAATGTTTATTCTCAACTCCCAAACCGGCCAGTAATCCGAACCAAAGCCAGAGTATCGAAGGGCCGCCGTTAATGATCCGCACCAGGAAATAGACGCAGCCCATCCAGAACAGCGGCTCGAACGCGTTCATGGAAAAGAAATTTGCGTTGATCAGGTAAACCGGAGCGGTCAAAGCTGCGGTGCAGCTCAGCCCAATGGCCCAGCTGCGGCCGCCGAGCTGCCGCGCGATTGCGCCCGTAAGCGCGATTGTCCCCGCGCCGGCCAATGCGGGCATCAGCCGAATCCCGGGGAGCGAGTCGCCGAAAAGGATGCGGCTCAACCGAATTAGCAGGATCGACAACGGGGGCTGATCGACGTAGCCCAAGGCCAAGTGTTGCCCACACGCTATATAATAGAGTTCATCGCGAAAATAGCCGTAACCGCCATTTGTAAGGAGGTGGATCAGTAGCGCCACGGCGCTAAAGAAGATAATCAGTGCCCGCTCGGTCGGGAGAATCTTAAGGGGCTGTTCTGGCGCTACGGCTTCCATTTCCGGACATTAGGAATGAACCGGGCCGCCATTGCAAATTCCATCTCCCCTGTAGCACAGTTGTCTTGCCTGTGGGGCCAACGAGCGTCCCCGCTTGTTGAATTACGGCACGGCACGCAAGCCGCCAGCCGAGACGGCGGTGCTACTAAATCGCTTCGTAATCTTGCCGGAAAAACAAAACGCCTGGCGGCGAGCACGCATGCTCGATCCGCCAGGCGCTGAAATTTGCGAGCCTCGTACGATTACGGGACAGCCTTGCGATCCTAGTCCTGGGTGACGATCACTTTATCAACGACCATCTTGTCGCCTTTAGTGACATAGTGAACGCGAACTTTCGAGTCTTTCTTGACTGTCGAAGCTTCGATCACTTTTCCGTCGGCAGTTACGTAGGTAACGTCCTTGCCGAATTTGTAGCGGACCGGTTGGGCCGCTTCGGTTTTCAGAAACATGCGGTGGCCGGGAACGATTTCTGTGACCATGCCGGAGGCTTCGGTCGTCGTAGTGGTCGTTTCGGTTACTCCATTGGTTCCCGCCTTGACCGTGGTGGAGGTACTGGACGTTTGTCCGTAGCCCAATGTCCCAAGAAGGACTGTCGCTATGGCGACACTAAAGAATGATTTAATCATACTATTACTTTTCTAAGTTACTGAGTTGCTGCAGAGATCGCAGCTAAAGGCCAACCGGTTCGCGCTTCCGAAAGAATTTCGGCGAACCAGGCAGGGAATGGATGCGGCAGTCACCTACCATACCCACTAAGCGGCCAGCCGCCTGCCTTATTCCCGATTATTAACGCCGGCCGAGTTGGTGTCGGATCCGGGCCGGACAATTTGCAGCGTCATAAACTCGGTGTGCGCGTTCGTCCACGCCACTGCGTCGCGTTTTGATTCGAAAAACCGATCAACCACGATCGCAGCGCGCTGGCTATCGTTTCGTCCGCGGGCCCGGGCGGCTTTGCGGCTCACCACGGCGGGTCCGGTATCGACCGCGGTGCAGGGGCCGTCTGGGAAAACGACTTTGCTGCCATAAGGAATCCGTTTTGGATCGACAGCGCAATGTCCCGGACGCAACCGGGGACCGGTGGCTGCGAATTTTCCTGATTCGCCCTCGCCTACCCAATAACCGGTGACTCGGGCCAGGACTTTCTCCTCGCGCGCGAATGCAGGTGATACTAACGACAATAAGAATGTGAATGTATAAAATAACTTCATGGGGTTCCAGTAAATGCTCCGATGCTGTCGAGTCCCAGGGTGGAGCAGCCATTCACGAAAGAGAAAGCGGCTTAGCGCAGCTTGGTTGATTCGGAACAGCCCCGGCGCGCTAGCAGCGCGCGGACTTCTGACGACGACTCGTTGGTGCCGAGCCGGCCCTCTTAATAGACGACTTCGGCGTTTTGTCAACCGCCGGGACACGAACTGTAGCGGCGGTCTGCCTGTCTCGCCGTAGCCCACCGAAGGCGGATGACCGTCGCATAAATTTCTACTCCGCGCGCAGCGCCTCGACTGGGTTCACCAAACTCGCCCGCCTCGCCGGAAACAGACACGCCAATAGCGCGGCCGATCCCAGCACTACCACGGTTCCAGCGAGCAGAACCGGATTGTAAGCTGAGATCTGATAGAGCTGCGACGTAAGCAGACGCCCAACCGCGACCGCCGCGGCCAGTCCCACGACCAATCCAAAGATAACCGGCATCATTCCCTGTTTCACGACAAGGCGCAGCACGTCCATCGTCTGCGCACCCAGGGCCATCCGCACACCGATCTCGCCGGTGCGTTGCTCGACAGTGTAAGCCACTGCGCCGTAAATTCCGATCGTCGCCAGCAACAACGCCACCCCCGCAAAAATGCCCAGCAACCACATCATCAAACGCGCCTGGCCAAGCGCCTGCGCCACGACCGCATCCATCGATTGCGGCAGCGCGATCGCCAACGTCGGGTCGATCGTGTTCAACGCTTTTTGCACGAGTCTCGTTACCGCATCGACGGGCAGATTGCTCCGCACCGTCATGCTCAGGAATGGGAAATTTTCCTGCGCCCAGGGCCGGTAAAACTCCATGTCGTTTTCCTGCGCGACGCGATTCGAGCGCACATCTGCCACCACGCCGATGATCTCGACCGGCACACTCCCGCTGGTTACGAGCAGCGTCTTCCCGATCGGATTCTCGTTAGGAAAATTTTTCTTCACACCGGCCGCACTGATCAGCACCACATTCGGATGATCGGCCACGTCATGTTCGTCGAAGTCGCGTCCAGACAGGATCGAAATGCCCCAGGTTTTGAAGTATCCGGGCGCCACATCGTGCGACGGCGCGGCCGCGCGTTGCGGTACCGGCAACACATTGCCCTCGGGCCGGGTGTAAAGTGTCTGGCCGCCGCCGGCCAACGGAAAATCGCCGCTCACGGTCGAGCCCTGCAATCCTGGGATAGTCTTGAGCGCCTTATCCAGCTGATCTCCGAAGCGCGTCCGGGCTGCGATGTCGGGATACGTCGCGGCCGGCATGGTCACGAAACCGACCCAGAGATTCTGCGGGTTGAATCCGAGATCGGTATGGCTCAGTCGAATGAAACTGGTGATGAGCAATGCGGCGCCCGCGAGTAACGTGACCGAGAGCGCGACCTGCGCGCCGACCAGGATTTTGCGGAAGCGTTGCTGCTTCACGCTGCCGGCGGTTCCACGCCCGCCCTCCTTCAAGCCTTCGACCAGATCGGCCCGCGAACTTTGCAGCGCCGGATAAACGCCCATGAGCAATCCGGTCAGGATCGACAATCCGACGGTGAAGCCGAGCAGCGGAAGCGAGAGACCGACGTGATAGTTTTCCGGCAGAGGGAGAAAGTTCGCCGCCATTTTCGGAACGAGCGGGATGAGCTGCCAGGCGAGCGCCGCGCCGATAATTCCGGCCAGCACGCTGACTAGCAAGCTTTCGAAAACGAAGAGCCGCATGACGCTGCTGCGCGATGCGCCGATGGCCATGCGTAACGCGATCTCACGCCGGCGTCCGCTGAAGCGAACGAGCAGCAAATTGGCCACGTTGCTGCAGGCGATCAGCAACACGAACGCGACCGCGGCGAGCAACGTCGCAAACGCCGGTCGCAGATCGCCGCTCACGTCTTCGCGCAGATCTTTGATCATGCTCGGAAACTGCGCATCGATCTTCTCCGCGTATTGTGTGCGATAACTTTGATCGAGCGCAGGCAACGCCGCGCGCACCTGCTCGATCGTCTGGCCCGGCTTCATCCGTCCGATCACGCGCAGGAACGCGGTCCCGCGCATCATGCGTTCGTGCGAGAACCCGGGAATGATGAACGGCTTGGTCGTCCAGACTTCGTTGCCATTCGGTCCGACCCAGTTCGCCGGCAGATTCGGAATCACGCCGACGATTGTGTGGGCGACGCCGTCGAGCGTGATACCGCGGCCGAGCACGTTTGGGTCGCTGTTCATGCGTTGCCGCCAGAACTTTTCCGTGACCAGCGCCACATCGGCGCCTTCCTCTTCCTGGGCGAGAAAATTGCGGCCACGGATCGGTGTGACGCCGAGCACGTCGAACCAGTTCGCCGTGCATTTGAAGATCTGGATTTGGACCGGGTCGCCCAGGCCGGTTAGCGTGCCGCCGAGTCCGTTCTCGGCTGCGAATCCGTCGAAGATTTGCTGGCCATCGCGGAAATGCATGTAACGCGGCGCCGACAGCGGGAACTGATCGACCCCGCGCAGCTGCGGTTTGGCGTAAAGATGGATGAGGCGATTCGATTCCCGGAACGGCAGTCCGCGCAGGAACAAATCGTTGATCAAACTAAAGATGGCGGTGTTCAGCCCTATCCCCAGCGCCAGCGTGATCAAAGCCAGCAAAGTGAACCCGGGCGACTTGAGCAATTGGCGAAAAGCAAAACGAAGATCAGTCATCATAGCCGTTGTAACTTTGTAACGTTTTTTACTATTTAACCTCAGCCGTTGTAACCCTTTTAACTCTTGTAATCAAAAATACGACGCGCCAACTGGCGCGATTGGATTCAATTAATAGACGCCGCTCGCGCGGAATTTTGTCTGTGCCTATTTCGTAATCGCGACGACATGCGCCTGGATCTTGCCATCCACCAAACCGCGACCAAACCGATTCCCAATTGCCGCCGCCGCCACGGCGGTTGCTTCTGCCAGTCGCGAGGCGTCACGCGCCTCGATCTCGTTTCGTAACGGTGTGCCCTGGCAATAAGCGACCGCGGGAATCTCGCAGGACGCCGCCCGGCTGCGCTCCGGCACGGTTGTGATTTCCGGTGAGGCGATGAACCCGCCGGCGGCGAGATCCTGTTTGATGATTGACGTATCGTGATAGCCGTGCGGTGTCCGCATGAGGAAACGCGGCGGATCATCCGGAAAACATTTCTCGAGTGCGGTCGTCACCGTGTTAGCGAATTCGTTATCCTGAATGCGGTCCCAAACATTGAAAATAAAGACGCCCCCCGGCCTGAGCACGCGGCGCGTTTCCGCAAACGCGGCCGCCTTGTCCGGAAAGAACATGACGCCGAACTGGCCGACGACCGCGTCGAAAGTTGCGTCGTCAAACGGAAGCTTCATCGCATCCGCCTGACGCCACGTGACCGGACGCTTGATGTCGCGCGCGGCGGCCCGGTCGAGCATCGCCTGATTCAAGTCCGTCGCCACGATCGACACGGACTGGGGTAACGCGTTTGCCATGGCGCGCGTTACCACCCCCGTGCCCGCGGCGATTTCGAGAATATCCTTCAAAGGTCTCGACGCCAGTCGCGTTGCAAGGTCCGCCGCGTACGCCTCGAAAATCAACGGCACAAGGTGCATGTCGTAAACTTCCGGCGTCGAACCGGCGAAAACTTTATCGGAATCGTGGCCGCATTCTGTTTCAGTCTTATTGGCGAAAAGTAAAACGAAGATCAGTCATCATGACCGTTGTACCCTTGTAACTCTTTTAACGTGCGTAACTCAAGATCTGATGCGCCATCCAGCGCAATTGGATTCAATTAATAGACGCCGGTGAGGTACGTTTTTGTCTGCAAAATCGCCCTGAGAGAACCAGAACGCAGCCGAAACTAAAAAACGATTATAACATCGATGCCTGCGGTAAACTGATTGCGCTCGCTGGAATCGTTAAATGGGTGGGTCCCGTTTAATGCGCCGTCGAAACGCAGCTCCGGCCGGATCACGAGACTGGCGGCGGGCTTGGGCACTGGCGGTTTGATATTAACTCCCAGGGTCACCGCTCCGTATGTGGTCTTGCCGCCACCGACCGTGCGGGGATCGATGGTCGGCTCGCCCGCCAGGGCGCGCATCGGCTCGTGATAGTTGGCAAACGATACCACGTAAAATCCCGCGTCATCGCGGAAAATCTCGCCGCGGACGCCTGCCGTGAGCCAGTTGTTAATCGTATAGGTGAAATATTGGGCCACGCCAAAGGCATTGGCATCGGCACCGGCGTCGTAGGCGTGGTTGAGATCGGTGATGGAGGTAAGCTTGTCGCTGATCTTCCACGTGGTCGTGATGCAATTGAGGTAGCGCGGATCGTGGTCGTTGTGCGGCGTCTCGGGACCGATGTGCGTGGCCGCGGAAATCGTAATTTTGCCGTCGTTCAAGTCCAGGCCGACCCCACCGTGAAATGCGACCGAATCGTTGTTGTCATCGATGCTTGTGTTCACGCCCATTGTCAGTCCTCCCACCAGATTCAGATGCGGTGTCGCATGCCACGTCGCCAGCGCGCCGGTGTGATTAAGCGGGATTCCGAAATTGAAAATGTAACTATGCGAATAGAAGACGTTGGTACGCGGATCGATGGTTTCCGCTCCTTCCAGGGTAACGAATTTGCCCAGTTTCACATCGAGACCGCCCTCGGTGAAAATGGGAAAGTGGAGATTGAGATAAGCTTCGACAAAGTCCGGCTGGAGAATTGACGTAGTCGCGGCGTGATCGAGCAGGCCGAGCGAATGAATGAAGCGCGCATCGCTGCCGTACATGAATTGGAGCTTGAAGCCCCAATCGAACTCGCCGGGCTTTGGCGACAGCGCGCGCTCGAAGTTAAGCACCACTTGATTGAGCATCGGCTCGTTCGCGCGATCGTCGAAATATCTCCCGAAATTCTGATTATCATTGGGGCTGGCCGGATTGAACGTGATGCCACTCTCAATCCAACCGGAAATCTTGAAGCGCGGCTCCGGCCTAGGCGAAACGGCCGGCTCGTTGGCCAGGGCGACATTCGCCAGAATCGTCGCGGTGAGAAGTTGAGCGATCTGTTTCATTCTGTCGATCGACCTGACGTCCGGCTAAAAGGGTGTCTAAGAAGCCACGGATGCACACGGATTTTCACGGATGGGTGAAAAGGATTACTCTGTAAATCCGTGTTTCATCCGGGGCTGAGCCATTCTTACGGCCAACTAATTAGACGCGCTCCAGGGTCGCGATCAGAGCGGCTGGCCTGGCCGAATCACCGCTACTTCCGTTTCTATGTAAGCAATCTCACCATGAATCGCTTCGTCGAGTCCAAGTTCCTCGTGCGCATCTTCGACGCGCACCACCGTCACGCGGTCGATGATCCACAGCATCCCAAATGTGAAGACGAACGCCCAGACAGACGAAAACAGTCCCGCGCCAAGTTGCTTCAGAAAGAAGCTCGAATCGCCAGCGAGCAACCCGTTCACGCCGCCGTTCTCTGCCGGATTCCACGCCGTCGAAGCGAATACGCCCAGCAGCACGATGCCGAGAAAACCGCCAACGCCGTGCACGCCCCACACATCGAGGGCGTCATCCCATTTGAGCTTGTTCTTGAGCGCGCACGCGTAATAGCAGACGACGCCGGCCACGAGGCCGATGATTGCAGCAGTCGCCGGCGATACGTAGCCCGCTGCGGGCGTGATCGTGGCCAGACCCGCTACCGCGCCCGTCAGCAGGCCGAGGAACTTCGGCTTCTTCGAAGCTCGCCAGTCCACGCACAACCAGGCGACAGCCGCGAACGACGCGGCAATGTCGGTGTTGAGAAATGCCACCGCCGTGGTCGAATCGACCCGGAATTCGGACCCGGCATTGAAGCCGTACCAACCAAACCACAGCAAACCGGTGCCGAGTGCAACCAGCGGGATGCTATGCGGTCCGCGGTCAACGACTTTTCGTTTGCCCACGTAAAGAACAGACGCGAGCGCGGCGATTCCCGCGATGTTGTGCACCACGATCCCGCCGGCAAAATCTTTCACACCCCATTGCGCCAGGATGCCGCCACCCCAGATCATGTGGACGAATGGAAAGTAAACAAAGATCAGCCACGCAGTCAGAAAAAACATATAAGCCTTGAACGTGATCCGGTTGGCGAACGCACCAGTGATCAGCGCCGGCGTGATGATTGCGAACATCATCTGGTACCCGCAAAAAACGATCATCGGGATCGTATCGTTCGGCGACGGCGTCGAGAGCGTGATGCCGCGCAGGCCCGCCCAGTTCAGGTTACCGATGATGCCGAAGAAATCGGTGCCGCTTTTCTGATCGCCAGAGAAACAGAGCGAAAATCCAAAGGCCCACCACAGCATCGTGGTCCAGCCCATGGAGACGAAGCTTTGCATCATGATGGCGAGCACGTTTTTCCGTCCGACCAGTCCGCCGTAGAAGAAAGCCAGCCCCGGCGTCATCAACATGACCAGGCTGGCGCACAGGAGCATGAAAGCAGTATTCCCAGTATCGAGATGTAACATTGTCAGTCCTCCGTTAGGCGCCGAGTATTGTCACCTCCGCTCAAAGGCGTCAAGTATCAGGAGCCCAGGAATCCAAGAAAGGTGTAGGGGCGGCCGCCTGCCCGCGAATGGTTTCGGAGTGTCGGCCGCAGAATCCAAAGCAACAGGTGCTCGCGGCGGCGAGCGCCGGGCAACTCACGTCGTATCTCGAAGCTTGGTGAAAGGGAAAGCTTGCCAGCGATAATTCGACGGGGCATTAAAATGGTATGAATCGGAAGTTTTTTTTCGTAACAGCAATTATCACGGCGATCGCTTGGATTCAGCCGGGCCGGGCCGCGCAAGACGATCACGCCGACATCAAGGCGCAGATTACAAAGCAGCATGATGAATCGGTGAAGCGGTTGCAGGATTGGATTCATCAGGTGTCAATCGCGGCGGAGAATCGCGGGTACCCGGAAGGCGCGGAATACATGGCGACTCTCGCGCGTGAAGCGGGGTTTCAGCAGGCAGCGGTTCTTACCACCGATGGTAAGCCGGGCGTCTTCGCCACGCTCGACGCCGGCGCGGCGAAAACAGTCGGTCTTTATTTCATGTACGACGTGAAACAATTCGATCCGGCGGAATGGACTTCGCCGCCGACCGAAGCACGCCTGGTGGATAAACCGCCGCTCGGAAAAGCGATCATCGGTCGCGGCGCGGTCAATCAGAAAGGACCGGAAGCAGCCTTCCTGGCGGCGCTGCATGCGATCCGCGGTGCGGGAAAGAAAATGCCGGTCAATCTCGTGATGGTGGCGGAAGGCGAAGAAGAAATCGGTTCGCCGCACATCGGGCAACTCGTTAAGCGACCGGAAGTGCAGACGGCGTTCTCGAAATGCGTGGGCGTATTCATGCCGTCCGCCGCGCAGGATTTGGATGGCGTTGTGACCGTGAATCTCGGTTCGAAAGGTGTGATCGAGCTCGAATTGGTCTCGAGCGGCGAAAAATGGGGTCGCGGTCCGGCCAAGGACATTCATTCATCGCTTAAGGCGATGATCGACAGTCCGGCGTGGCGATTAGTTCACGCGTTGAATACGCTTGTGTCGGAAGATGGCAACACGATCAAGATCGACAATTACCCGACGCCCCGGCCGCTGAGCGCGGAAGAGAAAACCATGATCGCGACGGTATCGAAGGTGCGGAACGAAGCCCAGGCGAAAAAGCAATTCAGCACGCAGCATTGGATCGACGACCTGCCCTGGCAGCAAGCTAACGAACGGCTCGAATCGCAGCCAACAGTGAACATCGAAGGATTGGTCGGCGGTTACACCGGACCCGGCGGTAAAACGGTTTTGCCGCACCGCGCCGTGGCCAAGATCGATATGCGGCTCGTGCCGGACATGAAAGCGACGGATGCGCTCTCGGCATTGAAGGCGCACCTGGCCAAGCGCGGCTTCGGCGACATCGAGGTGAACATGACCGGCGGCTACGATCCGACGAGCACATTGGCCGACTCCGCGCTGATCAAAGCGCAGTTCACGAGCTACAAGCGGTTCGGTGTCGACTCGCTCTTGTGGCCGCGCAATGCCGGCTCTTATCCCGGTTACGTATTCACCGGCGAACCGCTCAAGCTCGCCGCCGGACATTTCGGTCTCGGACATGGCAGCGGCGCGCATGCGCCGGATGAATATTATGTGATCGAGTCAGCCAATCCGAAGGTTCAGGGCTTCGACGGCGCGGTAATGTCGTTCGTTGAGTATTTGTACGAGCTGGGAAAGTGAGTCCGGGCAACAGGTGGATCAGCTGCTCAGCGGGCGATGCTAAATGATACTCGGTTGCCGACATAATTAGTGGGCGCCGACCCGCCTTCGCCATTGCGCTTCGGCATGGCACGTGGCGCGGACGCCCTCCAGGTAAACGCTCAACGTCCAACGCCCAACACCCAATGTCGAAGCCAGACGGACGTGGCTAAGGCGTGACAGCGCGTTGCTGGGTGATACCGTGCGCGAAGTGGAAACCTCCGACTGGGCAGGGTTAACCGATGAGCAGCTGCTCGAGCGACGGATCTCGAAGCTCGGGCTGCGAATCGAGGGAACTGCGGTCGAGCCGTTGATCAAGCAGCTCTACAACGAGCTTTCCGCCAAAGGACTGACCTTTCATCCGCCGTGTCATATCGGCGATGAATGGTTCGTGCCGATCGGAATTCCGGCGATTTTTGTGCCGTTCTTTCTGGTGCACAACCGGCTTCGCGGGCTGGAACGGAGCATGATGCTCGAAGTCGAGGGCGAAACGCCGGAGTGGTTCATGAAATTGATGCGGCACGAGGCGGCGCACGCCTACAGCTACGCTTACCAGCTTCAGCGCAAGAAAAAGTGGCAGAAGTTTTTTGGCAAAACATCTCGCGAATCGACTCCCAGCTTCTACCGTCCGCGCCCGTTCAGCCGCAGTTACGTTACGCACCTCGACGACTGGTATGCCCAGGCGCATCCGGACGAGGATTTCGCGGAGACGTTTGCGATCTGGCTCACGCCGGAACTGGACTGGCGGGAGCGGTACGCCGGGTGGCGGGCGCTGCGGAAACTCGAATATGTCGACGAGTTGATGGGTTCGCTGGCCGGGAAACCACCGGTGCACACGCCAAAATATCGCGTGGCTGAATACAATTGCCTGAATGTGAAACTCAAGACCTATTACGGACGGAAACGAAAACTTTTCGAAGATTCATATCCGGATTTTTACGATGTCGATCTTAGGCAACTTTTTGCTGCGCAGGCAGGGCCGGGCCGAATCAAGGCCAGCTCTTATTTGCGCCGGACGCGGCGGCGTCTGCTAAACTCGGTCTGCCAATGGACGAACGAGAAAAAATTCCGGGTGAACAAACTGCTCGCGCGGTTGATCGATCGTTGCGATGAGCTGGAGCTCCATGTGCTCAATGACGATCCGCAGCAGGATTTTCGGATCAGCTCTTACATCACGACGCTGGTGATGAATTATTTGTTTACCGGCAAGTTCAAGCGCACGAAGTAAAACCAAACATTTGAAATAGAAACAAACAGTCGTTTGTGAAAAAGAAACTCAAAGTCCTGGTCCTCTTCGACGGGACGAGCCCGACCACGCTCGATCAGGATTTCACCAAGGAGATGAAAACGACGGACTGGAAAACCGAGGCGAACGTCATGGAGGCGCTCGGCACGCTTGGTCATATCGCGGAGCATCTCGCCATTTATGACGATGTCGATCTTCTCCGGCAAAAACTGGAGACGTTCGCGCCCGACGTTCTTTTCAATCTGGTCGAGCAATTCAAAAACAATCCCGGATTCGACCAGAACATTGTTTCGTTCTTCGAGATGCAAGGGCTGCCCTTTACCGGTTGCGGGTCGACCGGTCTTACCCTTTGCAAACACAAGGGAATCTCGAAGAAGATTCTTCATTATCACGGCATTCACGTTCCGAACTTCGTGGTCATTCCGCGCGGCCAACGCACTGGGCGTCCGAAACAGCTTAAATTCCCGATCCTGGTCAAGCCGGTGAAGGAAGAAGCCTCCTACGGCATTTCGCAGGCATCATTTGTCGAGAACGAAGAACAGTTCCGCGAGCGAGTGGCTTTTATCCACGAGAAATATAGCAGTGACGTGATTGCGGAGGAATATATCGAAGGCCGCGAACTCTACGTGAGTTTGATGGGGAACGTGAAGCTGACGGTCTTTCCGCTCCGGGAGCTCGTTTTTAAGGAAGTGCCGCCGAACGAGCCGAAGATTGCGACTTACAAGGCCAAGTGGGATGAGGAGTATCGCAAACGGTGGGGCCTGGTGAATACGTTTCCGGAAGGACTCGACCCGGCGTTGGTCATGCACATCGAGGAGACGTGCAAACGGATTTATCGCTTGCTCACGATCGACGGTTACGCGCGTATTGATCTCCGGTTGACGGCGAACAACGAAGTTTATTTCATCGAGGCGAACCCGAACCCGCATCTGGCCGGCGATGAAGATTTTGCGTTAGCGGCGGACAAGGCGGGGCTCACGTATCCGCAATTGATTGATCGGATCAGCCGGCAGGGAATGAATGCGGTGCGCGGTTAGGGACCAGACGTTCAATGTTAAAATCAGACCCGGTCCGGATCGCCATGTGGTCGGGGCCGCGAAATATTTCGACGGCGATGATGCGATCGTGGGACAATCGA
Organism: Verrucomicrobiota bacterium; assembly: GCA_040005265.1. GTDB lineage: Bacteria > Verrucomicrobiota > Verrucomicrobiia > Chthoniobacterales > UBA10450 > JBDTZF01. The sequence goes on from JBDTZF010000003.1 coordinate 39,691, forward strand.
TCGGATACGGTCGTGATCGATGAGCCGTTCTACGCTTACTATTTAAAGGCGACCGGCAAGAAACATCCCGGCACGAAGGATGTGATTGCTGCCGGCGAAACGGAATGGCGGAAGGTCGTGGCTCAAATGACCGGGCCAGTCCCTGAGTCGCGGCCCAAAAACCTCTCCCACATTTTTTTCCAAAAACAGATGACGCATCATCTGTTGCCCGAGGTGGATCGACAATGGCTCGGCGCGATGACGAATTGCTTCCTTATCCGCGACCCGCGGGAGGTGATTCTCTCCTATATAAAGAGACGGGAAGATCCCACGCTCGAGGACCTCGGGTTTGTGCAACAAGCGGAGATTTTTGATTACGTTCGCGAACAAGCAAAAGGTGTCCCTGCGGTAGTCGACGCAAAAGATGTCCTGGAAAATCCGGAAGGAATACTGCGGCTATTGTGCGGTGCGGTCGACGTCGAGTTTAACGAATCGATGCTTTTCTGGCCGCCGGGGTTGCGCGAGACGGACGGCGTCTGGGCGAAGTATTGGTACGACGACGTGGCAAGATCGACATCGTTTCAGCCGTATCGCGCCAAAAGCGGCGAAGTTTCGCCGCATCTGCGTGAAATCCACGCGCGCTGCCGGGAATGTTATGAACGGTTGTATGAATTCCGGCTGCATTGAAGAAGCGAATGTCATCCCGAACTGCGCAAACGGCGAGGGACCTCGCAATACATCGACGATCTACGAGCCGTCCTTCGCGGCGCATCATCGACCACCTAGCGCGACCGTGAGGCCGCTTGCGTGATTTCTGAGAAACTGAGAGATTCCTCGGTCCGAGCCGGACTGGCATTTTTTCGCTCGGAATGACACGCTGATTGGAAATGCTCCAGAAATTCGACGAACGAAATCGCGATCTGATCGTTAACGTTAACGGGAAGCTCGTGCATCGTGACAAGGCGGGAATCAGTCCATTCGATTCGGCGGTGCAAGGAGGCGACGCGGTCTGGGAAGGCCTACGCCTTTATAACGGGCGGATCTTCAAGCTTCACGAACATCTCGACCGGCTCGAACGCTCGGCCCGCGCTTTGGCGTTCGCGGAAATTCCGCCGCGCGAATCGATCGTCGAAGAGATCAAACGCACCCTGGCCGCAAACAAGATGCGCGACGGTGTTCACATTCGCCTTACGCTCACCCGCGGGATCAAGATCACGTCGGGCATGGACCCGCGGCTGAACCAGAGCGGACCAACTCTGGTCGTGCTCGCGGAACATAAATTGCCGGTTTATGCGAAGACCGGGCTCACTTTGATTACCGCGACGGTGCGCCGGCCGCCGCCGGAGGTTCTCGACGCCCGGATTCACCACGCCAATTTGCTGAACTCGATTCTGGCCAAGATTGAAGCAAACAATGCCGGGGCGGATGACGCCCTGTTGCTCGACATCCGCGGATGCATTGCCGAAACGAATGCGACGCACGTTTTCATCGTGCGCAAAGGCGACCTGGCCACCAGCCGGGTAATCGCCTGCCCGGAAGGGATTACCCGCGCAACGGTGATCGAGATTTGCGCAGCCGAAAAAATCCGGTGCGTCGAAACCGATTTATCGCCGCTCGATGTTTACGGAGCGGACGAAATCTTTTGCACCGGCACGATGGGCGAGCTCGCCGGAGTCGTTAAGATCGACAACCGCGTTATCGGCGACGGCAGAGTCGGTCCGATGACAAAGCGTTTGAGCGATCTGTACGTGCAACGGGCCGCCACCGAAGGCATCCAAGTCGTCGAGTTGTAGCGGCGGCCGTGTCGGCCGCATTCCGAAAGAATTCTCGGCGGCGTTCCGCTTAGTAATTCCTGACCATCCGCGTGATCGCCACGATGGTCGTGATGATCGGCCAGACTGACAACGCCGTGATTATGCTGAAGCCGAGAAGCTCGGTTGCATAATCGAGTTTTGCTTCGGCGTTGAAGAATCCGGTGCTCAATCGCCACAATCCGCGCAGCTCTGGCGTCGTGAGCGTTTCTTTAGCGGCCACGTGCGATGTTTCGAGCGTTGTCGGTTGATAGTGGTAATCGGTCAGCGGAAAATTCTGCTGATGAGTTGGTGAGGGGATTTCAAGTGTTGGTTTCATGTAGGTTGTAGTTGGATTTTCGTCCGAAATTTCGGTTTCGGTTACCGGCGCAAAATCGCGCGTGGTTCAGTTTCGACCACTGGGGTGCCGCGAGAGGCGGTCTCCAACTTGGTGCGATTCAGCGTGCTGAGTCGGCCTATCCGCCATGACGGAAGGTGCGACGGAGCGCGTGGATCATTTTCATGTTCGATATTTACAGCCTTTTGCATGCCTGTCCAGAGTAGAGGGCATCATCTAACCCATAAGTGCTTCTTGCAGAGACAGAAGCGACTCTATCTTTATTTATCATAAAGGCTCTAATGGCGGCGATTATCAGATTTGCGCGATGGAAAGGCAAAAAGCAGCGTGAAATCGCGATTTGGAGACGAACGGCAGTCCCAATCCCCGGTCTTTCCGGTTTTCACGCTCAACAGCCTTTTCCTGGGTCCCCTTATCCATAATACTGGAATCGTGGCCGAGCTTACTCCGATGATGCAGCAATACCGCCGGCTGCGGGGCAGCATCCCGGCTGACACGCTCCTGCTTTTTCGGCTCGGCGATTTCTATGAACTGTTTTTCGAGGACGCCAAGGAGGCGTCGGCGTTATTGAATGTCGCGCTGACCAAGCGCAATGAGGTGCCGATGTGCGGTGTGCCGTATCACGCGGCGCCTAATTATATTGCGAAGCTGATCAAGGCCGGGCGACGAGTGGCGATTTGCGACCAGACCAGTGAGCCGCAACCGGGCAAAATTGTTTCGCGCGATATCACCCAGATCATCAGCGCCGGAACGGTTAGCGATCTCGATCTTCTGGAATCGAAGCGCGCAAATTATCTCGGTGCAGTTTCTACCGACGGCAACCTGTTCGGAATCGCCTACGCCGATTTGACCACCGGCGAGTTCCGCCTCGCTCAATTACAGAATCGACAAGCGCTCCTGGACGAACTGGCGCGCGTTTCGCCATCGGAGCTTCTGATCAGTGACGAGCATAAGGATACGTTTGCCGAACTGAGCGGCGCGCTGGCCTACGACAGTTATGCGTTCCTGCCGGAGCAGGCGGTCTTCACCTTGTGCGAACACTTCAAGGTCAAATCGCTCGACGGATTCGGTTGCGGCCAGATGCCGCAGGCGACCGCCGCGGCCGGCGCAATGGTGCATTATCTGAAGCATCAGCTTCGGCGAAAGATCGATCATCTGACGTCGTTGCGCTGCGATGCGCCCGCCCAGCACGTCGTGCTCGATGCGGCGACACAAGCGAATCTGGAGCTGGTTGCATCCCGCAGTTCGCGGGACATCAGCTTGCTCGCGGTGCTCGATCGGACAGTGACGCCGATGGGCGGACGAAAACTCCGAAGCTGGATTCTGCAACCGCTTCGCGAGGTGACCGAGTTGGAATGCCGCCAGCAAATGATTGCCGATCTCTTGCAGGAAACGGATCTGCTCGGATCGATTCGAAGCGAATTGAAATCGATCCGCGACGTCGAGCGGGCTGCGGGGCGATTAAGCCAGGCCTCAGGGAACGCCCGTGATCTTGTCGCGTTAAAAACTTCATTGGAGCAGATCCCGAAATTGAAGGGTGAGCTGCAAAAGCTGCTCGACCGCCTCGCGTTCGGCGCAAATCGGACAAACGAAAAGGGCAGGGTCGAATTGCTGGCCCAGCATTTGCAGAATGAAATTCAGGAAATGCCGTCGCTGGCGGAGAAATTAACCCGCGCCGTGGTGGATGATCCACCGCTGGCACTCAAGGAAGGCGGAATTTTTCGCGACGGTTACGATGCCGATCTGGATGCTTTGCGGCAGGCTTCGCGCGAAGGGAAGGATTGGATCAGCCAATTACAAGAGCGCGAGATCGTGGCCACTGGAATCAAGTCGCTCAAAGTTCGTTATAACTCGGTGTTTGGTTATTTCATTGAGATAACGAAATCAAATCTCGGAAGCGCACCCGCGCATTACACGCGCAAGCAAACCACTGTCGGCGGGGAGCGGTTCATTACTCCTGAGCTGAAGGAAATAGAGGCGAAGATACTCGGAGCGGACGAGCGGGCCCGTCAGCTTGAACATCAGCTTTTCCAAAAGTTGCGGGACGAAACGCTGGTCGAGCTCGGGCCGATCCAGCAGACCGCGGCGGCTATTGCGATTGTCGATGTTATTTGCTCGCTAGCGGAAACGGCGCGGCTTTTCCGGTATTGCCGGCCGCTTTTGAACAGCAGTCTGCGGCTGGTAATCAAGGATGGCCGGCATCCGGTGCTCGATCAAAATCTGGTGGAAGAAAAATTTGTACCGAACGACACGACGCTGGATGGCGAGAACATCCGGCTGGCGATCATCACCGGCCCAAACATGGCGGGTAAATCGACTTACATTCGCCAGGTGGCGCTGATTGTGTTGATGGCGCAGATCGGCAGCTTCGTACCGGCGGAGAGTGCCGAGGTTGGATTGGTGGACCGGATTTTCACGCGGGTCGGCGCCAACGACGATTTGTCCCGTGGCCAATCGACCTTCATGGTCGAGATGAATGAGACGTCGAACATCGTGAACAACGCGACCGAGCGCAGTCTTGTGATTCTCGACGAGATCGGGCGCGGAACCTCGACCTTCGACGGGCTCTCGATCGCCTGGAGTGTCGCGGAGTTCTTGCACGATAAGATCAAGGCCCGCACGCTTTTTGCGACACATTATCACGAGCTCACGAAACTGGCCGACGAACGCAACGGCGTGTGCAATTATAATGTCGCAGTGCGCGAATGGAACGATCAGATTATTTTCTTGCGCAAGATCGTGCCGGGTGGCGCGGACAAGAGCTACGGTATTCAAGTCGCGCGGCTGGCGGGATTGCCCAAGGAAATTCTCGATCGGGCGAAAGACATCCTTTCGCATTTGGAAAATCCGAACGGTGCCCTGACGCAGGAGAAGTCGAAGAGACGAAGATCGACAAAAGGGATGCCGAAATCGGAGAAGCCGCAGCTGGATCTTTTGTGATAGAATTCATCGATGCCCGTTAAGACCGAAAAGGAATTGAGCGAGACGCAGCGAAGCCACTGGCTTAAGGCGGTGGCGGCAATTGAGCTGCGCAATTTCGGTTACGCGATTTCGCTGTTGCAGGGAATTCTTAAGCAGGAGCCGCAATTTTTAACAGGGCGGCAGCTGTTGCGGCGGACGGAGGTCACCAAAACCAAAGCCGCCAAAAAAAGCATGTTCAACATTTCGACGGCGCCGATCGCGGTGATGAAGGCGCAGCGCGAGGTGAAGAAGGATCCCAAGCACGCGATGGAAATGATCGAGAAAGTGCTGGAGGAGGAGCCGTATAATAAACAGGCGAATTTTATCCTTAAGGAGGCGGCGGTGGCAGCGGGGTGGCCGGAGATCGGAGTGTTCGCGCTGCGAACTTTGCTGGAGGAATTTCCGAAGGACGTAAAAGTGCTGCACGATCTCGCCCGGCTGCATCACGATCTGGGCGAGAGCGACCAGGAAGTCGAAATTTATAACCGGCTCAGCGCGATCAACCCGCTCGACTCGGAGGCCATTCGCCTGGGGAAAGACGCTTCGGCGCGGGCTTCGATGAAAACTGGAGGTTGGACGCAAGCGGAAAGTTATCGGGATCTGATCAAGGACAAGGAGGCGGCAGTTTCGCTCGAGCAACAAAGCCGGATGAAGTTGACCGGCGAATCGATCGACCAACAAATCGCGGAGGTCTATGCAGCTCACCAGGCGCAGCCGGAGAACGTGGATTTGGCCCGGCGCCTGGGCGTTCTGAACGAAGATAAGGAAGACATCGAGTCGGCGATTGCCTGGTATCAATACGCCGCCGATCTAACCAAGAACACCGATACTGGACTGGTCCGGAAAGTTTCGGATTTGAAGACGAGGCGTTCCGCGCAGCAGATCGCGGAACTCGAAGAGTTTCTGGCGACACACGGGGCCGATCAGGAGCTTCATGCGCAAAAGGCCGGGGAATTAAAAACGGCAATGCAGAAACGCGCGGAAATTTTGATCGCAGACGCGAGGGAGCGGGTGGGCCGAAATCCAACCGACCTTCAGCTTCGCTTCGAGCTGGGGGAGCACCTCGCGACTGCCGGCCAATTTCGCGAAGCTCTGCCGGAATTGCAGCGGGCCCGGCAAAATCCGAATGCACGCCTGAAAGCGATGAACCTGTTGGGACGTTGTTACACTGAGCTGGGGATGCTCGATCTGGCCATGAAACAGTTCGAAGAAGCGTCCAAGGAAGTTTTATCGATGGATGCGATGAAGAAGGAGATTGTGTATAATCTGGGACTTGTTTACGACCGGATGGGCGAACGCGAAAAATCGCTCGCCTGCATGAAGCAGATTTACGAAGCGGATTACGGGTACAAAGATGTGGCCTCGCGAGTCGAAACTTCCTATGGGCCAAACGCCCAGCAGGGATGATCCCAGCACAATCAGACGTCCAGAAGACCGCGAGAATTCGAAGTGCTAGTGTTGGATCATTGAAATTACATTCAACAAGAAAACACCATATGAAAAACAAACTTCATTTTATCTCATGGCTCGGAACTGTGGGCCTCATTGTCGCGTCGATTTCATTTGCCGGCACTGCCGTCGCTCAGACGGAGTCGAAAAAGAAAGCTGAAGCGGCGGAGACCGCCACGAAAAGCGAGGCAGGCGCGAAAAGCTCGATCAGCGACAAGGACAAGGCCTTCATCAAGAAGGCCGCCAAGGGCGGGATGATGGAAGTCGCGATGGGGGAGATGGCTGAAAAACAGGCTAAGAGTGACGACGTAAAGGCGTTCGGTAAACGAATGGTTGCCGATCATTCAAAAGCGGGGGACGAGCTCAAAGCGATCGCCGACAAGAAGGGCGTGAAGATGCCAGCGAAGAAACATGAAATGAAGTGGACCTCCGACAAGGCTTACATGGAAATGATGGTGAAGGATCACGAAAAGGATCTCGCGGAATTTCAGGCACAGGCGAAGGAAGGAATCGATCCCGACCTGAAAGAATTCGCGGAAAAAACGGCCAAGATGGTCGAAGAACATTTCAATCAGGCCAAGGAAGTCCAAGGGAAGCTGAAATAGATTTGATTGCGAGACGCGGCGCATCCCAGGAGATGCGCCGCGTTTTTTTTGTGGGCGATCGCTTCCCTCACCTGGGGGTTCGCGTCCTCCTCTCCCTCGGGGAGAGGATTGAGGTGAGGGCATTGCCCGAGACGACGCTTTGTCTAAGCCGTTAAAACGGCTGGCGGTATTGAGCCCTGTTTGCACGGGGCTAAAGCTCGGTGTTAATGGGTGTAGGTTTCCAAATGAGGAAGACGAAAATTATCTGCACGCTTGGTCCTGCAACGGAGCGGACTGAATTACTGCGACGGTTGATCGAAAAAGGCGCGGATGTGCTCCGGTTGAACATGAGCCACGCCACGCATGACTGGGTTCGCGAAATCGTCCCGCGAATTCGGCAGCTCTCTCAAACGATCGGCCGGCCGGTTGCGATCCTGCTCGACACGCAAGGCCCGGCTATTCGGACCGGCGATGTAAAAACGAGCCTGCATTTAAAGCCGGGCGACATCCTCGAGTTCACCGTTCGCCAGGCGAAAAGCGAGGAGCGAAACTCGGTAGAGGTGAACTATGACGGTTTCGTCGATGATGTTGAGGTCGGGAACACGATCCTGGTCGACAACGGCCTGATCAAACTGCTCGTGGTGAAAAAGGGAAAGAATCGCGTCCGGTGCAAAGTGCTGACACGCGCGGTGCTCGGCTCCCGACGCCATATCAATCTACCTGGCGTCCGGGTGAACCTTCCGCCGATGACTAAGAAGGACATCGCCGACGTGGCCGTTGGCGTCGAGGTGGGCGTCGACTTTGTGGCTTTGAGTTTTGTTCGCGAAGAAAGCGACATAGAAGAGCTGCGGAAGCTCCTGGTGAAGAAAAAGAGCAACGCGCTAATCGTGGCGAAGATCGAGGATCAACTCGCAGTCCGCTCGATCGACAAAATGATCGCCGGCGCGGACGCAATCATGGTCGCGCGGGGCGATCTCGGCATCGAATGTCCAATGGAAGAGCTGCCGATCATTCAGCGGCGAATTGTTAAGAGGTGCATTCGATTTGGAAAACCGGTGATTGTGGCGACGCAGTTACTGGAATCGATGATTACCAACCCATCGCCGACGCGCGCGGAGATCACCGATATTGCCAATGCCGCCTTTGAGCAGGCGGACGCGATCATGCTGAGCGGTGAAACTACCGTGGGCCGTTATCCGGTCGAGTGTGTCGAGGTAATGAATCGTGTCGCGGTACGGACCGAGCGCAGTGGCGGCGCCGGCTATGCCCAGAATGCGGTGCTCGAAGACGACCGGCAAAAAACAGTCGCTTCAGCGGTAGTTCTCGCAAATTCGCTGCGCGATTCGAAGCTGATTGTTTTTACGCGACATGGCCGGATGGCGCGATATGCATCGAACATGCGTCCCGAGCACGCGCCGATCTTCGCCTTTACCGAGAGCGACGAAGTCTATCGCCAGCTGGCGATCTGCTGGGGAACTATTCCGGTCCGAATCGATTTTACGGACGATCCGCATCGAACGATCGAGGCGGCCGAAAAATTTCTGCGCAAGAACAAACTGGCTGCGCCGGGCAGCCGGCTGGTGATCATTAGCGACATCCAATGGGGGCGGGAGCTGGTCAACTGCGTGCAGTTGCGGGTGGCAAAATAAAACGCGCGGACGTTTCCATCCGCGCGTTTCAAATTACGATGTCGATGCTGATTACGCTGCTTCGACCGGCAATTCGACGTCAACCGGCCGCTCTTTCTTGCTGAGCGCGCGGCGGAGCTTTGACAGTGCAATGTTCTGCAACTGACGAATGCGCTCGCGGGTCACGCCAAATTTCTTGCCGACTTCCTCGAGCGTTTTCGGTTTGCCGCCATCCAGGCCGAAGCGCTGGAAGATAATTTTTTTCTCGCGATCGTCGAGCACGTCGAGCAATCCGCCCACCTCGTTGCGCAGGTTTTTGTCGCGCAACAGTTCGAACGGCGTCTGAGCGTCTTCATCGCCGACGATCTCACCGAACTCGGTTGAATCGTCATCGCTGATCGGAGCGTCCAGTGAAGCAGGGCGGATCGAGACGGTTTTGAGCTGCGAAACTTTTCCGGCAGCAATTCCGATTTCGTCGCCGAGCTCTTCGTCGGTCGGTTCGCGGCCGAGTTCCTCGCTCATCTGCAACGAAACGCGGCGCATCTTGGAGATTTTATCGACCAGGTGAACGGGCAGTCTAATCGTCTTGCTCTGGTTGGCCAGGGCGCGCTTGATCGATTGCTTGATCCACCATGCGGCGTAGGTGCTGAGCTTTCCGCCCTTCGCGGGATCGAAACGCTCAACGGCCTTCATCAAGCCGATGTTTCCTTCGGAGATCAGGTCGAGCAGCGGCAACCCGAGGTTGGCGTAGTCATGGGCGATCTTCACGACCAGTCGCAAGTTCGACCTGATCATGAGCGCGCGCGCCTCGCGGTCGCCCTTCTTGATTTTGGCGGCGAGCTCGATCTCCTGGTCAGGAGTCAAAAGCGGGATTTGCCCGATCTCGCGCAGGTAAATCTTTATTCCGGTATCGCTATCTTCAGCGGCCATATAAGTTCGTTTCATGAATTTCGGGGGGACTACTAGGGGGACGGAGTGACAGGGTAACGGCCGGTTGGCGCGCCGGAACCTCGTCAATCACACTTATAATCATCCACCAGGTATTTAACAAGGTTAAATATTCGCAATTCTGACAGGACCTGGGGGTAGGATGTTCAATCTTTTTTAAAGGATAACTCCTTCGACTGAAACGGCATCCACTCGGCTTGCCGGCTCCTTTTTAGCGGTAGCTCCGGTTGCCGAAGTCGCGCCAGCCTGTCTCTGTTTTTTGCCTCTCAATTGCCTCTTTTCCTCGTCGCTAATCTTTGACAACCTAATCGACGCAATGTTGGCTAAATTTTATTCGGCGGCCGTTTATGGTGTGGATGCCTACGAGGTTGAGATCGAGGTCAACGCCGCCGGCGGCAGTCCGGTGATCGTCGTGGTGGGGTTACCCGACACAGCGGTGAAAGAAAGCAAGGACCGTGTCACAACGGCGATTCAGAATAGCGGATACTACTGGCCTCGCGGACGAACAACTATCAATCTCGCTCCAGCCGACGTGAAAAAGGAGGGTCCGAGCTTCGATCTGCCGATCGCGCTTGGCATGGTCGCCGCCGCCGAAGAGATCGATAGCAGCGCTTTCGAAAATTTCAGTTTTGTCGGCGAACTCGCGCTGGATGGCGCGGTGCGCCCGGTCAAAGGCGTATTACCTGTCGCGCTGGAAGCTCGCCGTCGCGGCAAACGTGCTTTGTTTGTTCCTGAAGCAAACGCGCGCGAAGCGGCCATGGTGGATAAGATCGACATCTACGGCGTGCAGAACTTGCGGCAGACGTTTCAATTTCTCCGTGGCGAAATTCCGTTGCTGCCAACTCGCGGCGATCTGAGCCAGTTTTTTTCCACGCACCAAAATTACGATGTCGACTTTGGCGATGTGAAGGGCCAGGGGCATGTCAAACGGTCGATCGAAGTGGCCGTTGCCGGCGGCCACAACATTCTGATGATTGGTCCTCCGGGTTCCGGCAAATCAATGCTGGCGAAACGCGTTCCCACGATTATTCCGCCGATGTCGATCGAGGAGGCGATCGAAACGACCAAGATTCATAGCGTGGCCGGATTGCTTAACGGCGATCAATCGTTCGTGTCGACACGCCCGTTTCGTTCGCCGCATCATACGATTTCCGATGTCGGATTGCTGGGAGGCTCGGCCACGCCGGCGCCGGGCGAAGTCAGCCTCGCGCATAACGGCGTCCTATTTCTGGATGAGCTGCCGGAATTCAAACGGTCGGCGTTAGAGGTGATGCGCCAGCCGATCGAAGATGGGAAGGTCACCATTTCGCGCGCGGCTGGCAGCCTAACGTTTCCGTGCGAGTTTATTCTGGTCGCGGCAATGAATCCCTGCCCGTGCGGATACTTTGGCGATTTGAGACGGGAATGCCGCTGTGGTCCGGTGCAAGTGCAGCGCTACCGACAGCGCATTTCCGGTCCGCTGCTCGACCGCGTCGATCTGCACATCGAAGTGCCTCCAGTCGAGTACCGTGATGTCGCGAGCGAGCGTGTCGAGGAAAGTTCCAGCGCGATTCGCGAACGAGTGAGCCAGGCCCGCAAAATTCAGCAGGAGCGATTTCAAAAGGATCGCAAGATTAGTTGCAATGCACGGATGACGACGCGTGCCCTCAAGCAACATTGCAAGTTAAGCGCCGATTCTCAGGAATTGATCCGTGTTGCAATGACCGAGCTCAATCTGAGTGCGCGGGCTTACGATCGAATCCTTAAAGTCTCGCGCACGATCGCCGACCTCGAAGGCAAGACCGAGATCGCGCCGGAGCACGTGAGCGAAGCGATCCAGTATCGAACCTTTGATCGCACCTTGTGGGTTTGATCCGATTCGACTTCTGACGTTTGATAAGCAGTGATCGCGCCCGCCGGTTTTGCCCATTCCAAGAACGGGCACCTCGACTATGACATCATCGTCGTCGGCGGCGGACCGGGCGGGTGCGCCTTTGTGCGTTCGCTGTTGCGATTCAAAGTTCGCGCTCGCGTCCTGCTTATCGATAAGGAGCGATTTCCGCGTGATAAGGTTTGCGGAGACGGGCTGAATCATCGCGCGGTGCCCATGGTTGCCGAAGTGTTTCCGGAGTTGCCGTCATTGATTCCATCGGAGTCGTTCACCGAGAGGCAGATTTTTTGTTACCCAGGGGCCGCACCGATGCAGCGAAGAGAACTGACGCTGGATGTGATGCCGCGGGTCGAATTTGATAACGCGCTTTGGCAGGCCACTGTAGCGGCCGGGGCGGAGACGCTGGAACAGGCGCAGGTAACTGGATTGTTGTTCGAGAATGGGCGCGTGCGCGGGGTAAAATTGCGGGAGGGCGAAACGGAGCGCGAACTGACATGCTCTCTCGTGGTCGGCGCCGATGGCAGCCGCAGCATTGTGCGACGCGCAACCGGGCCGACTGACCGCGATCACGTCATCTACGCGTTGCGCCAGTACGTTCGTGACATTCCGGAAACAACCAACGGTCTCGTCTTTTCATTCGATACCGAAAACCTCGGTTATTTCTGGTTATTTCCATTTGTCCGCAACGGCGAACGTTGGGCGAATATCGGCTATGGAAATACCAGTAATCCACAGATCCTAAAAAAACGTTTTCATCATTATTGTCGAAGCGCCGAAATGCGCGAATACATCGGCAACGCGCGATTTGAAGGCAATCTGATCGGATTCCCTTTGAACATGGCAAAGTTCAAATGGAACGGAAGATTTGCCCGGAGATTGTGGGGGCCAGGTTATTTGCTTTTGGGTGACGCGGCGTCGCTGATTCATCCCTTCACGGGCGAGGGGATCGGTTATGCCATCGAATCAGGACGGCTTGCTGCGGAGGTTCTGGCCGACGCTCGGATCCCGGCAGATCGGAAAGGTGCTGTATACGAACGGCGTGTGACGCGTCGGATGCGTGGCTCGTTTTTTTCGCCGGCGGTATTTTGCGCGGTGGTCTTGCCGGCGTTACTGCCGAGACCATTGAGCAAGGCCCTCGTAGCTAGCGCGGTATTCGCTCAACGGCATTTTGGTTTCGGCCTTCGACCAATTTTCAGGACGCACTCCAAAAAGGCAGTTCGTTAGCCAACTCCTCCAGGGCCTCGACGATTGCCGCGCCTCCAGTCATGCCGCAGCGGAAGCATCCGTTGCTGTTTGCGATTGGAACTAATGCCCTTCGGCGGCGCGCTGCTGGGCGGCGAGCTGGTCGATTCTTTGTCGAAGCTGAGCAGCTTGTTGCGGCCAGGTGGCCGATGCTTTGATTACGACCGCTTTATTTCGTTCATCCATTGCCTGAGAGATCGCATCGCAGACGGCCAGGCCGGATTGAAATTTTTGACGCTCGGCCAGCGATGCTTTCCCGAAGCCTTTGGCAAATGAATCGCGAATCTGAGCCAGCTCCGCGCGGGGCAGATCGACCTTCTGGTCGAGCGGACCAAGAATTGTATCGAGATGTGCGCCCATAAAACGGGAGAGATCGGCCGAGGAAGCCGGCCCTGCAGTGGCGCTCGGCACTGCCATCGGGACTGTTTTTTTCTTAGGAGGGCGACCGGCGGCATCCGCAGTAGCGGCGAGCGCGGCGATACTTGCGAGACAAAGCAGGAAATGAATTGTCCTTTTCATTCCCGCGATTTAATCCTGAAACTTGAGGGATGAAAAGGGAATTCCAACCGCGGGTTTTGCCAACACCATCGCGTTGTCATCCTGAACGGAGTGAAGGATCTCGCGCAGACTGATTGATCACGCTTACTAAGAGAGAAAACGCGGACTGCGACTGTGAGGTCCCTCTCCGTCTGCGCGGCTCGGGATGACAGGCAGATAGTCGGCGTCAGGTAAGGCTACGTCGTAACGCGATTGATCCTTTTTCGATTATCGCGAAATCCGCGGTCTTCTTCTTAATATATATACGGCGCGGGAAGCTGGAAGGCGTTCTTGATTATTTCGAGGCGCGGAGGTGCATCCTCCGCCAGGATTACTTCTACAACGTCGAAGCGGAACAAGATATCCGGATTATCCAGCATTCGCAGCCAGGCGAGGCCGCCACGGGCAATTCGCCTTTGTTTTTGGCGGTTTACGGCTTCCAGCGGCCGGCCAAAATCTTCGCTGGTTCGCGTCTTTACTTCGACGAAAACCAAGGTGTCGTTGTCGCGGCAAACGATGTCGATCTCACCACCGCCGTGGCCGCGAAAATTTCGAAAAAGAATCTTATAGCGGTTACGCTTGAGGTACCGGCAGGCTAATTTCTCGCCTCGCGCGCCGAGCCGGAGATGTTCCGGCCGGGATGGGGCCTTCGAGAGCGAGAAGCGGTTGCGCCACCGGTTCGAAAGATCTGCGATGGATCGGACAAGGGCCGAATTCATGGAGCTTTAGGAGATGGAGTTCAGTGCCATAGCCTTTGTGTTTGCTGAAACAATACTCGGGAAACTGGCCGCAAAAGTCACGCATCATCCGGTCGCGGGTCACCTTGGCGATTACGCTGGCTGCTGCGATGCTCAGGCTGACGCAATCGCCTTCGACGATTGCAGTCTGGGGCAGGGGAAACGGGACGACGGGTAGGCCGTCGATCAAAACATGATCGGGTAACGTGTTTAAGGCTTCGATGGCGACACGCATTGCCCGATGGCTCGCCCGCAAGATGTTGATCCGGTCGATCTCGATGTGATCGACCACGCCAACGGCCCATCCGATTTCGGGATTGCCGGTGAGATCGACATAAATTTCTTCGCGCAACTCCGGCGCGAGTTGCTTGGAATCGTTCAGGCGTTTATGGCGAAATTTTTCCGGAAGCATTACTGCTGCGGCGACGACCGGGCCAGCCAGGGCACCGCGTCCGGCTTCATCGATCCCGGCGATGCGGGCGATGCCGAGAGCGCGTAGTTTTTTTTCGTGCCGGAAGCCGCAACGCCGATACATCGCCGCCAAATTAGCGGAAAACCGGTTTTCTTAAACGCCGAAGTTTTGCCGGTTCGTCCGACGCCAATCATTTTGTCGGGATTTGGCGGCGAAAGCACCAAACCCCAATCTCCAAGCACCAGGGAAACTTCAATTCCCAAGTTCCAAGCGCTGCGCTCGAGTTCCGACCTTTGAAGCTTGAATATTGGAGCTTCCTTGGGTTTTGGAGCTTGGGATTTGGCGCGTCCGTTCGCGTTAACGCGATACGGAGTCCCAAACTCGGACGAGACGGAGCTCGTCCCTCCACTATTCTCTGACGGCGGTCGCTTCCTTGCCCTTGCGGCCGCGGAGGTAATTCAATTTGGCCCGGCGGGCACGCCCTGCCTTTTCCACTTCGACCTTCGCGATGCGCGGCGAGTTCACCGGGAAAACGCGCTCGACCCCTTCGCCGTATGAAATTCGACGGACGGTGAACGTTTCATTCAAGCCGCGGCCTTTGCGCCCAATGACGATTCCGGTGAAAATCTGGATCCGCTCCTTGTCGCCTTCCGCAACGCGGGTGTGAACATTGACGCTGTCGCCCACTGAGAATTTAGGCATCTCAGTTTTCATTTGTTCTTTTTCGATAATGTCGATGATGCGGTTCATAAAATCTCCTTCATGCGTTTCCCTGAAAGGCGAACTTAACGCCAAAAGCCGCCGCGGCGACCGGGGCGGACATTTTCCATCCAGGGAAGCGAAAATGCAAATGGCAAGATATCGATCTTATAATGAGACCTTTCCTCGCTTTGGGTCCTGGGTGTCGGTCAACGGTTCACCCTATCAATTTATTGACAGGGTGGGCAGTAAACTGATAGGCACCGTGGTTGTCATGAAACGGGCCTTTGGTCATATCTTCTTCAGTGCCTTATTGCTGGCTTTTGCCTGCCAATTGGACGCGCGCGACCTCTTGTTCGGCGCCATTGGCGGTGGCAACCCGAGCGATCTCTTTATCTTGAATCCGGCCAACGGCGCGGTCATCTCAGATCAAGGTCCGACCGGCTTTTCGATTACCGGTTTGCGCTTCGATCCCACTACGGGCGTGCTGTACGGCTCAACCGCCCGGAATGGCATGCCCTCGGGCAGCCTGCTCACGATAAATCCTATCACCGGTGCAAGCACAGTTGTCGGAAGCTTTGCGGTTCCGAATCATACCATGTCGGACATCACGTTCACCCGGAACGGCACGCTGTATGGTTGGGCCGAGGCACAGCGGGACGACTTGCACATTATCGACAAGGGGACTGGAACCGCCACCTCGGTAGGCAATTCCGGGCTGAGCACGTTCGGCTCAGGGCTCGCTGCAAATTCGCGCGATGTTTTGTATTTTACCGGCAACGGTGCCAATGGCGCGCTACGCATTGTTGATCAAAACACGGGCCAAACGACGGTGGTGGCGACCTTAAACGGTGCGCCGCTTCCGAACGCCGCGATCAACGCTCTGGCCTTTAACGGCCGCGACACTCTCTACGCCATCAATGGCGGAGATTTTGGTACCAACAGCCCGGCACATTTTGTCACCATTAACATCCAGACTGGTGCGGTGACCGATCTAGGCTCGATGCTGAACAGCTTCGATGCGCTCGCGTTCCTATCAACAAACGATCCGGAAGAGTTCTCAGCAATCTACGAGGTCGGATTTTCGCAGGCCACCGTGCAGGCGCTCAATTTGCAGCGGCGCATGGACGCCATTCGCGAGGGATCGCGTGGTTTTTGCGCCGACAATTTGGCGGTCACGATGCCAAGCGGCAAGGATTACAGCGGCGGCAAAGGTCCTGATGGCAAAGCTGTGGTGGACAAGAATCCGGTTGTGCCAGCCGCGCCTGGGTCGGACAACCGTTGGGGAGTTTTCGTCATGGGCACCGGGCAATTCATCGACGTCGACGGCAGCGGTTTTGATCGACCCGGCTACGATATCACCAGCGGCGGCTTCACGCTCGGGGTGGATTATCGCGTGTGCGACAATTTCGCGGTCGGCCTTTACGGCGGTTACGTACACGGCCGCGCGGACTTCGATGATCAACCCTTCGCGTTCGAAGACGGCGACCTCACTGTTGATGGCGGCCAAATTGGTCTCTATGCCACATGGTTCAGTGGCGGGTTCTATCTCGATGGGGCGATCGGCGGCGGCTACAACACCTACGAGACACGTCGCGGCGACTTGTTCGGGCCGGAGAACGGATCGACGGACGGTTTTGAGTTTAGCACCTTTGCCGCGACCGGTTACGATTTTCACTGGCGTTGTTTCATGTTCGGGCCGACCGCGTCGCTGCAATACACGAACATCGACATCAACGGCTTCACGGAGGACGACACGTCGATCCTGGCGCTGAATTTTCCAGACCAGAGCGAGGATTCGCTTCGCAGTACTGTTGGATTGCGTCTCTCCTCCGATTGGAAGCTCTGGGGAGTAATCGTGCGCACGCAATCTCGCGCTGTCTGGAAACATGAGTTCGACGATACTGCCTACGGAATCGACTCGCGCTTTGCCATGAGCGCGCTAGGCACAGGTATTTTAACCGCCCGCGGTCCGGACACTGGGCGTGACAGCGCGCTTGTGAGCAGCGGGTTCTCCGTCTTATGGAATCAGTGCCTTTCGACCTTCGCAAATCTCGACACTGAGTACGGCCGCAAGAACTACACTGGTACTTCTGTCAGCGCCGGCGTGCGAGTGATCTTCTAGTCAGACGTCGATTTGCCCCTCAGTCGGAGACTGAATCGGTCGATCTTCGCTTGGCCGTCGTAACCGAAGTACGGAGACAAGTTGTAGATGTCGATCCTGCGAATATACTCGGTTCCTCTGTCGCGCTCGTAGCTCAACTGGATAGAGCGTTGGCCTCCGAAGCCAAAGGTTGTGGGTTCGACCCCCGCCGGGCGCATATCGATACTATTTGCTCTTGTTGGATGGCGACCACAGCCGGCGGAACCAGCGTCGCCGGCTGAACG
>JBDTZF010000037.1:0-21028 GCA_040005265.1 Verrucomicrobiota bacterium
GATCAAACTACCGTTGCTGCATTCCTGCCCTGGCGGGGTTCGTAAGTCCTCAATCCATAGCCCCTGACGGAGAGGAAGGATTCACATAAGATCGAGATCGTGCAAACGCGAATGACGAAATCCGGACGATAAAGCAACGCCCGACCGGCAATTTCGTCATTTGTGCTTCGTCGCATTGACACCCGCTCTTCATTTTGTTTGCATCGGGCTGTGAAATGGCTGGCGCTCCTATTGCTTATAGTCCTTGAATCTTCCTGCACCACTCTGGTAAACCGCCGCGATCTCTACAGCCCGGAGCCCGCGCCCGATTCGAGGGAAATGGCGCGCCGCATGTCCGGCGCGACGATGACTACGACCACCACCACTACCACGACCAAGCACACCGAAGAGGTGACACCGCCGCCGGAGTTCCGGTATTGATCGTTATTCCTGCTCTTACTCTTTAACTTTCACCTGCACGGCCGTTGCCCGAGAGAGCAAGAGAACGTGAAAGTGCAAGACTCAGGTTGCACCGAATCTGCTCGTCAAACCTAACCGAACGGCAAATTCGCCTTGATCCGTGCTACATCTGTCCGGTCCACCAGAGCCATCTTGCTCAGGTGCCGCTTGCGCTTTGCGCTCTTGGACGACATCAAATGCCGGCGGGACGCCTGCGACCGTAATACCTTGCCGGTGCCAGTGATCTTGAAACGTTTGGAAACGGCTTTCCTGGTCTTACTGCGAGCAATTGACTTCGGCATAAGCGCGAAAGATAGCCAGCCCTCCGGTGGTGACAAGCTGCCTTTTACCCGGTAACGCCTCTGTAAGAAAAAAGCTCTTAGCCATTGACAGGTTATCGCTGGCTGGATAAAAGCACAGCAATGAAGAAACTGACGTTAACCTTTG
The DNA here is from genome assembly GCA_040005265.1 of Verrucomicrobiota bacterium. Classification (GTDB taxonomy): domain Bacteria; phylum Verrucomicrobiota; class Verrucomicrobiia; order Chthoniobacterales; family UBA10450; genus JBDTZF01. The sequence continues at coordinate 886 of JBDTZF010000037.1, forward strand.
CAGTGTTATGCGCGTTGGGCGCTTGGGCTTATGCCGGTCCGGAACCATTGGCTTCCGGAAAAGAGATGAAGCAAGTTGTTCCGCAACCGCCGGCTTGTCCCAACTGGAGCGGTTTCTATATTGGTGCTTTCGGCGGATATAAATATGGGGTTTTCGATCCCAGTCTTAGTGCCACTGAAGACGAGTCCGAAGACGCGCGCGCAGTCGAATCTCGCGCCAACGACGACATCAGCGGGAGCGGGGGGGAAGCGGGCGGCCTGATCGGTTACAACTTTCAAGTACACAACTGGGTTCTCGGTCTGGAGGCTGCCGGAGGTTACCTTTGGTTGCGAAATTCAGAAAAAGGGCGGTTTGCCATACCTGATAGCGACGATATTTATGCTCTCTCCACCTCGTTCAAAACAAATTATCTACTAACGGTGGGACCGCGAATCGGCTACGCTCTATGCAAGTGGTTACCCTATGTGACGGGGGGCATGGCCCTGGGTAATCTCGATTTCAGTCAGGAGATTTCCGAAACTGACGACTGGACCCAACGTCGCAGCAAGAGCGAAGACAATGTCGGCTGGTTCGTCGGTGGCGGTCTGCAATACGCGCTCACCAATCACTGGAGCGTGAGAGCCCAGTACCAATACATCGATCTCGGTGATGTCAGCCTAAACTTTAACGTGCCCGATGAATTCACTGCCAGCAGTAAGATTCGCCTCAGAGAACACAACGCCAACGTTGCGGTCATTTTCGGGTTTTAATCCACTACCGGATCTTTAACTTACGCACGAGCCGGGTTGATCCCGGCTCGTGCTATTTCCGGGCGTTGCGGGAATCATTCGCATCGCTTCCAGGATCCGCCACCACATACTTCAACACGGCCATTACCTAAATTTCCGCTCGTGTTTCTGAAGCGGGATAATGGAAGGTCGGCTCAAACGAATCCACTTGAGACAGGTAGTTACGGGGAAATGTCGGGGTCGCATGGCGATCTATCCAAGTAAAACTTCTCGCGTCCGTTCTTTCTCGGAACATTGTTGGGCATGGGGAATGTGACGCCAGAAAGACCGCACGTCGTAATCGTCGGCGCAGGCGCAGGAGGGCTCGAAGCAGCCAAGAAGCTCGCCTGCGAGGACGTTCGCGTCACGGTGATCGACCGAACCAATTATCATCTTTTTCAGCCGCTGCTCTATCAGGTGGCCACCGCGGCCCTCTCCCCCGCCGATATTGCCGCACCGATCCGAGGCGTCCTGAGCGGTTGCAAAAACGTGGACGTAATCCTCGCCGAGGTACAGACGGTCGATGTCGATGCCAGGAAGGTCAAAGCGGCGGACATCGAGCTTGGCTATGATTTTCTTATTCTCGCAACGGGAGCGCGCCATTCCTATTTCGGCCACAATGACTGGGAGAAGTTCGCGCCGGGATTGAAAAGTCTCGAAGACGCGATCGAGGTACGCCGGCGCGTCCTGATGGCGTTTGAGTATGCGGAAAAAGTTCGGGACGAAGCTGCCCGCAAAGCCGCAATGACCTTTATGATTATCGGCGGCGGCCCCACCGGGGTAGAAATGGCCGGGGCCATCGCGGAGATCGCGCGCTATACCCTCGCGAAAGACTTCCGTCATATCGACCCGTCGCAATCGCGCATCATCGTCGTGGAAGGCGAACCGCGTTTGCTCGCCTCGTTTCCGGAGGATTTATCAGCCAGCGCGCTGAAACAACTCGTCGCTCTTGGCGTTGAAGTCCGCACCGGCGTGCACGCAACAAACCTCAGCGACGACGGCGTGCAGGTCGGCGACGAATTTATTCCCTGCCGGGTAAAAATTTGGGCTGCCGGGAACAACGCCTCGTTCCTCGGGAAGACGCTCGGAGTTCCGGTCGATCGGGTCGGACGCGTCGTCGTTAATGAAGACCTGACTATTCCAGGGCATCCCGAAATCCAGGTGATCGGCGACCTGGCAAACTTTTCCCATAAAGGCGGCAAACCGTTGCCCGGTGTTTCGCCGGTCGCGATGCAGCAAGGCCGGCATGCTGCGGGAAATATTTTGGCGGTAATTGGTGGAGGAAAGCCGCAGCCATTCCATTACTGGGACAAAGGGAGCATGGCCACGATCGGCCGGAACAAAGCCGTAGCTGACATCAGGTTCATGCATTTGAGCGGGCTGCCAGCCTGGCTGGCCTGGTTATTCGTCCACCTCATTTTCCTGGTCGGCTTCCGGAATCGGATCGCTGTTATTTTTCAATGGGCCTGGGCGTATCTCACTTTCAACAAGGGCGCCCGGTTGATCACGCGCAATTTCCAATCCGAACAACGACCGCCATGAGGATCGGGGTGGTTGGCGCGGGAGCCATTGGTTCGTATTACGGCGCGAAGCTCGCTCACGGCGGCAACGACGTTCATTTTTTGATCCGCGGCGATTTGAGCGGATTACAACGCACCGGCATCCATGTTCGCGGCAAAGGCGAAGATTTTCACGTCGCGACAGTGAACTGCTACAATTCCACCGAGGAAATCGGCCCCTGCGATTTGGTCCTTGTCGCCGTCAAGACAACATCCAATCCCGACCTTGTTGGTCTTTTATCGCCACTCTTACACGCGGGAACAATGCTGCTCACGTTGCAAAACGGTTTGGGCAACGAAGAGTTTTTGGCTGAGCATTTCGGCGCCGAGCGCGTGATGGGCGGTCTCTGCTTCATCTGTTTAACCCGGAATACGCGGTCGGAGATCGAGCGCTACGACCATGGCCATGTTGTGATCGGAGAGCACGGACGCGCACCAGGCGAACGAATCCGGGCGATCGCTGCTCTATTCTCCGCTTGCGGAATCGAATGCAATGTCGCCCAAGACCTGGCACTCGAGCATTGGCGCAAACTGGTCTGGAACATTCCTTTTAACGGGTTGTCGATCCTCGCCGGCAGCATCAACACCGAAGCCATCCTGGCAGATAAAGCTTTGCACCGCTCGGCCCTGGGCCTCATGCATGAGATAATCGAAGCCGCTAACAAGCTCGGACATCTCCTGAATAACGGCGACGCTGCGGAACAAATAAGGCGAACCGAAATGATGGGAGCGTACACGCCTTCAACATTGCTTGATTGGCAAGCAGGCAAACCACTCGAAATCGAAGCGATTTGGGGCGAACCATTGCGTCGCGCTGCCGCCGCTGGCGCCAAGACTCCGCGGCTCGAAATCGTTTACTCATTACTAAGACATCTCAATGAACGACGACAACACATAGGGCCCAGCAACGTCCTAATATCTTGCCCCGAAGACCCGACCGCTTTAACCGGTCAAGTTACAAGAAGCCAATGAGCGCTGCTGGGGGTGAATTTCCGCTGATCCTAGTGCGCAACTTGCAGCGCACTGTCGCGGTCAATACGCTCGATCTTGAACAATTCGCTGCCAAAGCCGTGCGCGCCTGTTTTCAATCCAAAAAACGCAGAGCGACCGACTTGACGAAATTACGTGAGGTCTCTGTCTTAATTGTTTCCGATCGGCGAATGGCGTTATTGCATCGAAGATTTCTCAATCAATCGGGTCCGACCGATGTGCTGACGTTCAAACACGGGGAAATCTTCATCAGCGCTGAGACCGCGCGACGAAACGCGCGGGCCTTCAGAAACTCGCTCGCCGGTGAATTGCGATTGTATGTCGTTCACGGTCTTCTTCATCTGCACGGTTTTGACGATCGAACTCAAGTCGACGCGCGGGCCATGGAGGCGAGGCAAAGGAAAATTCTCGGTTCAGTCAAATAACCCCCCTTGGAACAGAAAGCGCCGTATGTTAACCTTATTATTATGAGTGGGGAGCGACGGCGGGGGCGTGCTACGGCTGTCCGCGGTAACGCAGGATCGACATTGTATGAGCCGATCCTGGCTCTCGACCAGACAACCGGGCCGGCTACAATCGAGAGGCCCGCTACCGAAACGGAAACGGAATCGGAAGAAGAACTCGACCTTCCCTGGTTGGTGGTCGTTCACAATGATCCGGTGAATCTAATGACTTATGTGACGATGGTATTTCAGCGGGTCTTTGGTTACCCGCGTGAAAAGGCAGAGCGGCACATGCTGGAAGTTCATCAGAATGGTCGTTCCGTCCTGTGGGGCGGAATGCGCGAACGCGCGGAATTTTATGTGCAGCAGTTACATGGGCATCTGCTGCTCGCCACCATCGAGAAGTCACGTTGATATGGATATTTGCCGTCGAGATGGTGCCGTTGAAATCTCCGATCTCGATCCGTTTCTGGCCGAGCTCCTCCGCCAAATCCCAACCAGCGCCGATCCCGAGGGTATTCCGGCCGTCGAGCAACGGCTCTTCAGCGCGCCGGCGGATTCCAGCGAAAATGAAGTCTGCAAAGAATGGAAGCTTTACGTGGAACCGGAATTGCGGCGCCTCTTTCAGTCAGCGACAGAAACCGTGGGAGAGGATTTAAAGCAACTTTGCGGTAAGGAAAAATCATTCGCTAATCGCACCCTGCACATACCAACCCAGCACATGGACGCATGGCTGAATGCGCTCAATCAAGCGCGCCTGGCCCTGGCGGCAAAACATAATTTCACCGATACCGAGTTGGGCGATCACAACCGCTCACCGGTCGGATCGCGGCGCGACCTAAGTCTGTTCCAGATCAACTTCTATGGATTCATCCAGGAATTTCTCCTGCGCGACTTGGACGCCCGGGAGGAACAGACCTAGCTCTGTTTACGTTCTCGCACCATCGACATCAGACGGTCCTTGATCGCAGAGGAGGATTTCGCAGGACGCAGACTCAAGGCAAAAGCCTCGTGCAGGCTGTAACACTCGGTAATAAAGTCTTCGGCTTTTTTGCCGAATTTCTTGCGCGCACTTTCAAACTCCTCCGTCTCATCGGGCTCAAGCGCCCCGATTACGTGGAGTCGCGCATGCTTTTGAAACTCTTCAAAGCTCATCTTTCAACTCCTTAAGACCGTCATAGATTTTTTTAAGGCCCAGTTCAAGCCTCGTTTTCACTGTCCCTAAGGGTGTATTCGTTTTTGCGGCGATTTCGCGCTGGCTCATTCCGCGAAAAAAAGCCAATTCGATGGCCTGCTGCTGGGCCGGCGGGATCCGCTGGATCACCTCGCGAACAATGCTTCGGGTGTCGCTGAAATCAATTTCTTCGGCAGTGGCGTTATGGACCCAGGCATCAGGCTGCTGCTCGGTTTCGGCCTGCAGGCGCTCCTCCGCACGGGCGTAGGCCTGCTTTTTTCGCAATCCATCGATTGCGCGGCGGCGCGCCAGCGTGACCATCCACCCGAGAGGCTTGCCTTTCTCGGCCGAGAAATTTTTCGCCTGATTCCAGATCTCCATGAAGATTTCCTGCAGTAAATCGTCGGCCTCAGCATCATTGTGAATCACACGCAAAATCAGGGCCTTTAAGATCCCGTTGTAACGATCGTAAAGCTGGGAAAGGGCGTCTGGATTCTCGGCCTGGATGCCGTGCATTAGCTCGAGATCGCTCGGGCCCTCTGGCTCAACCGGCGAAAGAATCGGGGCGGTCAATGATGCCGGGGCCTCGCTGTTAAAGCGCCGTAATGGCTTTTTTCCTTCTATGGAAACGCGGACGGACGCACGTCCCGTTGTTCGCCTTTTCAATCCGGCAATCTTCTTCTTTGCTTTAGGACGAGACCGCCCGGTGCGACGCATTTGGGTCATTTAGGCTGCGCCAATGGCTTCGTCCAACCCTTTCGTCGGCATGAGTGCATTAGGCCTTGACCAGCGGACAGCCCCCTCGATACGCTCGCCCCCAATAACGCAAATTGACTCCGAAAAATCGGGGTCGTGACCGCCAGAGCGGCAGAAGGCCGCTGCGCGATCCTGCATTCGAAAAGTAACCTGAGGAAAGGAAGTTTAATGAAATCACTGACAGCACTTATCGCAATCACCGCAATCGGATTTGCCGCGTCGGCCTGGGCCCAAGAAGAGGAAGCGACAGCGACGCCGATAGAGGAGCAATCGGCTACCACGATCGAAGAGACCCCTGCAGCTCCCGCTCCAGCGCCAGCCGTTGAAACCACTCCCGCCCCTTCCGCCCCGACTAAGGCGGAGCCCACAAGCTCCCCGGCTGCAAAGTCGCCAAAAGTCGCGACTCCGGCGGCTTCACCAACAAAGGCCTCATCTGCAGCCACGGCCGCAGCCCCAATGCCATCGGGAAAGAAGATGAGCGTCGAAGCATCCATCAAGGATAACGAAAACCGATGGGCCGCAGCCGCTCTCAAACGAGATATGGCAGCCGTTCAGATATTGTTGGCCGATGATTTCATTGGGATCAATTCCAAGGGCAAAGTCCAGAACCGCCGCGCCCTGATGGGCGAAATGAAGGGCGACAAGGACACTTATACATCCACAAAGAACGAGAAAATGGATGTTCACAAGTTCGGTAATAACGTCGCCGTAGTCGTTGGCACCTATCACGAGAAAGGCACCGGCAAAGACACTAAGGCCTTCGATCGGTCTTACCGCTTTAGCGATACCTGGGTCGAGCGAAACGGCCAATGGAGATGCGTGGCGAGCCAGTCGATCATGTTGGGCAAGCGATAATACGGTTTAGCGTTTTAGATCAAACCAACACAATTTGGCGGCAGCCGCGCGAGTGGCTGCCGCCTTTTTTTTTGAGGCCCGGCCTGGGGTCTGCCTCAACCGCGTGATTGCGCGCGGGCGGTTTGTGCGACAAAGGTTAACCGCATGGCAAAGGAAGCGAACCAGCCGGATGTCGATCCTCTATGGTACAAGGATGCCGTCATCTACGAGCTGCACGTCAAGACATTCCACGATAGCGATGGCGATGGAATGGGCGACTTCCGCGGCCTGATCGCGAAGCTTGATTACCTTCAGGAGCTCGGCGTCACCGCCATTTGGCTGCTGCCGTTTTATCCTTCGCCGCTGCGGGACGACGGCTACGACATCGCCGATTACCTTGACGTAAATCCAAAGTACGGATCGCTTGACGATTTTCGCGCCTTCTTAAGCGCGGCGCACGGACGCGGGCTGCGCGTCATCACCGAGCTGGTGATCAATCACACGTCCGATCAAAATCCCTGGTTTCAAAAATCGCGAAGAGCGCCTCCCGGTTCCCCGGAGCGGGAGTTCTACGTCTGGAGCGATACGCCGGAAAAATACCAGGATGCTCGAATCATCTTTAAAGATTTCGAGACGTCAAACTGGACCTGGGATCCCGTCGCGAAGGCGTATTACTGGCACCGTTTTTATTCGCATCAGCCGGATTTGAATTTCGATAATCCGGCTGTGCACGAAGCGGTCGAAAAAGTCTGCGATTTCTGGCTGAACATGGGAGTCGACGGTCTCCGGCTCGACGCGGTGCCTTACCTCTACGAGCGCGAAGGAACCAACTGCGAAAATTTGCCCGAGACTCACGTCTATCTGAAAAAACTGCGCGCTCATATGGACGCGAAATTTCCCGGGCGAATGTTGCTCGCAGAAGCGAATCAGTGGCCCGAAGACTCTGTCGCGTATTTCGGTGACGGAGACGAGTCGCACATGAATTTCCATTTTCCGCTGATGCCGAGAATGTTCATGGCGTTGCAAATGGAGGACCGGTTCCCGATCATCGACATCCTCGATCAAACACCGCCGATCCCCGACCAATGCCAATGGGCGATGTTCCTTCGCAATCACGACGAGTTGACGCTGGAAATGGTGACCGATGAGGAGCGCGATTATATGTGGCGCGTTTATGCGAACGATCCGCTAGCGCGGATCAACCTTGGCATTCGCCGGCGGCTGGCACCTTTGGTCGGCAACAACCGGCGCAAAATCGAATTACTCAACACCATGCTCCTCTCCATGCCGGGCACGCCGATCATTTACTACGGCGACGAGATCGGAATGGGCGACAACATTTATCTGGGCGACCGCAACGGTTGCCGCACACCAATGCAATGGAGTCCCGACCGCAACGCCGGCTTTTCAAAAGCCAATCCGCAGCAGCTCCATTTGCCGATCATCATCGACCCTGAATATCACTACGAGGCGGTCAATGTTGAGAACCATCAGAAGAACCTCTCTTCCTTGCTCTGGTGGACCCGCCGGATCATCGCAATGCGGAAGAATTTCAAGGCATTTTCCCGCGGTTCGCTCGAGTTCCTTTTTCCTGACAACGCCAAAATTCTCGCATTCCTTCGACGGTTCGAGGACCAGACAATGGTCGTCGTCGTTAATCTTTCGCGCTTCTCGCAATCAACCCAGCTCGATCTCTCCCGCTTTTCCGGTTGCGGGCTAATGGAAGTCTTTAGCCAGAACTATTTCCCGCGAATCAAGAAATCGCCCTACGCCATCATGCTCGGACCGCACACCTGTTACTGGTTCGCCGTTCGTTCGATGCCCGCGGCGGCGCGCTCCACTCAAAAAGTGCGCGTTCCGGCCATTGACGCAGAGCCGAATCTTGAAGCGCTATTGGCAAACAACGTGAGAGACGTCATGGAGCGCCAAGTCCTGCCGTCGTATATTCAAAACTGCAGATGGTTCGGCTCCAAAGCGCGAACGCTTCGCCAGATGAAAGTAGTCGAGCGCGCGCCGGTTTCGCCCAAGCCGGGCGCTGCGCAAATCTGGTTCATAGAAATCAGTTACCTGGATGGGCCGACTGAAACGTTCGCGTTTCCCGTTCAGATTGCCACCGGTGATGCCGCGCGCGCGATTGCTCAAACCGCGCCGGAAGCTATCATCGCGCGTTTCAGCGGATCGGACGAAACCGTGCTGCACGACGCGATTTGGGATCCAAGTTTTCGCGCGCAGTTGTTCCGGGCGATTGCCGAACGGGAAAGCATGCAAGGCCAATGGGGCACGTTCGCGGGAAATCCGGGCAGTGCGCTTTCGAACGATGGGGCCCGCGAGATCCCTCCGTCGCAGGTGTTGCGCGGCGAGCAGAGCAATTCGTCCATGCTCTTCGAGAACAAATATTTCCTGAAACTCTATCGCAAGCTCGAAGACGGCGTGAATCCCGATGCGGAAATCACCCGGTTCCTGACCGCACGCACGCAATTTCCAAATGTGCCGGCATTTCAAGGCGCGCTCGAATATCGCCGCGACAAAGCTCAGCCGACGGTGCTTTGTTTGTTGCAGAGTGCCGTCACCAGCGAAGGGGACGCGTGGACGCTCACAATTGACGCTCTCGGCCGCTATTATGAGCGCGTGCTTGGTAGCAAGGCCGACTTGCAAAATCAGGCCACGCCGTCCAGTCCGCTTCTCGATGAATTGATTGGCGGGATTTATCCGGAGAAAGCCATGTTGCTCGGGCAACGCACCGGTGAAATGCATCTGGCGCTTGCTTCGGCGCCGGATGACAAGCTTTTCTCGCCCGAGCCATTCAATGCCATGTCGCAACGTTCCGTTTATCAGAATATGCGGGCTCTATTGCGACGTAACTTTGCCTTGCTGCAAAAGAAAATTGCAGATTTGCCGGAGGAATTTCGAGAGGAAGCAGAACAGGTCCTGGCTTCTGAAAAAGAGATTCACGACCGGGAGAAACGACTGCTCGATCGAAAGACGAATGCCGTGAAGATTCGTGTCCACGGCGATTATCATCTCGGACAGGTCCTCTCCACCGGAAAGGATTTCGTCATTCTCGATTTCGAGGGCGAACCGGCGCGTCCGTTGAGCGAGCGAAAATTGAAACGCTCGGCGCTGCGTGACGTCGCCGGGATGATGCGCTCATTTCAATACGCCGCTTACAGCGCGCTCTGGCAGCCGGCCATGCGCGCCGAGGACGTCCCGTTTCTCGAGCGCTGGGCCGATCTTTGGTACCGGAACATGAGCAGTATCTTTTTGCAGAGTTATTCAAAAGCAACGGTCGACGCGAAATTCATCCCGCAGGACAACGACGATCTTCAAATCGTGCTCGAAGCCTACCTCCTCGACAAAGCCGTCTACGAAATCGGCTACGAGCTAAACAACCGCCCTGACTGGGTCGTGATCCCGATCCGCGGCATCAAACACATTTTGCGATCAGCGTAGCTATTGTGCATACGAATCAACACGGGCGAATCACAAATTTAGAATGAAAATTGTTTCTTCATCTGTGAAAATCTGTGTAAATCTGTTGCCATTCAGAAGTAGCCCTGAAGAAATATGAAGAACCAACATCTCGACAATATCGACAACGACATCGCGGAGAAACATCTCTTAAAACACCCGTTTTATCTCGCTTGGACGCGTGGAGAGCTCAGCAAAGAAGCGCTCACCGACTATGCCCGGCAGTACTATCACCACGTCGCGGCATTCCCGACGTATCTCTCAGCGGTGCACGCCAAATGCGACGATCAACCGACACGGAAACAACTTCTTTCGAATCTGATCGACGAAGAAGCCGGCTCACCGAATCACCCCGAGCTCTGGCTCAGATTTGCCGAAGCTCTCGGCGTTTCCGATGTCGAAGTTCGAAACACCGCAAAACAAGCTGAGACGAACAACTTGATCGGTACGTTCCGATTAGTCTGCGGTGAAGAATCGACTGCGGAAGGTCTCGCGGCTTTGTATGCCTACGAGAGTCAGATTCCGGCAATCTGTGAATCGAAAATCGACGGACTGAAGAAGCACTACGGTTTCAGCGATCCGACGCATTACGAATATTTCAGCGTCCATATCGAAGCCGACCGCGAACACTCCGCCGCAGAGCGCGAAATGCTCAGCGACTACATCGACAATCACAATGTTGAATCGGTGAAGGCATCCGTGAACCGCGTTCTCGACGCGCTTTGGGAGATGCTTTCCGGCGTCTGTCGCCGTCACGCCATCGCTTGCTGATTTTTCTTCTGTAGCGGCGGTCTGTGACCGTCGCACTATTGAATCCTAATTCGAACGACGGTCACAGACCGCCGCTACTGGCAGGAGCCCCAAAAGACAAAGTTAGGGCCGCCGCCGGCGCGGATGCCATCCAAGTCGATGCACGCCGGTTTACCAGGATGGAAATCGTTGTAACGTTGTAACGCTCTTAACTTTCTCAACTTTTATGACTCCACAGGTTTTAGCAGGAAAAGTCGGCGTTGTTTTCGGTGTAGCCAATAAACGCAGCATCGCCTGGGCGATCGCGAAAGCGTGGTCCGCCGCAGGTGCAAAATTGATTTTCAATTATCAGGGCGAGCGCCTGAAAGAAAATGTCGAGGAGCTCGTTGGCGAATTTGGAGAAAAGACGCCGTTCTTTCCATGCGATGTATCGAATGATGTCGAGATCGCGTCGTTCTTTGAAAAGGTCCGCGGCGAAACCGATCGGGTCGATCTTCTCCTCCATTCAGTTGCCTTCGCGCCGAAGGAATCGCTGGAGGGCGATTTTGTGAGCACGACGCGCGAAGCGTTTCGCACCGCGCACGACATCAGCGCCTATTCGCTTGTTGCTCTCTCCCGTGCGACCGCACCGATGATGACAAATGGCGGGAGCGTTCTCGCGATGACTTATTACGGCGCGGAAAAGGTTGTGCCTCATTACAACGTAATGGGCGTGGCCAAGGCGAGCCTCGAAGCATCGACTCGTTATCTCGCATACGATCTTGGGCCAAAGAAAATCCGCGTGAATTGCATTTCGGCGGGACCGGTCCAAACGCTGGCCGCCCGCGGCATCAGCGGATTCAGCGCGATGCTTAAACATTACCAGGAACGCGCGCCGCTGAAGCGAAGCTGCGATCCGGCCGAGCTGGGCGAGACCGGAGTTTTTCTGGCCAGCGACGGCGCGGCTGCCATCACCGGTCAGGTGATTTACGTGGACGGCGGGTATCAGATCATGGGGATGTGACCTGATCATGCTCATAATCGTGCTCCTAATCGAAACAACAAGAGATCGAGTATGAGCATGAGAGCGAGTATCGAGCACAGGGTGTGGCGGGATGCGTTCCGTCGCGTCCAGAAATATTTGGACGCCGACAGCGCGGACGCCTTCCAGTGAAGTGCGATTACGAGCACGATCATGAACAAGAATGTCGCTGATGAACTGCGGAAATTATTGGGAAATGACGCAGTCGCCGATGATGCGGAGACGCTGACAGCCCACGGCGGCGATAAGTGGTTCGCCTCGCACGCGCCCGACGCCGTCGTCTTCGCAAGATCGACATCGGATGTCAGCAAACTTCTCCAATTCGCGTCGCGCGAAAAAATTCCGGTAACCGCGCGCGGCGCCGGTTACGGTTATGTCGGCGGGTGTGTGCCAGTCCAGGGCGGGGTTGTGCTCTCGATGGCCCGAATGAATCAAATCAAGAGCATCAATTTCGCCGATGCGATTGCGATCGTCGAACCCGGCGTGCTAACTGCCGAATTGAAAGACGCCGCGCGCGCCCAGAAATTGTTTTATCCGCCTGATCCGGCGAGCATGAAAGACTGCACGATCGGCGGCAACGTGGCGACCAACGCCGGCGGGCCGCGGTGCTTGAAATACGGCGTAACGCGCAATTACGTCACCGGCCTCGAAGTTGTGCTCGCAAACGGCGAGACTCTGCGGACCGGCGGAGCGGTGCACAAGAATAAGACGGGATTCGATCTGATTGGTTTGTTTGTCGGCTCGGAGGGAATGCTCGGAGTTGTGACCGAAATCATGCTTCGCCTGCTGCCGCTGCCGCCGGCTCGCGCGACCTTGTCCGCGGCATTTGCATCGATGTCGCAAGCTGCCGCGGCGGTACAGGACATTTTCGCAGGCGGATTCCTGCCCGCATCTCTGGAGATCGCCGACAGCTTTACGCTGGAAGCTGCGCGAAAAGATCTAGGCAAGGCAATCGTGCCGCCGGGTAACGCGCATCTGCTTATCGATCTTGATGGACAAGTGGAAAGCGTGCGCAGTGAGGCCGCGGTTATTCGCGAGTTACTGGAAAAGAAGCAACCAAACGCATTGGCGATGGCGACCGGAGAAGAAGATTGCGAAAAATTGTGGGCGCTTCGCCGCGAGTTTAGCAATTCACTGCGCGCCACCGGGCTGACAAAATTGAATCAGGATGTTGTCGTCCCGCGTGGTCACATTGTCGATCTTGTCGAATTTGCGGAGAAGCTTCAGGCAAAACACGGCTTTCCGATCGCTTGTTTCGGTCATGCCGGGGACGGCAATATCCACGTCAACCTCATGGCAGACCGCTACAATCGGGACGCGGACGTTCGAAAGAAAGTCGATGGCGCGCTTGACGAACTTTTTGCGCAGGTGCTCGCGTGGGGCGGGGTGATCACCGGCGAACACGGTATTGGCCTCGCAAAAAAGCGCTGGTGGCCTGAAGCGACCAGCGATGTTTCGCGAAATGTGCATGCCTCTTTGAAGCGGGCGCTCGATCCCGACGGCATTTTAAATCCTGGAAAGTTTCTGTGATGGGAGGCGTCCGCGCCGTCGGCGCCCAAACATTTCAGGAAAACTGTGGTTATTCTCCAAGCACAAAGTAAGAGCGCCGATGGCGCGGACGCCCTCCAACTACAAATCGAGAATTGCCACGACCGGGCGATGATCGCTTGATTGCGTGGAAGTGTTTACCACCCAGGCTTTTCGGATTGTAGCGCCCCGGCACAAAATGTGATCGAAGCAGGACGGCCGGAAATCTCCGTGGGGCGGCAAGGTCACGCGCATGCTGGGTTGAATTCCTCGCCAGCACCACGTGAACCCGTTGTCGATCAAACCACGAATCGTTTTCTCGGCGGAAAACTGCTGGTCGTCCGTCGAAGTATTGAAATCGCCGCCTACGACCCATGCGATGTTGCCGAGCTTGCCGTAGGCGGTCTGCATCGCCTCCATGTGCGAGCGCAATTGCCGCATTGATTCTTCGCGGAGAGGGAGATTCTCTTTCAAATCGCCGAGGTTGCTCTTGAGATGCAGAGCGTAAACCATGAGCAATTGGTGCGGCGCGATTTGATAGGCGGCAAAGCAAAATCCCCGCGGTGGAACGATGGCGCCGTTCGGTTTCCATTGTTCGGCCCAGGCGCTCAAGGCCGGCAAACGGCTGGCGATCGCGACTTCCTGCGACTCTTTTTGCCCTTCGCGCGGCGGCCAATTCGCGCAAACATCCGCTTTGAATCCCGCCAGCGGTTTCACTGCAACGCCCGCCTGCTCGAAATTGCGCACTTCTTCCATCCCGATGACATCGACCCCATTTAGCTTCGCCATATCAATGTTGACCATGTTGATCTGCCGGGTTTCATCGGCCCGGGTAGGATCCGGATGGCTTCCTGGAAACCATTGAATATTCCAAAATGCGACCGTGACGCTGTGGCCGGCAGGTGACGTTCCTGAAACAGGCTTCGGTGCAAACGGCCACGGACTGGTCTGCGCGCTGAGAGTGGCCGCACAAAGCATTGCGATGGCGACGAATGTTGAACGAGCCCAAAGTTGGCGTGTCATAAGATCAGTATGGGATATGAATTCAATTTTTGGACGAAAAACTGCGGTAAGTTTTCGGGAAAATTCATTGACTAGGAGAGATCAGCAGCGAAGTTCCACGACTCTCTTAGGGCGCGGCTAAAAACTTGCTGCATTGACACGCGTCAGCGTGGTCGCAAACGAATCAGTAAAGAGACTCTGTCTCTTCTTTTCCGGAGCCGCTCCCAAGTCTGCCATGAAGATTAAACCTGGAAAGCTCACTCACACGATCGCAGCCTTGTTGTCGTCGATTTCATCCATCTTCGGCCATTCGACTCCGGCCAAGGCGGAACCGACCAAGATCAAGCTCAGCAAGAAATCCGACAGGTTATCTGAGGACCTGCTGCTCAATGTCGATTCGGTCGCATTTGCCCCCCGAAGTCTGTCGTCGTCGCCGCCTCCAAAAAGCGGAGACCGTTACCCGTGGAAGAAAAGCATCGTTACCACAGTGTTTTGGATCGGTGAGAAACCGACCGAAAATAATCCGGTGCCGAACCGGGCAAGCTCGTGGGACAAAAACTGGACGAAAAGCTACGGCGGATATGACGATCCCACTCCGAGCCATCGGAGCAATTACATTCCGGCCAAGTTCACACCTCGCCAAAATCCATTCTACTGCGCGCTCCCCTACAACGACAAAAAGTCGGAGGGCCATCGCCCCGAAGCGGCGCGTGTTGTGCCGTGGTTCCGGGAAGCGTATCAAGGACCGGGAGTCTCCACTTGCAAGGGACGCTGGGTGGAAATTCGAATGGGTGACCGGGTTGTTTATGCCCAATGGGAAGATGCGGGACCCTTTCGCACCGATCACTGGCAATACGTTTTTGGCAACGAACGCCCAAAACCGAATTTGAATAAAGGCGCCGGACTCGATGTTTCGCCTGCGGTGCGCGATTATCTCGGGATGCAGGATACCGACGTGACCGATTGGAAATTTGTCGAGTTCAACGAAGTGCCGCACGGGCCCTGGGCGCAATTGGGCGATAACAATACTTTTGTCATCAACAACCGCGCAACATCACTCGCCGCGGCCGTAACATCCAAGCCGCGCGTCTCAAAAACGACGCCCTAATCGCCTTAGTGGAGGGCATCCACGCTTAGCGCTCTGAAATTTGGGATTGAGTTCATGATCGGCCCTCACCTTATTCCTCTCCCTGAGGGAGAGGAGGACGCGAAGCGCCAGGTGACGGTAATTCGCCCGTACTATCGGCTTGGGACTAGAGTGCAGGGTGCAAGTGAAAGAGTAAGTTTAAGGACGAAGAATTTTAGAAATCCTGTTCGCTTTTTCCTGCGTTCCTGTCGCACACCCGCCGTGGTGGGCCTTCCTTAGAGATCCGCTCGCCCTATCGTGTCGGAACGTGCGGGACGCTTTGTAGATGCGAGAAAAGGAAAAAGAGGGACGCGATTCCCGCAAGGACGATGATAAGCAGACAAAACAGACTGACCGCCCTGATGGTGCGGTAGCGCTCGCTCTTCCGCTGCCAGTCCGCGCGCTTTTGCAGGAGCTCTAATTCCAGAACACGGGCAAGATCGCCCGGGTCACTTTTTACTGATTCGCTCTTGCCGTCGATATCAGGCATCATGCAGAACAAATTCTGCAAGTAATATGCCTCAGAGACGAAAATTACTCTCCTACGCCCTGCCAATGGTGGCCTTCGTCATCCTCCTCGGATTGGGGAGCTTGCTACGAACGATCGGTGGCCATTTCCTGCTGAGCGCGGCGGAATACTGGATTTACCCCGCGCAAACGATCTTCTGCGGGGCGCTGCTCATTTGGTTTTGGCGCGACTACTCTTTGGAGCGCCCGCGGGGCACTGGCTTTGCCGTGGCGGTCGGCATTGCGGTTTTCCTGCTTTGGATCTCGCCGCAACAGTTCTTCGGATTTGGGACGCGCGCGGAGGGATTCAATCCGGACCTCTTCGTGCTCAATCCACCTGCCTATTGGGCAACAGTCACGCTTCGTTTTCTTCGACTGGCCCTGGTCGTTCCGTTCGTGGAAGAAATTTTCTGGCGCGGTTTTCTGCTGCGTTATTTCATCGACGAAGATTTCGAGCGCATTCCATTTGGCACCTTTTCCTGGGCTTCATTCCTGATCGTAACTCTCATCTTCGGTTTTTCTCACTCCCTGGCCGACTGGCCCGTTGCGGTATTAACTGGCGCAATTTACAACGCAGTAGCCTATCGGACCCGCAGCCTTCCTGCCTGCATTCTGACCCATGCCATCACCAATTTGCTGCTGGGCCTCTGGATCATGCACACAAAACAGTGGGGATTCTGGTAAGCGAGGCGGCCGTGGCATCTACTGTGCTGTCAAAAGCACACAAAATGCGTTCGACCTTCTTTCAAAAAGTAATCATTTGCGCTGTTGCCGGAATGCTTGCCGCCGGGCTCATCGAGTGGGGAAAAACCTTCGTTGAAGGAGCGGACGAAGCGCTGAACGCGGGCTATAAACACCGCGCCGTAATCGACACGGCCAAGCCGTAATTTCGGCTTGGAGGGCGTCCGCGCCGTCGGCGCCGATTTGTTTCTGGAAAAACAAGGCCAAACCTCAAAAAGACAAAGTTAGGGCGGCGACGGCGCCGACGCCCTCCAGGAGCAAAAGGCATTGCCGGGAGCTTCGTTGCGCATAACCTGCGTAATCGCAGCATGAAAATTGGTTTTGCTCAGCTCAATCCCACAGTCGGTGATCTCAACGGCAATTATGAGCGAATCGTCCGTGCTTACGATCATCTGGTTGCAGCCGGGGCGGAACTCGTGCTGACCCCGGAACTCTCTATTCCCGGCTATCCACCCCAGGACCTGATTTTCAAATCACGTTTTGTTCCCGAGAATCTCCAGATTGTCGAGCGGCTTCACGCTCATGCCGGAAACGTCCCGCTACTGGTCGGCTTCGTCGACCGCAATGAGGGCCGTGGCAAGCCGTTTCACAACGCCGCCGCTGTGCTGGAGAAAGGCAAACCGATTCGCAAAACGCACAAATCACTTTTGCCCACCTACGATGTTTTCGATGAAGACCGCTATTTCGAGCCGGCTAGTCGTGTGGAAGCAATCGAAATGCACGGCCGGAAAATTGGCGTCACAATTTGCGAGGACATTTGGACTGAACATTACTTGCCGCATCCGCTATATGATGTCGAACCTGTCCGCGCCCTCATCGAGCAAGGCGCGGAAATTATCGTCAATCTGAGTGCGTCGCCCTTCACTCTCCAAAAGCCGGCTATCCGCCACGACATGGTTGCCTCACTGGCCCGGGCGTATCAAAGGCCGATTTGTTACTGCAACGCCGTCGGCGGCAACGATCAGTTGATCTTCGACGGCAATTCCATTGCCGTGAATTCCGCCGGCAACCTGATTGCGCAACTGGCCGCGTTTCGCGAGGAGGACGCGATCGTGGATACCGATAACACCGCTACGATGGAGTTCCGAGAAGGAAAGGCGCCGGAGGTTCTTTTTGCCGCGCTTTCCCTGGGCATTCGCGATTATTTTCGTAAGTGCAACTTTCGCTCCGCTGTGCTCGGCCTGAGCGGCGGCATCGACTCCGCCGTAACTGCCGTCATCGCCGCCGATGCGCTGGGCGCCGAGAACGTGACCGGAGTTGCCATGCCCAGCCCGTATTCATCGCGTGGCAGTGTAAATGATTCGCTCGCGCTCGCCCGTAACCTGGGGATCAAGTGCATCGAGATGCCGATCGTCGAGCCATTCAAGGTTTTCAAAGCCCAATTCAAGGAACTCTTCAAAGGGTTACCCGAGAATGAGACCGAGGAAAACATGCAGCCGCGTTTGCGCGCGATGACACTGATGGCGCTCTCGAACAAGTTCGGGCATTTACTATTGACCACCGGGAACAAGAGCGAGCTCGCAGTCGGTTATTGCACCCTGTACGGCGACATGGCCGGCGGATTGGCCGTGATCAGCGATGTGCCAAAAACGATGATTTACGAGCTGGCACGCTGGATCAATTCCGATTACGCGCTGCGCATAGGTCGCAAAGGCGAAATCATTCCAGCATCGACAATCGAAAAACCGCCCAGCGCGGAATTGAAGCCTAACCAAACCGACCAGGACACGCTCCCACCTTACGATATTCTCGACGAGATCCTGCGGCTTTACGTCGAGGAAAACCTGAGCGCGCGCGACATCATCGGCCACGGCTTTGACGAGAAGACCGTGCGATGGGTCCAGCGGCGTGTCGATCTAAACGAATACAAACGCGAGCAGGCCGCGCCCGGCCTGAAAGTGACCAGCCGAGCCTTCGGTGTTGGCCGCCGCATGCCGATTGCGCAGAAATACGTGGACTGAGTGGAGGGCGTCCGCTCCGTCGGCGCCCATATTTTCTGAGACACAGATATCGCGAGATCCAAAAAGACAAAGTTAGGATACCGACGGCGCGGACGCCCTCCAGTCGACTTCAATCCTCAGCTCTCAAACCCCGCCGATTTTGACAGCCATTCCTATTACAGTTCTCGCCTGGTCACTAACCGCTGCAGCCGGCGTTCACATCTTTGAAGAGTTCGTTTTTCCCGGCGGATTTAAGCAATGGTGGAGTGCTTATCAGCCGGAAGTCGCAGCGAGCGTGTCGAATCGATGGCTGGTCATCATCAACGCGGTTCTTCTCCTCTTCAGTGCGAGTGTGGCCTTAGCCGTCCAGGCTCCCAGAGGAAACGGAGTCGCCGCCTGGCTCGCCTTGGCCGCCCTGCTGTTTTGCAACGCGCTCTTCCATATCATCGGCTCCTTCAGGAGCTGGCGATATTCGCCAGGCATGATCTCGGGAATTCTCTTGTACATTCCGCTGACCATTTACGGATCCGCATATTTTCTAAAAAGCGGATGCGCTTCTTTGCCGACGGCAATCGTGGCCGCGTTGATTGGCGGCTCGTATTATTTTATTTCCTCGGCCAACCATCGCCGGCGAACGCGCGCCGCCCATCTGAAGGCAGCCGGCTCAGGCAAATAAATTGTAGCGAAAAATCGCGTAGATCGCGCGGACGCCGTCTTTCCAGTTCACTTTCTTACCCTCGGCATAGGTGCGTCCGCTATACGAAATGCCCACTTCGTAAATCCGGCATCGCGTCCTGGCCAGTTTCGCGGCGATCTCAACCTCGAATCCGAAACCATTTTCACGCAGATCAAGATTCCTGATCACGGACGCGCGGAAGGCTTTGTACCCCGTTTCCACGTCGGTAAGGTTCAAGTTCGTCAGCATGTTGGACAGCAACGTCAGGAATTTGTTGCCGAGCGAATGCCAGAAATAGAGAACCCGGTGAGGGCGCCCGCTGATAAAACGCGAGCCAAAAACAGCGTCGGCATCGTCGGCGAAGATAGGATCGAGAAGACTGGGAAATTCGGCCGGATCGTATTCCAAATCGGCATCCTGGATGAGGATCACCTCTCCGGTGGCAACAGCGAACCCCGCCCGGAGAGCGGCGCCTTTGCCCCGGTTAGGGGATTGATAGATGACCCGATCGACCAGCGGCTCGATTTTTTCCTTTAACAGCGCCGTTGTTCCATCAGTGGAACCATCGTCCACCACAATGATCTCGCGTTCCTGCAGCGACGCCGAGCGCACCGCGCCGATGATTTTCTCGATCGTGTCGCGCTCGTTAAAACAGGGAATAATGACAGAGACCTTCATTGGCCCGTTAGAGTAGCACAGGCTTCCAGCCTGTGAGACAAGAGGGCGTCTCGCCTGCTGCTCCTCGTCGGCAGGCAAGAGGCCCACCGGCCCCGCAGCCGGGATGGCCGTGCTACGGTCCCGGAACTTGTGCACCGCGTTGGAATCGAACCAACAACCCAGTGATTAAGAGTCACTTGCTCTG
>JBDTZF010000137.1:0-6228 GCA_040005265.1 Verrucomicrobiota bacterium
CAGGCAATCACCGATTTGGCGTTTGAATCGGATGCCTCGATCGAGATCGATGAGTTTCGCACGCTCAACCGCAGCCTGGACAATGCAATCGCCGCCGCGGTCACTGAATTCAATTGCGCGCACGATTCCATCCTGGCAGATCGGCACGCGCTCGCTTTGAACGAGCGGCTCGGAGTGTTTGCGCACGAATTACGCAACATCATTAATACCGCCACGCTCGCGTTCACCGCGGTTAAATCTGGCAATGTCGGGCTAACCGGCGCGACCGGCGCTGTCCTTCACCGAAGCTTGGTAAGCTTGCGCAATGTGGTTGACCGGTCCCTCTCTGAGGTTCGGATGACCGCCGGTCTGCCACTGCAACATCGGGTGTTCTCGCTTGCCGACTTTATTTTCGACGTAAAAGTTTCGGCCTCTCTCGAGGCACAGGTCAGGCAGTGCGGACTGGCTGTCTCTCCGGTGGAAACGGGGCTCGCAGTTGATGGCGATCGAGAGCTGCTTCTCTCCTCCGTAGGAAACTTGCTGCAAAACGCCTTTAAGTTTACGCATCCGGGGACCGAAGTGACTCTGAGCGCCTACCCATCAACCGATCGCATCTTGATTGAAGTCGCGGATCAATGCGGCGGTCTGCCGCCAGGGAAGGCGGACAACTTGTTTAAACCGTTCACCCAGGCGTCGACCGACAAGTCCGGCATGGGACTCGGTCTCTCAATTGCCCGGCGGAGCGTCGAAGCAAATGGGGGAATGCTTAGCGTTCGCGACATGCCGGGAGAAGGATGTGTTTTCGCAATCGACTTGCCGCGGCATGCGGTATCGGAAATTACTTAGGCGCGCCTCAAGGAACTAGACTTCAGTTCTCTAAGCTTTCCCGCTAGGCGACAGCAATCGCTAACGGTTCGAAGCCATGGAGAATGGTGCAGAGCTCTGGAAAATCCAGGGGCTTGATAAGGTGGAAATCGAATCCCGCCTTTTTGCTGCGCCGAAAATCCTCACTTCCGTCGAGCCCGCTTATGGCGACGCCTTTGAGCGTCTGGGTTCGTTTCGCCTGCGAAATCACATCGTAGCCGGTACCATCGGGAAGGTCGATGTCGCTCAGGATAACGTCGAATTGCTTTTCCTCGACGGTCTTAAGTGCCTTTCGCGTGCAGTCGGCGGTAGAGATGTCGTAGCCGCAATTGACGAGAAGGCCGGCTAGAGTTTGAAGCGTGTCCGCATGGTCTTCGACGATCAGAATCCTTAGCGGCACCCCACGGGCAGAAGCAGGTATTACACCGTTGGTCTGCTGGCCATTGTTTTCAGTAATAACCGCAATTTTCTGAGATTCGGATACGCCCAACTTCAAGCAGGCCGCAATACGATGGAATAGCAGTTTGAACACGGGTCTAATTCGCAGCCCGTAGACAAAAATCCGATCGGGCGGCGTCTCTCTTATATATATAAGCGATGCGGCTGGAAAGACCTGAATCCGGATCGCTGGTTGGTTGCATCTTATGAGTGAGGTGGAAGACAGCAGTGCTATCCCGAAATCGGGACATGAAAGTCCCAATAGCGAGCCTTTTTCGCGAAAAGAGGAGACGATCGCTTCTATGCAACATACTGACAATAAGGAAGTTATGTCGCTAGAAAGAGCGTTGGTACGCGCCTTGCAACAGCTGGGCAAGACGCCGGACAATTCCTAACCCCACTTCCCACCTCCTATGCTCGAATCCTTCCTTCAAGACATCCGTATTGGCTTCCGTGTTCTGACCAAAGACAAGGGATTTTGCTTCCTTGCCGTATTGGTGCTCGGCCTCGGCATCGCCGGGGTCACTACCCAGTTCGCCGTGGTCAACGCCTTCGTCTTGCGCGGGTTTTCATTTCCTCATCCCGAGCAGTTAATGGGCGTCGGATTGATCGATCCCCAGGGAACTCCGCAAAACAATAACTTTGGCGCAGGTAACATTCCATCCTCGCAGGATTACGAAGACCTCCGCGGCGCGCAGCAGTCCTTCGCTCAGATGGCGGCGTATCTCAGCGGATCGACCATCAATGTTTCCTATCACAACAATCCGCAACGCTACACCGGCGGTTATGTGACCGAGGATTTTTTCAAGATCGTTGCGGTCTCTCCGATTTTAGGGCGTGACTTCACTGCTGACGATAACAAGCCCGGGGCGGAAAAGGTGGCGATCCTGGGTCATGAAATCTGGCAGCGCGATTTCAGCGGCGATCCGAAAATTGTCGGGCAAGCTATCCGAATCAATGGCCGCGCGGCCACCATCGTCGGTGTGATGCCGCCGAACTTTAAGTTTCCGTTTAGCGAGCAATTGTGGGTCCCGCTTTTCAATGAATTTCCGGTCAAGCCTCGTGGCGATCCAACAGGGCTTGGGCCGTCGATCATGGGCCGCCTTAAGCCAGGGGTGAGTCTCGACCAGGTGAACGCGGAATTTACCGGCCTGGCTAAACGAATGGCGACGGATAATCCAAAAACAAATGGGCAGCTCACCACCGCCAGCGTTCAACCGCTCTTGAATACTTTCACCGGGCCCCAACTTCGCGCGACCATTTACGCGATGCTCGGTGCGGTCCTCATCGTTTTGTTAATCGCATGCGTGAACGTGATGAATATGCAATTCGGTCGGGCCGCGTTGCGGGCGAAGGAGCTGGCCATTCGCGGCGCGCTCGGAGCCACACGCTGGCGGCTTGTGCGGCAGATGCTCACCGAAAGTTTTCTGGTCGCTTCAATGGGAGCGGTCGTCGGTATCCTGATGGGGTATTGGGGAATCGATCTGCTCGTCCGGGCAACGAACGCGCTGCCTTTTCCTCTGGCTTATTGGGTCCAGTTCAAGATCGACGCCCCTGTTCTCATGGTCACAGTCGGCGTTACTTTGGTTGCAACCCTTCTCTCCGGTTTTATTCCGGCGCTGCTTAGCGCTCGTGCGAACGCCGCCGAGATGATGAAGGAAGGTGGCCGCGGCAATAGCAGTCGACTGGTCAATGTCATTACCCGAGTGCTCGTGGTCGGTCAGATCGCGCTGACCGCTGCGCTTCTGATTGCGGCTGCGCTTCAGGTCAAATCGATTCGTAATCAGACCAAGCTTGATTACGGCTACGACGAGAACGGAGTTTATTCGGCGCGCATGGGATTATTCGAGGGCGATTACCCCACGCCGGAAGCGCGAATCGAGTTCTTCAAGAAGACGCTGCGCGCGCTGCGGGGTAATCCATCATTCGATGGCGCCGCCATGAGCGATCGTTTCCGCATGACCTTCGGTAACTTTGGGCAATACGAAGTCGACGGCCAGACCTACGTCACCGATCGGGACCGCCCGCAGGGCAATTCCGAAGCTGTTTCCGATAATTACTTTTCCACGCTTGGCTTGAAAATGTTGGAAGGCCGCGACTTTACCATCGACGACAGCGATGAGAAACAACCGGTCGCCATCGTGAACTCCAGTTTCGCGCGAAAGTATTTCGGTCACGACAGTCCTCTCGGACGTCGGGTCCGCATCTTTAATCCCGCGCAGCAGCGGCCATGGCGAGCAATCGTGGGCGTCGTGCCGGACACACTGATGCAGGGCCCATTCAATCAACAAACGGACAACACCGGGTTCTATGTTCCGCTGCTTGGCGGCACGCCCGCGCCGCAATTTGCGACCATCGTGGTTCGCCCGCATGCCGGACAGCGCGCAGAAACTTTGCCCGCACCGCTCGATAAAGCGGTGGCCGAGCTTGATTCCAACCTGCCTACTTACTTCGGTGGAACGCCGGGCCGCTTGCACGATGAAATCCTGGGCGTGAATCGCATTACCGCCACGCTGTTTACGATTTTCGGTGCTGTAGCGTTCTTGCTTTCGGCCGTCGGTCTCTACGGCGTGATGAGTTTCTCCGTGAACCAAAGGACTCAGGAGTTTGGTATTCGCATGGCGCTCGGCGCGGATGCGAAGAGAATTTTCCGGATGGTAATGACCCAGGGCGCCTGGCAATTGGGCATCGGTCTTATTCTCGGCGCCGGCGCGGCCGCGCTTCTCCTCGGAGTGATCGGAGCCGCAGCTTTGCAGAATATTCTATTCAAGGTGAACGCGCTCGACCCGATCATTTACACTGCGGTGTCCGGAATGCTCGCGATCGTGGCCGCAGTATCCTGCTTCGTTCCGGCTCGTCGCGCCACTCAGGTGAATCCGATCGTCGCCTTGCGCGCGGAATAACGACGGCGCATTGGTATTAAACTTCGCCGCGGCTTTTCTTGGTGGATCTCGATCCGCTGACCGATCGGATTGTAAATGGACGCAGAGCGTGACCGGAGTAAAGGCGAGTGAAGAACCGGCGAAGGTCGCTAAAGATGCCTGAAATGCTGAAACGAAAGCCGCCAATGATCGGAAGCGTCCACAGAAATGCCGTGAGAGAGATGAACCAAGGGGCAACGAAAAGGGCGGACAATTCCGCGAGGACGTGAATGGTCTTAACCCGGCGGCGAAGGATGTGATAGCTGCTACTCACGAGCAAAGTACATCTAACGAGACCCAAGATCAGGGACGCCTACAGGAAGCGAGCTCTCGCTTGTCCTTTCTACTTTCTAATTTTCACTTGCTACTTTCCATGGCGGGTAGGCGTTCGCTCCATCGCATGGTGGTCTGTTCGTCACAATCGTTTGATAGAGTAATCGCCTTCAATACTGTTACGCTGCCAACGGCCTTCTCCAGATTGTACACCAGGCCTTTCTCGTGTTACTTGCTTTTGAGGCCATCGCGAAAAGCGATGGATTCTAGTTCGACTCGGACGGCCTCCTCGATGGGTATCACTGGCCGGACTTCGAATACGAATGCGGGCAGCATCGAACAAAACTTGTGCACCGCCGCCGGGTCATCGCAATCTAGCATCATATAGCCACCCCAGTCGCCCACTCGTATTACGAACAGCTCGATCTTGAAATTAGCGGGTGCCTTCCATTGCGTGAAAACCTCCAAAATTCGCTTTTGTGCGTTCTCGTATTCGATTGGCGAGCCCTGAGGCCGTTCGGTCCAAGTGAGCATGTATTTCATGGTATCTTTTTTCTATTGGCTTGGTTGATATGGGGGAAATTGAACTGCGTGGCTTAGCGAGATCAAGATCAGCCACCGCTCTGGGAGCGAGGCTGCACAACCGTTGAGAACACACTAGCCAGGATCCACATCGACGCGCAACACCAAAGAGCGGCCCGCTCGCGAAGGCTTTCGGAGTTGGCTGCAACGATTTGGTTATATGGTTGGTTGTGAAATTGGGGTCAGTCCTCACTTCAGATTCAAACCCCGTGCCCGGACTATTCGGCGCGAAGCGCGACCACCGGATCGACGCGCGCGGCTCGTCGGGCTGGCAACCATGCAGCCAGGAACGCAACCACCGAGATCAGCGCGACAATTGCAACGAATGTCATTGGATCCCACGCGCCAACGCCATAGAGCAGGCTGTTCATCAAACGC
Organism: Verrucomicrobiota bacterium; assembly: GCA_040005265.1. GTDB lineage: Bacteria > Verrucomicrobiota > Verrucomicrobiia > Chthoniobacterales > UBA10450 > JBDTZF01. The sequence continues at coordinate 5,436 of JBDTZF010000137.1, forward strand.
GTCGCGGCAAATGCGCCGACGAGTCCCACACCGATACTGATTGCCACCAGGCCCATCGCCTGACCGACCACGAGCCGGAAGATGGCCGATTGAGCGGCGCCCAAAGCCATCCGGATGCCGATTTCATTGGTGCGTTGCGCAACGGAGTAGGCCATCACGCCGTAAATACCGATGGCGGTTAGGACCAGAGCTGTCCAGATATCGGTCATCATATTGCTGATTGCTGAACGCTGATTTTTGATTGCAAGAGCGTGTCGACGGCTTTCATGAGTTTGGGTTTCTTCAATCCGAAATCAGAATTCATAAATCAGCACTTTCGTCATTCGGAGCGAAGCGCTTCGACGGGATTCACTTTTGTGGCGCGATTCGCGGGAAGGATGCAGGCGATTAACGCGACCGCGCCGAGAAGAATCGTAATCGCGGAGAGTGTGAGCGGATCGTAGGCGCTCGTGTTGAACAGCATGGAGGACATGGCACGCGACGCGGAGAGGGTTGCCACCAGACCGAGCAGCAGTCCCGCGCCGATAAGCTTTCCTCCTTGCGTCAGGACAAGCCGTAACACGTCGGCCTGTTGCGCGCCGAGTGCCATTCGAATGCCGAACTCGCTGGTGCGCTGAACAACGCTGTAGGCCATCACCCCATAAATTCCGACCGCGGCGATAACGAGCGCGACGAGCGAGAAAACGGTGAGAAGCAGCATGGCGAATCGCTGGCGGGCAATGCTGTCGGCGACGATTTCCTCCAATGGGCGAATGCTCCCGAGGGGTTGGTCTTTATCCACCGCGTAGACGGT
>JBDTZF010000038.1:0-20802 GCA_040005265.1 Verrucomicrobiota bacterium
CGTAAGCGTCCGCCGCCATCTTCGCGATTTTCTTTTTGACCAGATGAAAGCTGCCGAGCGTCTTGTTGAATTGTTTTCGGGTGTTTGCGTGTTCGACCGCGAGCCGCAGGCAGGTTTTAGCCGCGCCGGTGCAACAGGCTCCGAACGTAGTGCGCCCGAAGTCGAGAACCGTGAGCGCGACTTTCAAACCTTTGCCTGGCTTCCCAAGAACGTTCTCTTTCGGCACCCGCACGTCGCGCAAAGCGAATCGACCGGTCGCAGTGCCACGGATACCCATTTTCGGCATTCGGGCCTCGAGCATTTCGAACCCCGGCATGTCCGGCGTAACCAGAAACGCTGTAATGGAGGTCTTTTCCGAACCCGGCACGGGAGTCCGCGCCATGACTGTGAGCACCTGCGCAATCGCGGCATTGGTGATGTAGCGTTTCTCGCCATTCAAAATATAATGCGAGCCGTCGGCGCTTGGCATCGCAGTCATTTGCACGTTACCGGCATCCGAACCCGCTTCGCGCTCCGTTAACGCGAAAGCGCCCAGATGTTCGCCGGTCACCAATTTTGGCAGCCAGCGCTTTTTCTGTTCATCCGTCCCGAACAACAGTAATGCCCGAATACCGATCGAGTGATGTGCGTTAACGAAAACCGATGTCGATGCGCAACGGCTGCCGATCTCTTCCAGAATCCTGCAGTTCGCTAGCTGCGAGAATCCATGGCCGCCAAATTCCTTGGGCGCCGTCATGCCCAACACGCCAACCCGGCCCAGTCCATCAATCACGCTTCGTGGAATATCCGCCAGCCGATCGATCTCCGCCGCATCGAGACCCTGGTCGAGAAACTTCCGGAGCTCATCGAGCACTGGGTCCAGTTCTGCCTGTTCGGCTGAGGCAATTCGTGGATACGGCATCACCCAGTCCGACACGAAATGTCCTTGGAAAAGTCCCTTGGCAAAGCCGAGCGCCTGCGGCCCGGTAAAGAGCAGCTCCTCTGCCTGTTGCATTTCCTTCTGCCGTTGCGCTTCAGCTTCAGTCATAAAAAATTCTCCGCCCGCTCCCGAGCTTTCGGGTGCCGAAAATGACGAAGCCGCACTGTAGCGAAGAGCGCCCACCTGTCCAATCAGCGGCAGCGACGGCGGGCCGTTGCTTGCTAGCCGCAGCCCTGGCTACTACCACATTCGGTGCAAACACCGCAGGCGCCGGCCCGGATTACTTTTTCGCTGCCACAATGCGAACAGATGATATCCATGAACATGTTGCCGAGCGCTTCCTGCACGCGGTCGGCGTGACTGTGTCCATTGGTTTCTAGTTGCGGTGAGCCTTCGTTAGGAGTGTGGTTTGTCACTACGTCGATCAGCTCCTTTTCACCGGTCCGCGGCAAATCCGATACGGGACGATTGAGCGCCTTCTTTTCCATCTCCGGAATTTCCTTCATCGGCAGATCCGTTTGAGCGCGACTGGGCGACGTCGCTTCCTTGTAGCCCTTAATGAACTGGCAGCCCAGCCAGCGATAGACGTAATCGGTAATGCTGGTCGCGCTACGAATATCCGGATTTTTCGTGAACCCGCTCGGCTCGAATCGTTGGTACGCGAATTTCTTTACCAAGCTTTCCAGCGGCACGCCGTACTGCAGCGCTACCGAAGTCAGTGTGCCGACGGTGTCCATCAGACCGCCGATCGTGCTGCCCTCTTTCGCCATATGGATGAACAATTCGCCCGGCTGGCCATCCTCGTACAGGCCGACCGTGATGTATCCTTCGTGTCCAGCGATCTCGAACTTGTGCGTGAGCGACATTCGCGTATCGGCCATGCGATGCCGGATTGGTTGATCGACCCGGCCACGCAATGTCCCGAGTTCTTCTTCCAACTCCAGGATCCGCCGGCGGAAATCGTCGCTCTCAACCGTGACATCGAGCGCAACATCGACATCTCCATTCGTGCCCATGTCTTTCGTCTTACGCGTGTTCAACGGAGCAGACCGCTTTGAATTTTCTCGATAAATAGCGATCGATTTCAGTCCCAGCCGCCACCCTTCGAGGTATGTGTTCATTATCTCATCGGTGGTGGCCGACTCCGGCATATTCACGGTCTTGGAAATCGCGCCGCTTAGGAAGGGCTGGGCCGCAGCCATCATTCGAAGGTGCGCCATGTAGTTAAGGCTGCGCTCGCCTTTGAAAGGTTTAAACGCGCAATCAAAAATCGAGATGTGCCCGGGTTTCAGTCCGGAGGAGATCGTCGAACCATCACTGTCGATCACGTCCTCGATGGTGTCGAACGCGTCGATGTGGGCGATGATCCGCTCGATCTCGTCGGAATTGTAACCGAGTTTTTCCAGAGCGGGCGTGACGGTCTGATTAACGATTTTCAACATGCCGCCGCCGGCCAGCAGTTTGTATTTCACCAGCGCGATGTCCGGCTCGATCCCGGTGGTGTCGCAATCCATCAGGAAACTGATCGTGCCCGTGGGGGCGAGCACTGTGACTTGGGCGTTGCGATAACCATGTCGTTTGCCCAGATCCGCCGCTTTATTCCAGACCCTTCTTGCTTCCTTCTTCAAGTAGCCGAACTCGTCCGCGTCCGGGATTTCGTTCACCGCGCAACGGTGGAGAGCGATGACTTCCAGCATCGAGCCGACATTGTTCTTCGAGACCGGCTTCGCCACGCCGCTGCAACGGGCGTCACGATAGCCTGGGAACGGCCCCATCGCCTGGGCCATGCGCGCGCTTTGCTCATACGCCTCGCCGGTCATGATAGACGTGATGGCGCCGCAGATCGCGCGCCCCTCCACGCTGTCGTAACCGTAGCCGTAACTCATGATCAGCGAGCCGAGATTCGCGTAACCTAGCCCAAGAGTGCGAAAAATGTGCGAGTTCTCCGCGATTTCTTTGATTGGATAGCTGGCGTTATCGACGAGGATCTCCTGAGCGGTGATGAAGACGCGCACCGCGGCTTTGAAGCGCTCGATCTCGAAACCTCCCTCCGCGTCTTTGAACTTCATCAAGTTCAGCGACGCCAGATTGCACGCGGTGTTGTCGAGGAAGAGGTACTCCGAGCACGGATTGGTTGAATTTTGCCGGTCAGTACCTTTGCAGGTGTGCCATTTGTGGATCGTGGTGTCGAATTGCACCCCGGGATCGCCACAGACGTACGTTCCCTGGGCGATTTTGCGCAGTAACGCACGCGCATCTTTGCGTTCGCAAGGTTGGCCGTCGGTCACGCGGCGCGTCCACCACTCGCGGCCTTCGACCGCCGCCTCCATGAACTCGTCGCTCACGCGCACGCTTAAGTTTTCGTTCTGATACATGACCGAGCCATAAGCGTCGCCATTGTAGCTGCCGTCATAGCCGTTCTCGATCAGGGCCCAGGCTTTTCGCTCTTCCTTCTGTTTCGCATCGATGAACTCCTCGATATCGGGATGCCAATCCTTGAGCGTGTTCATTTTCGCTGCGCGCCGGGTTTTGCCGCCGCTTTTCACCACGTTCGCGACCTGATCGTACACCTTCAGAAACGAAAGCGGCCCACTCGGTTTACCACCGCCACTTAGTTTTTCCCTTGTCGATCTTAACGTCGTTAGATCGGTGCCGGTCCCGCTGCCATATTTGAACAGCATCGCCTCGCTCATCGCCAGACGCATGATGTCCTCCATCGTGTCGTCTACGCGCTGGATAAAACAGGCGCTTCCCTGAGGATATTCGTATTGAGTAGGCGCTCGCTCGGCCCGGCCGGTTGCGCGATTGTAAAAATAATTGCCAGCGCCCGCATTCTTGCCGATGCCGTACTCATGATGCAGCCCGACATTGAACCACACCGGGGAGTTGAACGCGCCGTGCTGATTCACGCAAAGCCAGGTTAGTTCGTCGTAAAAGCTTTTCGCAGACTCCGCATCAGCGAAATAACCATCCGCCATTCCCCAATCCGTGATCGTTCGCGTTACGCGGTGGATTAATTGCCTGACAGAAGTTTCGCGTCCGCTTCTTCTTGGATCGGTGCCGTGGCTGATATCGCCGTAGAAATACTTGGACACAGCAATCTTCGTCGCCAGGGCAGTCCAGCTTTTTGGAACTTCGACATTTTCCTGTTTGAAAATAACTTTTCCTCCGTCGTCCCCGATCTCGGCGGTGCGGCGCTCCCATTCGATCTGGTCGAACGGCGACACCGCCGGGTCACTAAAAACGCGGTCGAAATGCAGGCCGGAATTCTTCTTTTTCTGAATCCTTTGTTTGCGGCGATCGGTCGATTTTTGAGGTTTGTTGAGCGATGCCGGCGCAATTCCTGGTTTCAGTTGAATCATGATTGAGTGGGGGGAGGAGGGTTAATTGTTGTCAATAGCAGTGAACAGCGGAGCTAATAACCGGTGAACAGCGGTGAATTCCGGTGAACAACACAAGTAATAGCGCAGCCGCTCAGGCGGACGCACAATATGCAGTGGAAAATAGAGCCTAGGCAAGACAAAATTGTAACATTTTTTGCCCCATTCCTGTGCTTTCAACCCCCCTACAAAAGCCTGCCGAGGTCACCGCCGACGTTCGCCTGACTCAGTTCGGGACATTGAATTACGATAAAAATGCTCGCTTCAAAATGCCTTTTGCATTGGGCGTTGGATGTTGGACGTTAGTGCCCGTCCGGCTCCGGATCGTTGAACGTTTTCTCCTTTTGGAAGGGTGGCTGAGTCCGGTTTAAGGCACTCGACTCGAAATCGAGCGTGGGGTAACCCACCGTGGGTTCGAATCCCACCCCTTCCGCCATTTCCCGGCCGACGCATCGAAGCGATTAGCCCACGAAACACACGAAATAACGCGAAACCCGAAACAAGCTTTCGTATCTTTCGCGTGTTTAGTGGGCATATAAATTCTTTTTTTGCTTAGACAGAATTGCGACTCAGCGGCGTCTTGATTATGTCATCGTCTGAATGCCGGCTGAGAAATCAGAGTTGCATCCGAATTGTTCAACGGCAGCTTGATGACTCTTGACTCTCCTTATTTCTATGAGCACTTCCTTTCGATTTTTTCTTCCCGTTCTAACCGTCGTCGCGTCCGTTCTATTCCCGGTCAAGCCGGCTTCGGCGCAAAAACCGCCGGATACGACACGCCTTCTCCGTTTTCCAACTACGGACGGTAAGCAGATCGTTTTTTGCTACGCGGGAGCCCTCTACACTGTGCCCAAAGAAGGCGGCATCGCCCGGCGCCTGACCGCCGGCCCAGGCTACACGTCATTCCCGCATTTTTCTCCGGACGGGAAGCAGGTCGCCTTTACCTCGCAGTACGACGGCAACACCGAAGTTTATGTGATGCCGGCTGACGGCGGGGAGCCAAAGCGCCTCACCATCACCGCAACACTGGGCCGCGACGATGTTTCCGACCGGATGGGGCCTAACAATATCGTTATGGCCTGGCAAAACACCAAGCCGCTGATCGTGTTCCGGACTCGCAAGAAATCGTTCGATTCCTTTGTCGGCCAGCTTTACACGGTCGGCCTCGACGCCGAGTTGCCGCAGCAGTTGCCCGTACCTCGCGGCGGTTTCGTTTCGTTTTCACCCGACGATTCGAAAATGGTTTATAACCGCGTTTTCCGCGAATTCCGGACATGGAAACATTACAGGGGCGGAATGGCAGACGATGTCTGGATCCACGATTTCAAGACCGGTAAAACGGAAAACCTCACGAATAATCCGGCGCAGGACATCTGCCCGATGTGGGCCCCCGATAATCGCATCTATTTTCTCTCGGACCGCGATGGCCGGATGAATTTGTTCTCCGTCGACTTGACGGGCAAGGAGACAAAACAGCTGACGACTCTCAAGGATTTCGACATCAAGTTTCCGTCAATCGGCAAGGACTCCATTGTGTTTGAGCAAGCCGGACAAATCTGGCGTTATGATCTCGGCACGGGCCAGGCGGCGCCGGTGCCGATCCAGATCAAGGAAGACTTCGCCTCCGGCCGATCGGCTTTGGTTGATGCCTCAAAACACATCGAATCGGTTAGCCCGGCGCCGGACGGGCAGCGCGTCATCGTCGTAGCCCGCGGCGACCTTTACTCCGTGCCGGGACGCGACGGCACGCCGCGCAATTTGACCAAAACATCGAACGCTCACGAGCGCGATGCGGTCTGGTCGCCGGACGGAAAATGGATTGCTTACAACTCCGATGCCACTGGCGAGAACGAGCTCTACGTTCGTTCGCAGGATGGGAAAGGCGAGCCGCAACAAATCACCAAAGACGCGGACACATATTATTATCAAGCGATCTGGTCGCCCGACAGCAAGAAACTGCTTTGGAGCGATCGTTTGCAACGGCTGCGCTATGTCGACGTCTCAAGCAAGGCAATCACGGAAGTTGTCCAGGATAAATTCGGCGAGATCCGCAGCTACGACTGGTCGCCTGATAGCCAGTGGATCGCCTGGTCGCAACCAGAAGATAATGACGGCGGGAGAGTCTATCTGTTTTCCATTGCGAACAGAAAAGCGGTTCCGGTGACCGATAATTGGTATTCGGCCAGCAACGCCACTTTCAGCGACGACGGGAAATATCTTCTCCTGACCTCGAGCCGCGATTTCAAACCGATCTTCGGCCAAACGGATTTCTCCAACGTCTACCGCGATATGGACCGCGTTTATCTCGTAACCCTGGCCAAAGAGACCGAGTCGCCTCTCGCGCCGAAAAGCGATGAGGTCGGAAAGGCTGAGAAGAAAAAAGAGCAGGACAAAGAAAAAGAGAAACCGGGAGATGAGAAGAAATCCGGCGGCAAGAAGGATGAAACGAAAGACGCGAAGCCAACACCGACTCCGGCCCCCGCGCCGGTCAAGATCGATGTCGACGGAATTCAGGATCGCCTCGTCGCTCTCGAGATTGAATCTGGCGACTACAGCAACCTCCGGCTCGTAGACGACCGGGTTTTTTACCTTCGACACACGCTGGCCGACGATAAGGGAAATGACGATGAGGACGGCGGCGGAGAGCAAAAGAATCATCTCTGTTCCTACAGTCTGGAGGATCGAAAGGAGACCGTGCATGGCGACGTGGCCAGCTACGAAATCACGCACGACGGCAAAAAGATGCTGGTGAAGATCGAGAAAGATTATGCCGTCATTGATCTGCCGAAGGATAAGATTGAGACCAAAGACGAGAAGACCAAAAAAGATTTTAAGCTGAAACTCGAAGGCCTCGATATGCGGCTCGATCGCCACGCCGAGTGGAGCCAGATCTATTTTGAATGCTGGCGGCAGATGCGCGATTACTTTTACGCGCCGAACATGAACGGCGTCGATTGGAAATCCATGCGCGACAAATACGCCGCGCTTCTACCGTTCGTAAATCACCGAAACGATCTCACCTATCTCGTGGGGGAATTGATCGGCGAATTGAACAACGGCCATTCCTATGTCGCCGGTGGCGAACGGGCCGATACGCCGCGCATCAAGCTCGGCCTCCTCGGCGCCGAGTTTTCACGAGACCCGGCAACACGCGCTTATCGGATTGATCGGATTTTGCCCGGCGAAAATTGGGAGAAGCAGACGCGGTCGCCGCTCCGGGAAATTGGCCTAAATGTGAAAGAGGGGGACTACATTCTGGCCATCAATGGCATTCCCGTTTCCGGTTTGCCGAATCTTTACGACGCGCTCATCGGAACGGCCGGCAAACAGGTTATTCTCCGGGTTAATTCGAAACCGGCCGATGCCGGCGCCCGCGATATCACTGTCGTGCCTACAGCGGACGAGGCTCCGCTCTATTATTTGGCTTGGGTAAGAAAAAACATCGACGAAGTAACACAGAAAACGGGCGGCGAGGTGGGCTATATTCACATTCCTGATATGGGACAGGCCGGCCTGAACCAGTTCACCAAGCTTTACTTCCCGCAGATTCGCAAGAAAGCGCTCATCGTGGACGTGCGTGGCAACGGCGGCGGATTTGTTTCGCCCCTCGTCATAGAGCGGCTCCAGCGCGCGTTGGTCATGATCGGGATGTCTCGAAACGGCGTTCCCCGAACCGATCCACCCCAGGTTTTCACGGGCCCAATGGTGGCATTGATTGATGAATTCTCCGCGTCCGACGGCGACATTTTTCCATTCCGGTTCAAATCGCTGGGGCTCGGCAAACTCATCGGCAAGCGGACCTGGGGTGGCGTCATCGGCATTCGCAATCCGTTGCCGCTTACTGACGGCGGGAACCTCTTCCGGCCGGAGTTCGCGCCGTATTCCAAGGAGGGCAAAGGCTGGATCATCGAAGGCCACGGGGTCGATCCCGACATCTATGTCGACAACGATCCGGCGAAAGAATTTCACGGCGAAGATCAGCAACTCGACCGTGGGATCCAGGAGATGCAGGAAGAGCTGAAGACCAAGCGATACGACCTTCCGCCGATCCCGCCGTACCCCGATCGGAGACCGAAATAACGCCGGCTTCTTAGCCCGGCGCTAATCGATCGATCATTGCGGGGTGCCGAACACGAACGTTCCGGGAGCTGTTACTGAGACCGGAACATAAAGTTTATAGATCATCCGCGGCGATACGCGCCATTTCTGCAACGTCGCGATTAGGGCGGCATCCACCTGTTTGTTTCCGGTGCTTTTGAGAACCCGCGCCGCGACCACGAATCCTCTGGCGGTCTGAAGATCGAGAATAAAAACGCCGCGACCTTGAAAATGGGGCGGTATAACCCCGGCAGGCAGAACCGGAGAAGGCGAGTACTGCACAGCGTGATCGAAGTTGCCCGAGCTCGTCGTGATGCCGAAACCAGGGGTAAGCGTGCCGGAGGGCAGATTGAGAGCCAGGGCCGACCAACTGCAGCAGACCAAAGCTAAAAACAAAGCCAAGCCAAGAGAGCGAGTTTCGGTGCGCATATTATGGTGTAAGGGAGCCCGTCGGTGCCTTAAACGCAACGTCCAAATTTCAGCCGGCCTCGTGAAAATCGCGTGGCATCGAACAAGCTTGTCTCTGATTCCGTCATTGTTGTATAAATGAGGACGCGATGATTAGGGCTAATTGTCGGGCGCGTTTCACCGCTGCGGATTTCGATTTTGTCGTCCGCACCCTCGGTCGTTCGCAGACCGACCATGTTTCCCTTGTCGATCTAATCAGCGACACCGATACCCGCGACTCGGTTCTCGATCATCCGCGTTTGGTGGACGCAATTCTTTCGAATCCGGCCCAGCTGCAGATTTCATCGCAATTTTATTTTTACGTGCTTGCCAGGCACGTGCTGCAACAGGCCGGAATTGCCGATCGAAAAATTTGCGATTATGTCGGCTCGCTTCTCGAAACATTTTCGCGCGCCAACAGCATGGTCTCGCCGGACAAGATCGACAACGGAGGCCGTCAGTACATTTCCGACATGCTGATCGCTCTCAAGCGGGCCACGCCGGAGCAAGCGTTTCTCTTACGCGCGCATGCCGGCAATTACTCGCTTTTTGTTAGCGGAATTTTCCACGAGAACACTCAACACCGCAGTTTGCGCGGCGCGCCCGACATTGAATTCTACGAGCAGGTCGGCCGCGCGAATTATCACATGGTTGCTTCGCACGCTACCGCACGGCGGTGCGAACTGGATGATGTGTTTGAAGGCCTGGCCGACCGGTTTCATGACGTGCGTCTCGCTCTCAACGAGCTTTCCGATCGGCTGCTCAACCTGGACGAAGACGCCAGGGCGTCGTTGCTTTTGTGAACGCAAACGAAACACTCTTTAGCCAAATCCAGCGCCTGTTCGAGCGGACCTACGCCCAAGTCGGCGTAAATCTCGAAGATTGTCTCATAGACAGGCAACGCTGCGCACAATTGTCGATCCTCGCGGGAAGATCGGCGCGGGAATTGAGCGAACTGGCCCGAACATTTTTGCGTCACACTGGCGACCGGCTTTACGTCGGCATCTATTATTCGCGATGGCTAATCGAACAACTGGAGCGACACGATCCTCGCTCCGGATTGAGCGATCGCAACATCGGCTCACTAATCATGTTCGTGGAAGAACTCAATCACGCGCTGCATGCCGCGCTTCAGTTCAAGAATGGCGCGCGCGAAATCGGCTCGGAAGCTTTCGCTCGCAACCTTGAGCTGCAAGCCCAGGTGGACACATATCTCGTTCTTCTTCTGTTCGTCGCTTTTTTCCGAAAAACGCAGCGCGTTTCAAAAACCGATCGCCGCTGGCTGCGCTTTCATCTTTTCGCAACCAGTTGCCCCGACGCATTCAGCGACGCCAACTTGCGCGGCCGCTATCTTGAAACTACCGAGCTCGCTTCCAGCTACACGCGGTATCTCGACACCCTTAATGGCATGCGGCGCCTCGACGAGATCCGCGCCTTCCGATCGCTGGATTACGGCGCGAAAAAGGCGCGCATTCTTGCGTTACCGCCCACGCCGGAAATCAGGCCCATCGCCTGAGTCAGATTATCGTTTCTCATAAATCTCGAGCGACGTGACGAGATCGAGCGCCCGTTGCAGCACCAGATCGTGCACGCCGGGTTTTTCGGGACCGCGCTCGCGGCGGCGCTGTGCCGCTTCCGCCGCATCCACTTCCGGATTCGTCCCGGCCAACAATGCCGCCTCGTTCATGTGCGGTCGTTCGGTTTCGTAAACGAATGGCCCCATTCCCTTTTCCGTGCTCCGTTGGAAAATCTGGTGTTTGTCCACCATCGACATCTCGACCGGCAAATCCGGTTTAATTCCGCCCGGAAATATTGACGGGCCTTCCGGCAACGCCGCTTCCGCTACCGCCACCCGCAAAATCTTGCCACTCGGTAACGGCAAATCGGAATATTCCACTGCGCGGCCTGCGCTCGGCTGACCGATGATCATTGCTTTGTCGTAAATTCGCAGCGCGCCCGCAACAGTCTCGGCGCCACCTGCAGTTTCGCTATCGATTAACACGGTGATCAGACCTCGAAAGGCCGGGTCGCGGTCGGAAGTGAAGACCCGATCCTGCCGCGCCGCCGGTTTATGCACTTTGATGAGCTGCTTCCCCTTGGGACAAAATCTTTTTGCGAATTCCGCCGCGATTGCAAAATCGTTAGCCGGACCGCTGGCGCGAAGATCGACAATGACCGCATCCGCTTTGCCTATTGCAAATCTGCTCAAAGCTTTGTCCATCGCCTCGAGATTAGTGCTGTTGAAGGCGCCAAGACGTAGGTAACCGATATGTTCTTCCAGGATTTCGCTGTAAAGCGGCGCGACCGATTCCTCCTTTGCGCTCTGACGACCCGGCAAGAGCATCACCCCGTGCGAGAGCCGGTCAATCAAGCCCTGGACTGTCGCTCGATTGATCTCCGCTTCAGTAAGCACATCCGGATTTGTGAAATTGCTTTTCAATAACGTGATGATCGCCTGCAGGTCTTGCTGAGTTAACGAATCAATCAATTCGTCGGTCGTCGGCGTCGCCGATGGGGAAGGCGAAGGGGTTGCCGTCGCTTTGGATGGAGTAGGAGGCCGATTCGGCGAAGCCGCCGGGGGCGCGGGGGACTGCCCCATAGCATTCGTGACTAGGAAAATGCCGATCAACGCCGGCCAGGTGAACCGAAGCATCTCGTTAGATGTCGATCTTATCCGCATTTTGCCCATCACTCAATGCGCGTTCACATTTGCGGTTGCAGCAATATCGCGCCGGTAATGGCAACCCTCGAAATGAATGCGCGCTGCCGCCTCATAGGCTCGAGCGCGCGCCGCCTCGATCGTCGATCCCAACGCCGTCACCGCTAACACTCGGCCGCCCGCGGTCAGAATTTTATCCTTCGCGCGTTGCGTTCCGGCGTGAAAGATTTGCACGTCATCCAGCTTCGCTGCTTCGTCCAAACCGGAAATCGGCTTTCCGGTCTCGTACTTTTCGGGATACCCGCCGGAGGCGAGCACGATCGTTACCGCCGGACGCTTGTCCCATTTCACGGCGAGCTTGTCGATCTTGCCATCGATGGTCGCTTCTAACAGCGGCAACAAGTCCGATTGCATCCGCGGCAAAATGGCTTGCGTCTCCGGATCGCCGAAACGGCAATTAAATTCGAGAACGCGCGCGCCTTGGTCCGTAATCATGACTCCGGGAAAAAGAAGGCCTTGGAACGCAATTCCATGGTCGCGCAATCCAGCAAGCAGCGGCCGTATGACCTTTTCATCGAACTCCTTTCCCAGTTCGGCGTTCCAATTATTAGCGGGACTGAAGGCGCCCATTCCGCCGGTGTTTGGACCACGGTCGCCATCGAAAGCGCGCTTGTGGTCGCGCGCTGTTTCCAAAAGCAGATGATTCTTGCCATCCACTAGCGCGTGGAGCGAACACTCGGAGCCGCACAAAAATTCCTCGATCACAACGCGCCGGCCAGCCTCGCCGAAACGGCCTTGATTCATCATCTCATCAATCGTTGATCTTGCCGTCGCGGCGTCGGGAGCAATGATCACGCCCTTGCCCAGCGCGAGTCCGTCGGCCTTGATCACGACCGGAAATTGAAGCCGCCCACAGTAACGAACCGCTTCGTCGCTGCTTGAAAATGTCTTGGCCTGCGCGGTAGGGATTTTTTGCGTGGCCATCAGTTCTTTCGCAAAGATCTTCGATGACTCCAGGCGCGCAGCTGATTTCGTCGGACCGAAAATGCGCAGCTTTTCGGCTTGGAAAAGATCGGCAATTCCAGCCGCGAGCGGATCGTCGGGCCCAACTACGGTAAGATCGACATTGTTCTCTTTCGTGAAGCGGACCAATGCCGGCAGGTCGGTTGCCTTGATGCCAACGTTTTCGCCGATTGCGCCCGTTCCAGCGTTACCGGGCGCGCAATAAATCCGATCGATCTCCGTCGATTGTTTCAATTTCCAGGCGAGCGCGTGTTCGCGGCCACCAGAGCCAATGACAAGAGCTTTCACAGCGATTCAAACAGTCGGGGAAACATGAGATTGACTCGTTCTTCTCCCGATTCTCTCGCCGCTACCCTTGCGGCGCAACCGTCTATGTAGCTCGTTCCGCTCGCTCCATTCCTCCAGACCTTCGCATAAAGCTATGGCCTGGCAGGCGACTTCGCAGGCAGGATCGACAAGGTCAATTTTTCCGTGTGCCGAATGATTGTAATTTCGGCCGGCACTCCGATTTGTTCGCCCATGAGGATCTTGTGCAGTTCGTGGACGCTGCCAATGGGCTTCTGTTGAACGCAACGATCACGTCACCCTCGCGCAGACCGGCGCGCGCGGCCGCGCTCTCTTTTTCCACCTTTTCTGGGAAAATCTACCGTTGTCGTAATTCAGATTTCGAACCGACCAAACCAGACGTCAACTACATGTCGATCCTGCTGATACAGCCTATTTGGGGGGTTGCCCCCGGTTTTTGTTTAGGATACAAAAGGCCATGCCCAAAGCGTCTTCGCCCCCTTCTGTTTTGGAGCCGCAATGTCCTTCCCGGCTCGTGCTCGACCGGATCGCCGACAAATGGACCGCGCTTATCATTCAGATCCTCGCGCTCGGGACGATGCGTTATGCCGGCCTGCAGCGCGAGATCGGCGGCATTTCGCAAAAAATGCTGACTCAAACTTTGCGAAGCCTCGAGCGGGACGGTCTCGTTGAGCGCAAAGTGTATCCGGTCGTTCCGCCCAAGGTGGAATATTCGCTAACTCGGCTCGGGCGAACCTTGATCGAACCATTAAATGGGCTCTGCCGCTGGTCGGAGAAACATTTGGCTGAACTACAGGCAAACCGGTCGCGGGCAAAGGTTGCAGTCGGTGGTCGCTGACGGCGGTTCTTTGCGTATTTTTTCGGGAGCCTGGGCCGACGCCCTCGGCTACAAATCTAGGAAATGCACCAGGCGGAAATCATCGTTCTTCTCTTCGCGGTTGTTGCGGCGTCGGTGCTGTTTGCCCGCAAAGTGGCGCTGCCGTATCCAGTCGTGCTGGTCCTCGTTGGCTTGCTTCTAAGTTTCATCCCGCATCTGCCGGAGCTGAAGCTCGATCCTAATATTGTTTTCTATTTCTTTTTGCCGCCGCTCCTTTATCCAGCCGCACTCTTTACTTCGTGGCGCGATTTCCGGCGAAGCTTGCGTGCGATTCTGCTGCTCGCGTTCGGCCTGGTTCTCTTCACGATGGTCGTGGTGGCGTGGGTCGCGCATTCATTGATCCCATCGCTGCCGTGGGCGGCGGCTTTCGCGCTCGGTGCGATCGTTTCGCCACCTGACGCCGTCGCAGCCACCAGTGTCATTCGTCGGTTGTCTGTGCCGCATCGGATTGTCAGCATCCTCGAAGGCGAGAGCCTGGTGAACGACGCGACCGCGCTGGTTGCGCTGCAATTTGCGGTCGCCGCGCTCTTGACCGGACAATTTTCGTTAGGCCATGCCGCCTTGCAATTCACCTGGGCCGCGGCTGGCGGGATTGGGTTTGGTTTGCTGATCGGGGTCGCGATTCGCTGGGTGCATCGGCACTTGGACGATCCTCCGGTTCAAATCACGATTTCACTGCTCACGCCGTTTCTTGCCTATCTGCCGGCGGAGCGGATGCATGCATCGGGCGTACTCGCCGTCGTGGCTGCCGGGATTTATCTCGGCTGGCATTCACCCTTGATTCTGAGCGCTCGATATCGCCTGCAAGCATTCGCCTTTTGGGAAATTGTCGTGTTTCTCCTCAACGGCTTCGTTTTCACCACGATCGGTTTGCAATTACCGGGAATCCTTCGCTCGCTAGGGGCCTCATCCCTTCTTGTGCCCATCGAGAACGCACTTCTAATCAGCGGGGCGGTCGTGCTCGTGCGAATCGCGTGGGTTTTCGCCGGCGCGTATCTGCCCTTCTTATTAAGTAAGAGGGTCTGCGCGAAAGAGCCCACCCCGCCATGGCAACACGTCGCTGTGATCGCTTGGTCCGGGATGCGGGGGGTCATCTCGCTCGCCGCTGCCTTCGCCCTGCCGTTCCTTCTGCTGGATGGCAGCGCGCTACCGGGCAGGGATTACATTTTGTTTCTCACCTTCTCCGTAATTCTCACGACCCTTGTCTTCCAGGGTCTCACTCTGCCGTTAGTAATCCGAAAACTCCGGGTCAAGGGCGACGGAGCGACTGACGAAGAAGAACGCGTCGCGCGCCTCGAAGCGAACAAGGCCGCCCTTGCATTGCTGGCGCGGCTCGGTGCCAAGCCGGAAGTTTCCGACGAGGCCGTTGCCCGATTGCGCGCCGAGTACGGAGAGCGGGTCGGCCAACTGGAGCTTTGCGCTGATAATCCCGATGACTGCCGTGGCGAAATCGCTACGCCTCAATATCAGCGGCTTCAGCGAAAAGCGCTCGACGTCGAACGCGAAACTATTATCCGCCTGCGCAATGAACGCGTGATCAGCGACGACGCGTTGCGTCGGATTCAACGCGATCTGGATCTGGCCGAAGCGAGATTGAGCGGTGCTTAGGCTGCCGAGCGCTTTGCACCCAGCGCGTTCTCGATCTTGCTCAACGGCAGGCAATTCACGACGTCCGCTTTTGTTAGCCATCCTTTGCGCGCGATACCGATGCCGAACCACAAATCCTGCAAGCGCTCAGTGCGATGCGCGTCCGGATTGATCACGCATTTTACTCCTTTTTGTTTGGCCAGCGGCCACCAGCGCCAATCGAGATCGAGCCGTTTCGGCGCGGCATTGAGCTCGATCCAGGTGCCTGTGCGCGCCGCCGCATCCAGAACCTCTGGAATGTTGATCTGGTAGGCATCGCGTTTTAAAAGCAGACGGCCGGTTGGATGCGCCAGCATGGTCACGAACGGATTTTCGATCGCACGGACGACCCGTGTGGTCATGTCGGCTTCGCTCAGACCGAAGACTGAATGCACCGACACAACAACGTAATCGAGTTGCGACAGCACCTCGTCCGGAAAATCAAGCGAGCCGTCGCGCAAAATGTCGCATTCCACGCCGGCAAAAATGCGGAAGTCTTCGAACTTCTTGTTTAGCGTGCGAATCGAAGCGATTTGGGTGCGAAGTTTAGGTTCGTCAATTCCGTGCGCCTGGATCGAGCTGCGGCTGTGATCGGCAATCCCGAGATATTCGAGACCGAGTTCCCTTGCGGCTTCGGCCATCTCTTCCAGAGAATTGTGGCCGTCACTCGCGAGTGTGTGACAATGAAATGTGCCACGGAGGTTCTCTTTCTCGATCAATTTCGGAAGGGTATGGTTTTCAGCCGCTTCAAACTCGCCGTAATTTTCGCGCAGCTCCGGCGGAATAAAATCGAGATCGACCGCGCGATACAAATCGGCTTCCTCGCTTATTCGCGGAATTTTTGTTACCACCGTTTTCCTTTCCGATTTCGCCTTGGTGGTAGGGGCGATTGACCTCAATCGTCCGCGGCTTGCGCTCTCCTTCGTCTCGGCGGGCGGTTCGGGTGAACCGCCCCTACCTTCCGGCGGCAACGGCGCCAGTCGATATTCGTTCAGCGTCCAGCCGCGTTTGAGCGCGCGATTCCGCATCTCAATGTTGTGCTCCTTGCTTCCGGTAAAATAATTAAGAGCGAACGGATACTCGGCTGCGCTGATAACACGGAGATCGCTCTGAATGCCGGAACGCAGACGCACGCTCGTCTTCGTCGGGCCTTGGGCAATGATCGACTCAACCAGCGGATGTTCGACGAAGAACTTCGTGATCGCCGCCGGCTTCTTGGTTGCCACGATAAGATCGAGATCGCGCACGATCTCCTTCCGGCGCCGGTAACTTCCGGCAACATCGACATGGGTCGCATCCGGATGAGCCGCCAGATCGGAGCGAAGCGTTTCCGCTTCCGCGGCGACTACGCCGAATTGAAACGAGCCCGCGTGCTGCGCGCGTTTCCCGATCGCCTCGACGAGCTTTTGCTGGGTCGCTTCGCCAAAGCCGGGTAATTCGGCGATACGCCCGGATTCGCACGCTGTCAGTAACTGCTCGATCGAGCTGATCTGGAGCTTATCATGAAGCGCCTTAATCTTTTTGGCGCCGAGACCGGGAAGCGAAAACAATCCCAAAAGTCCCGGCGGAAATTCGCCGCGCAATTCTTCGAAATATTTTGATGAGCCCGTTGCCGCTAGCTCCTTGATTTTCTCGGCGATGCTCTTCCCAATGCCCGGAATTTTCCCGAGTGCTTCCTCATCCTCCAGCGAGGCGAGATTTCCACCGAACGTTTCGAGCGCACGCGCCGCGTTGGCGTAGGCCCGGATCTTAAACGGATTTTCGTTCTTCAGCTCCATCAGCGTCGCGATCTGCTGCAACACGCCGGCTATTTCCTCTTTGGTCACACTTGATGTTTAGCGAAGATTCGCACCACGTCGATGCCAGGTGGTTGTAGCTGGGCCGGTGACCCCGCTGTCACGTCGTGATACAATTACATCAACCGAACGCCACCAAGATGCCAAACGAGCCCGTGAAATTAATCGAATGTCCGCGCGACGCGTGGCAGGGATTGCGGCGGCAGATCCCGACGGCGCTCAAGATCAAATATCTGCGCACGCTCGTCGACGCTGGATTCAAACATATCGACGCCGTCAGTTTCGTTTCGCCAAGGGCGGTGCCGCAGATGGCGGACAGCGAGGAAGTGCTGACTGGATTCGATCCGCCGAAAGACGTGGAAATCATCGGGATCGTGGTAAACGAAAAAGGGGCGGAGCGCGCAATCGCAACCGGACGGGTCACGACTCTCGGTTACCCGTACTCGATCTCGGAGGCGTTCTTGCGCCGGAACCAGAACCAAACGCCCGAGGAAAGTTATCGGACGCTGGAGACAATCAAGACGCGCGCGGACGAGACGAAGACCGGCATTGTCGCCTACATCTCGATGGCGTTTGGGAATCCGTACAGCGATTCATGGAGTGAAACAGAACTGGCGAACGCGATTGAGAAGATTTCTGCGCTTGGCATTCGCGCGATCTCATTGGCGGACACCGTGGGTGTCGCAGTGCCCGAACTAATTCAACGCGTTTTCTCCGCTGCGATCAAGTGGTCGGACAATCTTGAAATTGGCGTCCATTTGCACAGCAGGCGTGCTGACGCGGCTGCCAAGGTTCTGGCCGCTTACGATGCGGGTTGCCGCCGGTTCGACTCGGCGCTTGGAGGCCTTGGAGGTTGTCCCTTCGCGCAAGATGCTCTGGTTGGGAATATCCCCACCGAAATCGTAGTCAAAACGCTTCAGCAGCGAGGTGTGGCTACGCCGCTGCGTTCGTCCATCGAGCGAGCGATATCTCTCAACTCAGAAATCGGCAGCGAGTTCGCTTGATTGAGGAGTAACGCTTTCATCTTCAACGCTTCAACTCTCCACCACTCCGAAACTTCTACATCCTTCCACGGTGTTTGTAGAATTCGTAACGCTCCATGATTTGATCGATGTACTTGCGCGTGCCGGGAAAATTGATGTTATGGACAAAATCCCGAGCCGCCATGGGCGCGCTATTCCCGTTGCCACCGGCCCAGCGCTGAGCGCGACTTGCTCCGGCGTTGTATTCAGCGAGCGCGAAGGGGACCGGATCGGACTGGTATTCCCAGTGCTGCACGGCCCGGCGCAGATACCAGCTGCCCGCCTGTAGATTTGTTTTAGGATCGAAAAGATCTTCTGCCCGGAAATTATCGGTCTTATTTTCACGGGCCCATTCACCGGCCGCTTTTTCGCTTACCTGCATCAGCCCGCGCTCGCCGGCGCTGCCGTATTTTTGCGGATCGAACCGGCTCTCGCGCCAGACCACCGCTTTCACCAGCATTGGGTCCAGCTGATTTTCGGCAGCCACCGAGCGGATCAGGCTATCGTATTGCCGAAACCGCGCCGGGCTGGCCCATTCGTAAAGTGTATAAACCGGGTCGCCCGTGCGAATGGCTACGTAGACAAACCCTGCTGCCAGCGCCAGCAACGCACAAAGAACCAGTTTAAATAAAAACCTCACCAGGCAGCATCAATCGATGCATCGTTGCCCATGATCAATTAAATTCCGGCCAAAGAAATGATAAAGCCCTCCTTTGTCCGGGTGATAATTGATCGCGCGATCCATCGCGAGTTGGACTATTCCGTCCCGGAAAGTCTGGCCGAACGCGTCGCGATCGGCTCGCGGGTGCGGGTTCCATTCCGCGATAAATCAGGCCTCGCCACCGTCGTGGCGACTCTTGAGCGCAGTGAGGCGACAGGAATTCGCGCCATCGAAGCGATTGTGGGTGAGGCGCCCGTATTGAGCGAGCAATTGCTCGAGCTCGCGAGATGGATCGGCGCTTATTATTGCTGTCCGATCGAAGCGGTTATGCGCAGTTTGCTCCCGCAAGTAATCCGGCGCGCCGAAGTCAGTTGGAAAAAACAACTTTTCGTCCAGCCCGGGCGCAAGATCGAGTCCGAGCCGGACTGGCAGCGCGAACTCGCAAAATTGCAGAAGCGCGCGCCGCGGCAGGCCGAACTCCTGGAGGCAATAGCGCGGCTGGAAACGCCCGTGCGCGCGGCGGATCTCCTGCGAAAAACGTCGCTCGATAACCAAACGCTGCGTGCCCTGGTAAAACGCGGCCTGGCGGAACTACGCGAGGAATCTGTGGCGCGCGATCCGCATGGCGACGAGCAATTCATGCCGACCTCGAATCTAATTCTAAATTCCGAGCAAGCGCTCGCGCTCGAGGAGATCGGCCAGGCGCTCGATGCGCCAGAGAGCGCGCGTCCGATATTGCTCCACGGCGTCACGGGCTCCGGCAAAACGGAAATTTATTTACAGGCGATCCGCGCCACGCTCGAGCGCGGGCGCACCGCGATCGTGCTCGTCCCGGAAATCTCACTCACTCCCCAAACGGTTGAGCGGTTCAAAGGCCGTTTCGCCGAAGGACCGGATACGGTCGCGGTGTTGCACAGCCATTTATCCGAAGGCGAACGCCACGATGAATGGCACAAGATCCATTCGGGCCGCGCTCAGATCGCCATCGGGCCGCGCAGCGCGGTATTCGCGCCGCTCAAAAATCTCGGGCTCATCGTCGTCGACGAGGAACACGAAAACACATACAAGCAGGAGGAAGCGCCGCGGTATCACGCCCGCGACGTCGCAGTCGTGCGCGCGAAAATCGAGAAGTGCGTGGTAGTTCTGGGCAGCGCCACGCCGTCACTCGAGAGTTATCACAACGCCACTACTGGCAAGTATCGCCTGGCCACCCTCAGTCAGCGTATCGACGAAAAACAAATGCCGCTCATGCGTGTTGTCGATCTTCGTCAGGAACGCCGCAAACAAAAATCGATCTCCATTTTATCGGACAAATTGCGCGCGGCCATGGCCGACCGGCTGGAGAAACGCGAGCAGACGATTTTGTTTCTAAATCGGCGCGGTTTTTCCACATCGTTGCTGTGTAGCGATTGCGGAGAAGCAAGCCGCTGCCCGAATTGCAGCGTGTCCCTTACGTTTCATCGCCACGTTGCGCGACTCAGTTGTCATTTGTGCGGACACACCGCAGCTGTGCCAAAAAAATGTCCGGCCTGTGGTAAAGACGCGCTGATCTACGCCGGGTTCGGTACGGAGAAGGTGGAATCGACCGTAGCGCAGATTTTTCCGAAGGCAGTCGTGCGCCGTATGGATGCCGATTCGATGACGCGCAAACAGGCGTATCGCGAAACGCTTCTCAGTTTTCGCAGCGGCAAGATCGACATCCTCGTAGGCACACAGATGATCGCAAAAGGTTTGCATTTTCCGAACGTCACTCTCGTCGGCATCATTAATGCCGATCTGGCGTTGCATCTCCCCGATTTCCGCGCGGGCGAACGCACGTTTCAACTTCTTACCCAGGTAGCGGGCCGGGCCGGCCGCGGCGAAACGCCGGGCGAAGTGTTTGTCCAGACTTACACGCCGTTTTCACCCTCGATCCAGTTTGCCCGGCACCATGATTTCGCCGGCTACTTCCAGCAGGAGCTCGAGTTTCGCGAGCGCTGCGATTTTCC